>JAFKKP010000300.1 GCA_017305515.1 Hyphomicrobiales bacterium
TCGAATTACATTCCCGATGGCGTGGACGTTCTGCTTCAGAGCGAGAACGGCATGATGGGCATGGGTCCGTTCCCGTATGAAGGCGACGAGGATGCCGATCTTATCAACGCCGGCAAGCAGACCGTCACCGAACTGCCCAAGACGAGCTATTTCTCAAGCGCGGATTCCTTTGCGATGGTGCGCGGCGGTCATATCGATCTGTCGATCCTCGGCGCGATGCAGGTGTCCGAAAACGGCGACCTCGCCAACTGGATGATCCCCGGCAAGATGGTGAAGGGCATGGGTGGCGCGATGGACCTCGTCGCCGGCGTCAAGAAAGTCATCGTCGTCATGGAGCATTCGGCCAAGGACGGCGCGAAGCTGCTGCACAAATGCAACCTGCCGCTCACCGGCGAGCGCGTGGTCGATTTGGTCGTCACCGATCTGGCGGTGTTCATCATCGACAAGCACGGCAAGGACGGCATGGCGCTGATCGAGCTGGCAGATGGTGTGACGCTGGATGAAGTGAAGGCGAAAACCGAGGCAAGCTATCGCGTTGCGCTGAAGAACGCGTAATCGCTTACGCGATCGCGCTGGCGTGAGCGAACACGACTTCGATCAAGGTGCCGGAATGCGGCGCGGTCTTGATGTTGAACTTCGCCTTGTTGGCTTCGACCAGCGCCTTGGTCAGCGACAAGCTCACCGCTGAATTGTCCGTCGCAATCTGATCCATCGCGGCTGCCGTTCTGAAGGGTGCCATCGCCGCGGCAATCTCGTTGTCGTTCATGCCGGGTCCGGTATCGCGCACGCGTAATGCTATGTCGCCGAAATCGGTGGTTGCGGTTGAGACGATCACCTGTCCGCCCGCATTCGCCAGATGAATCGAACTGCCGATCAGATTCATCGCGATCTGGCGCAGCGCCCGCGCGTCGGCCTTCACCGACGGCAATGAATGAGCGAGCGAGGTTCGGATGATGATGCGCTCGCGGTTGGCCTGCGGCTGCATCACAGCGACACATTGCTCGATAGTCTGATTCAAGTCCTGACTGGCGAATGACAGCTCGATCTTGCCGGATTCGATGCGCGACAGATCGAGCAGGTCGTCGATGATCGCCATGACGCGCTGACCGGACGCGCGAATGTCCTTCATGTATTCGACATAGCGTTCGTTGCCCAAGGGGCCAAAGCGTTCTTCGATCATGACGTCGGCAAAGCCGATGATCGCATTCAGCGGCATGCGGACTTCGTGGCTGATGCGGCCGAGCACGTCGGTCTTCGCGCTCGTTGCGCGTTCGGACTGGCGTCTTGCCTGCAACAAATCGCCTTCGCTCTTCTTGGTCTGCGAGAGGTCGCGGAACACTGCGAAGAAGCGAGGGCTGTCCGGCCGCGTGCGGCCGATCGTCATCGAGAGCGGAATCGTGCCGCCGCCGCGCGTCTTGCCGAGCGTCTCGCGGCCGTGATCGAGCAGGCTGGCGATGGTCGCTGATTTCGCATTTTCCAGATGATCGAGAGCGGCCTTCTGACTCTCCGGCGCAAACAGATCGATCAGATTGAGCGAAGCGATGTCGTCGCTCGTGCGGCCGAACAATGCTTCGGCGCTGCGGTTGCAGGACAGAATCCGGCCGAGCCCGTCGATCATCACGACGCCCTCAGCGGTCGTGTCGAGGATTGTCGCAAGTTCTTCGGCCTGCGTGGAATCTGCGGCGGGGACCGCGGCAGGCTGTTGTGTAGATATTCGCGGAGCGCCCGAGAAAATCAGCGCCATCGCCGGTTCATCGTCCCACGAAATCGAAAACAGCCGCGCGGAATGGGATTCGGCGCGACCGGTCTTCGTCGTTGAAATCGTAACCGGCGCGCCTTCTTCGGACGTAGAGACGCCAGTTCCGGAAATCGGTTCGACAAACAAGGCATCGAGCCCGCCGGCCTCGGTCAGTTCATGCAGACCTGAAAATCCGGTTTGTTCCAGAAACGTCCGGTTGGCATAAATCAGCCGGTCGATCCGATAAATCAGCACACCTGCGGGCAGGCGATCAAGCAATAGCGAATCGTGCGCCGAGGTGGCGCGCGGCGGCAACGCTTCAGGTTGCAAAAACGCGGGGGGATTTTCCAGCGGCGGTTTCTCGGCGACAGGCGGTGTCGAATCGTTGGCTGCCGTCGGCATTGCTGTGCTGCCGTTGTCTGTTTCCAGTTCAGCCGAGATACGGCGGCCCAACTCGTCAAACGCTTTGCTTTCGACAACAGTGAGCACGGGCGACTTCGGCTCGCTTACGGGGCGGAACGGCAGGATGTTCTGTGGCGCCTCAACGGGCGCATCGCTTTCAGCCGTTACGGATTCTTGAACAGCGGGTGCGGATGAGGTTGGGGTTGAGCCCGAATACAACACTTCGTCGCGACGTTGTGCGGCGAGGCGAGCGAGACCTTCCAGATCGCGGCAAACGCCGAAGCCGCGATAGCCGATGAAATTGCGTTCGCGGTCGAATACCGGAAGCCCTGACAGTTCGACGGGAAGCCGCGCGCCGGACCCGTCGGCAGGCCAGTCGACGACGATGCCGCTCCATGTGCCGCGCGTGGCGACCGCGGCTGCGACCTTTCCTTCAGGGTCGATCTTGAGTGCGCTTGCAATTTCGTTCCACAGGCGGCCGAAGGCAGCGGCTGTGCGCGAGCCGATCAGGCGCGAGAATTCGTCTGAACCCAGCGAGAAGCGGCTGTCTTCGTCCATCTGCCACATGAAGCGCAGCGGGTGACGCCGCGTCGTCAGATGCGGGCCGTCCATCTCGGCCAGCGTTGCCGAAACGTGGTTTGTTTCGCGCACCGGTTCAGTCACCGTCGGCGGCTCGGGCGCAATCGTTTCTGAAACGTCCTGGACGTGTTGAGGCGGCTGCGGCATGTCGATTTCTTCCGGCGGAAGTGACGTCTGCAATTCTGCGTCGTCTTCAAATACCGATTCGAGAACATCCGTCGGCAGCAATTCGCTTGTCGCCTGTATCGCGTCAGCCGCAGGCGTTGCTTCAATTGCCGCGGCTTCTACCATAGGAAGCGGTGCGGACGCTCGCTCGGGGATTTTCACTTTGTCGAGCAACGCCACGAGCACCGTATCGTGACCGGCGCCTGCGCGATGAAGCGTGCCGTTGCCGAAATCGGTCACGAGTTTTGCTTCGCCATCGCGCAATACCGTATCGAGCTGATCGCCGGAAAGATGATCGAGATACGCCGAGATCTTTTTTGCCGCATCGTTGGCGGCGGCGAGCGCACCATCCGGCGTGAAGGCAAGCGCCGGAGATGTGATGCTATCGAGCAAAGCGCCAATCCGTTCCGCAAGCGGCATCGGCCGCGCGACATGATCGGCTGCGGCGACGAGAATTGCCGTCGTGCCATCCGGCAACGGCACGCGCGTGCAGGCGCAAGTTTGTAACTGTCCGAGGGCAGCACCGAAGCCGCGCAGCTTTTCCAGCCGCACCGCGCCGTTTTCGGGCAATCGCGTGGCGAGCTGCATGACCTGACGGCGAAGCGGATCTGCTGGACTGAACGATTTGGCCGCAAGCGCATCGGCGTTCGCCATGCCGAACACGCGCAGGCCAACAGGATTGCACCACAGAACCCGGCTGCCGTCGGATGACCACAACCACGCAGGCGTGCTGCCGGTCGCGTAAACCGCTAGTCGCGGATCGCGGATACCTTGCAGCATGAAATTCGTTTCGCTCATCGCCGGCTGCTCATGGATGCCATCCTTCCCATGACACCAGAAACCGGCATTTCACGGGAGCGGATAGGCTTAACAAATCATTAGTATGGCCTGGCTGAGGGCAGGTCCACGGCACCGCATCGGGCATCCCGGTGAAATCCGAGATAACCTTAATCGGACCGGTCGCTCGATGAACCTTAATGCCGCATCGCGAGTTGAGGTGTTGCAAAACAAATTCAAAGGATCACGATAGGCTGCAGGAGAGGCGTCTTTGCGCTGCGTCATATGCGCGAGACAGGTTTCCGGTAATTGTGGCGGAACACGCGGAACGAGGGCCGGCACGAGGTTCGTTGAATTCAACAGGAGTGAGGCACATGGCAGACGGCGATCGGTTTGAAATTCCCAAAGAAATGCGTTCGATGGCGGAAGCGAGCTTCGAGCAGGCCCGCAAGGCGTTCGACAATTTCATCGGCAGCGCGCAGCAGACCGCCGCATCGCTTAGCGGACGCGGAGAAACCGCCCGCGCCAGCGCCAAGGACATCAGTTCCAAGGCGATTTCCTATGCCGAGAAGAACGTGCAGGCGTCGCTCGCCTATGCCCAGTCGCTAATCCACGCCAAGGATTTGTCCGAAGTCATGCGCCTCCACACCGAGTATGTTCAGGCCCAGATGAAGGCATTGGCCGAACAGGCGAGCGAGATGGGCCAGACCGTCACCAAGGCCGCGATGGACGTTGCCAAGCCCAAGGCCTGACGCCTTCGGCTGCAACGCCGCCTCATCCGCCATGCAATAGTGCATTGCAATATTTTATTGCAATGCACCAATGCCGGGCTATAGTCGGGTCAATCGAGCGCCAGCCGGCGATCGAACGGACCCGCCGCGACGGCCATATGCCGATCCTGATGGGTCAAAACCCAAAAGGATGTTTCACATGAGTGCAACCGATCCGTTTTCCACCGTCGTTCCATTCCAGCTTCCCGAGCAGGTCCGCGCCTTCGCAGAGAAGGGCGTTTCGACCGCTCGTGACGGCTATCAGAAGCTCAAGGAAGCCGCCGAAAGCAATAACGGCGCTCTCGAAGCGGCCTACACCACCGCCTCCAAGGGCGCTCACGACTACACCACGAAGCTCCTCGACATTGCCAAGATCAACACCGAGTCGGCGTTCGGTTTCGCCCAGTTGCTGATCGGTGTGAAGTCGCTGCCGGAAGCATTCGAACTCGTGAACGCACATGCGCGCGCGCAGTACGAGGCGCTCACCGCGCAGTCGAAGGATCTTGCCGAGTTCGCTCAGAAGGTTGCGACCGAGACAGTCGAGCCGATCAAGGCCAACGCCGCCAAGACCTTCAAGCTCAGCGCCTGATCTGCGTATTTAGAGCCTGAAATTCTACAAGGCCCGGACCCCAGGTCCGGGCTTTTTCTCGCACTTTCGCGGTCTTGCCAAAGCCGGGCGTTGCACCTAGTTTCCCGCGAAATCGCGGGCGTTGTTCGCGCATTTCCTCGCGAATGTGCAGTTGTAGCTCAGCTGGTTAGAGCGCCGGATTGTGGATCCGGAGGTCGGTGGTTCGATCCCACCCAACTGTACCACTCCTCAAAATCTGAGCCGTTTTCACCGTTCCGCGCGGCTGACCACATCCATCAATTCCGCAATCTTGCGCCGCTGATCGGCGCGATCGCCCGACGCAATCGCATGCTCGACGCAGTGCGCGACATGGTCGCGCAAGATTTCTTCCTCGACCCGGCGAAGTGCGGCGCGGGCTGCGGAAATCTGCGTGACGATATCGATGCAGTAGCGGTCGTCCTCGACCATGCCGGCGAGGCCGCGCACCTGACCTTCGACGCGCTTGAGCCTTTTGAGACAGGATGCCTTGATTTCCTTTCGCATGAACTCTTATATACCCCCATAGGGTATATTGTTCAAGCGGTGAGATGTCATGGCGCACGATCATTCGACAGAAGATTCCGGCGTGGGGGTTCTCGACCCGGTCTGCGGAATGAAGGTCGATCCGCGAACGTCGAAGCGGTGCTTCACCTACAAGGGCACTGACTATTTTTTCTGTTCGGATCGCTGCATGGCGCGGTTTGAGGCCGAGCCGGAGAAATTTCTCGCGCCGAAGCACGACCACGCGCATACGCATAACGAGAACGTGCCGGAAGGCACGATCTACACCTGCCCGATGCATCCTGAAGTGCGTCAGGTCGGGCCGGGAAGCTGCCCGAAATGCGGCATGGCGCTGGAGCCGGAAATCATCTCGCTCGACGACAAGCCCGATCCCGAACTGATCGATATGACGCGGCGGTTCTGGATTTCGTTCACGCCGACGTTGCCGGTTTTCGTCCTCGAAATGTCGTCGCACGTTTTCGGCCTGCGGATGCTGTCCCCACAAACCGCAAACTGGATATCGTTCGCACTGGCGACGCCCGTCGTGCTGTGGGGCGGATGGCCGTTCTTCGTGCGCGGGTGGAACTCGCTGCTCACGCGCCATCTCAACATGTTCACGCTGATCGCGATGGGAACGGGCGTTGCCTATGTCTACAGTGTCGTCGCTACATTTGCGCCGCAGATTTTCCCCGACGCGTTTCGCGATCATCATGGCGCGGTCGCTGTCTACTTCGAGGCGGCTGCCGTCATCACAGTGCTTGTGCTTTTGGGACAAGTACTCGAATTGCGCGCGCGTGCCAACACGTCCGGCGCGATCCGTGCGCTGCTCGGTCTTGCTCCGAAGACCGCACGGCGCATCGGCGACAACGGCGACGAGGATGTTTCGATCGAATCCATTGCCGTGGGCGATCTGCTCCGCGTGCGGCCCGGCGAGAAGATCCCCGTCGATGGCGTCGTGATCGAAGGCTCGTCGCTCGTTGATGAATCTCTCGTCACCGGCGAATCGATGCCGGTCGCAAAGACTGTCGCTGCGCGGCTCATTGCAGGCTCCGTCAACCAGAGCGGCGGCCTGGTGATGCGTGCCGAAAAGATCGGCCGCGACACCATGCTGGCGCGTATCGTCGATCTCGTCGCGCGCGCACAACGCTCGCGCGCGCCGGTGCAGAGGCTTGCCGATCAGGTCGCGGGATGGTTCGTGCCCGCTGTCATCGCGGCGGCGCTTGCCGCATTTGCGGCGTGGGCAATCTTCGGGCCGCAGCCGCGCTTGAGCTACGCGCTCGTCGCGGCCGTCACCGTTCTCATCATCGCGTGTCCCTGCGCGCTCGGACTTGCGACACCGATGTCGATCATGGTTGGCGTCGGACGCGGTGCACGCAGCGGCATTCTGATCCGCGATGCCGAGGCGCTGGAACGCATGGAGCGCGTCGATACGCTTGTGATCGACAAAACCGGCACGCTCACCGAAGGCAGACCGAAAGTTGTTTCGGTCTTTGCAAAGGATACGAGCGAAAACGACGTGTTGCATCTTGCTGCGAGCGTCGAGCGCGGCAGCGAGCATCCGCTCGCCTATGCGATCCTGAACGCGGCGAAAGAACGCGATCTCAAACTCGGCGATGCCCGCGATTTCGCGTCGCCTGTCGGCAAGGGCGCAACTGGGACAGTCGATGGCCGCAAGATTGCGATCGGCAACGATGTGCTGATGCAGGAATTGAATATCGACATCGCCGCATTGGAGTCCGAAGCGGACACCCAACGCCGCCGGGGCGCGACGGCGATCTATGTTGCGGCCGGCGGTCGCGCGGTCGGCGTGATTGCGATTGCCGATCCGGTAAAATCGAGTGCGCGTCCGGCGCTCGACAAACTGCGCGCGCGCGGTCTGCGTATCGTGATGCTGACCGGCGACAACGCCGCCACCGCGCAGGCAGTCGCGAAAACGCTCGGTATCGGCGAGGTCGAGGCAGGTGTGTTGCCGGAGCGAAAGAGTGACGTGGTGTCGAGACTGCGTGCACAGGGCCGGTGCGTGGCGATGGTCGGCGATGGCATCAACGACGCACCTGCGTTGGCTGCCGCCGACGTCGGCATCGCAATGGGAACCGGAACGGATGTCGCGATCGAGAGCGCGGGCATCACGCTTTTGCGCGGCGATCTCAACGGACTCGTTGAAGCAAGCGCATTGTCGCGTGCGACCATGCGCAACAGCCGTCAGAATCTGATGTTTGCCTTCATCTACAATGCCGCCGGTGTGCCGATTGCGGCCGGCGTGCTCTATCCCATATTCGGAATTCTGCTATCGCCGATGCTCGGTGCTGCCGCGATGGCGCTGTC
>JAFKKP010000015.1 GCA_017305515.1 Hyphomicrobiales bacterium
ATCCGCTGCATGAGCCGCGATGCGCCTTTCGGCGCGCCGACAGTGATGACGAGATCGATGTCGCCCCAGTCGATACCGAGATCGAGCGACGACGTACACACCACGCCGCGCAATTTTCCGGCCGCCATTGCATCCTCGACCTTGCGGCGCTGGCCGACATCGAGCGAGCCGTGATGAAGCGCGATAGCGAGATTGTCGTCGTTCATGCGCCACAGATCCTGAAACAGCATCTCGGCCTGCGCACGCGTGTTGACGAAAATCAGCGAAGTCTTGTTCTTGCCGATGAGATCGTAGATTTCGCCGAGCGCATGTCGCGCCATGTGTCCCGCCCAGGGCAGCCGCTCTTTCGTATCCAGCATTTCGACGATGGGAGCAGCGCCTGCGTCTGCGACCACGAGGTCCGCGAGATTTTCAGTGTCAGTCTTTTGCGGAACGAGATAGCGCCGCAGATCGTCGGGGAACGCGACCGTCGCAGACAGGCCCGTCGTCGTGACGTGCGGCGCGAGTTGCCAGAGCCGCGCGAGGCCAAGCGAAAGAAGATCGCCGCGCTTCGACGTCACCAGCGCATGCAGTTCGTCGAGTACGATTCGCTTGAGCGATGAAAACAGATACGGTGCGTCGTCGGATGACAGCAGCAACGCAAGTTGCTCCGGCGTCGTCAAGAGAATGTCCGGCGGATATTTGCGCTGCCGCTGCCGCCGCGATACCGGCGTGTCGCCTGTTCGCGTCTCGACACGTATCGGCAGCTTCATGTCCGCGATCGGCCGCTCCAGATTTCGCGCGATGTCGACCGCGAGCGCCTTGAGCGGCGATATATAAAGCGTGTGAAGGCCGCTGCTGCGCGTCACGCCGCGCCCGGTTGAAGCCGTGTTCGCCGTTGATGAACTGCCCCGTCCGCTCAATTCCACCAGCGTGGGCAGAAACCCGGCCAGCGTCTTCCCCGCGCCGGTCGGCGCAATCAGCAGCGCGGAGCGATTCTCACGGGAATTTTCGAGCAGGGCATATTGATGCGCGCGCGGAGACCAGCCGCGCGTGGCGAACCAGCGCAAAAAAACATCCGGCAACAGCTTTTGAGACGGATTCGGAGCATCCACGGAAGACAAGTAAGCCGTCGCACCCGCGCGGTCGAGGGTGTGAAAAAATCGCGATTTTTCGTCGAGTTGGCGACCGATCTGCGGCAATTTGGCTCAGGTGTGACCGGGCCGCCACAGACGTCCGCCTTCAAAGCCGCTAGGTATTTGACGCAATGCGGGATTCCCGAAAGCTCCTGAAAATCCTCATGATCGCTGCGGCGTCTGCCGGCGGTGCCGATGTCGCGTGGGCAGCCGATTTGCCGGCGCGCGTCTACACCAAGGCGCCCGTACCCGCAGCCGTGCTCGACTGGACCGGCGGCTATGTCGGCGTGAACGTCGGCGTTGCGGTCGGCGGAGAAGGCAACTCCGCACTGAACATTCCCGGATTTCCGTCCGCCGAGACATTCAATCTCGCCTCCGCCGGCGCGCTCGGCGGCGCACAGGCCGGATACAATTATCAGTTCGGCAACTGGGTCGTCGGCGCAGAAGCGGACATCCAGGGCATCGGCAACGAGAAGCACACCAACTGCATTCTCACCTGCAACGGCGTCAACAGCGCCACTGTCAGTCAGGATGTGTCGTGGTTCGGAACGGTGCGCGGGCGCGTCGGCTACGCCACGGGACCGATCCTGAACTATTTCACAGGCGGCTTCGCCTATGGCGGCGTGCGCACCAGCGACGCCGAAGTTCTCGGCGGTGTGCCGGCAGGCAGCGTTGCTTTCAATCGCACTAGGACGGGCTACGTGCTCGGCAGCGGTCTTGAAGCTGCTATCGGCGGCAACTGGACCGCGAAGATCGAATATCTTTACGTCGATCTCGGCAGCACAGCGGACGGTTTCGTCCTCGGCGGCACGCCGCATGTTCTGAACACGGAAGTGCGCGAAAATGTCTTCCGCGCCGGCGTGAACTATCGCATCGGCGGTCCGAGCGCGATTTATGCAGCAATGCCAGCTGCAGATTGGCGCGGATTTTATGCGGGCGGCAATGGCGGATCGGGTATCGCGCGCGACGAGACGGTTCATAGCGTTGTCGGCGCCGGTCTCAACAACAGTCTCGACCTCGCGCCGCGCGGCTTCATCGGCGGTCTGCAAGCCGGTTACAACTGGCAAAGCGGCAACTGGGTGTACGGCCTCGAAGGCGACATGCAGGGATCGCGGCAGATCACGGATCGCAGTTGCCTTGAGACTTGTACGGCAGTGAGCATTGCCAATTTCCGTCAGCGGCTCGAATGGTTCGGAACCGCGCGCGGACGTGTCGGCTATGGCGTCGGCCCAACACTGTTCTATGCGACCGGCGGCCTTGCCTATGGCGGTGTGAGAACGCGTGTCACAGAAAACATCGTCGCGGTTGGCGTCAACGGCACTGCGACAGTCGATAACGTGCGCGCAGGTTATGCGGCCGGCGCCGGCATCGAAACGCCGCTCGAAATGTTCGACTGGTTCACGCCGGGACGCTGGACGGTGAAGACCGAGTATCTCTACATCGATCTCGGCAACAGCTCGGACAATTACGTCCTCAACGGCGTTCCGCACACGCTGACGACCAACGAGCAGAACCATCTGTTCCGTACCGGCGTGAACTACCGGTTCGACGCGCCGGTCGCCGCGAAATACTGATTCTTCTTACTTCGTTGCTGTAACGACGAGACCGGGCACAGGATCGCCAGCCTCGATGCGCGTCGATGCTGGAGCGATGGCGCAATCTTTCAGCTTAGCGGCAGAAATGGTTTTACGGAGATATTCCGCGCTATGGGCATAGCGCAGCGACGGCCCGAGAATAAAACCTTCGCCATCGTGAGTCTCCACCGTGAACGCGACGAGCCCGTGAGCCTTCAGCACGCGCGCGGCCTCGGCCATCAGCGGCGCAAGATCGCCGACATAAACAACCGCGTCGGCCGCTAGTATCAGATCTGTGCTGTCCGCAGGCTCAGCGCGCAAACCCTTCAACATGTCGGCAACATCGAGCCGGGCGTAGAGACCCGTCGCCCGCGCGCGGCCGATCATGCCCGCGGACAGATCGATGCCGATGAACTCATCTGCCAGCGATGCGAACTGCCGCGCAGCCAATCCCGTGCCGCATCCCAGATCGAGCGCGCGTTTGAAATGAGCCGGACGTTTCGCGGCGTGCCGTGCGACAAGCACCGCCTTCAGCAAAATTTCCGGGCCGCAATAGTCGAGATCGCTGAGCAGCGTCTTCTCGAACTTCGGCGCATATTGATCGAACAGCGCGCGCACATAGCCCGGCGGCATTTCGGAGAGTGTTCCTTCGCCAAGCCGCATCAAGCGCAGCTTCGCACCGTGGCGATCATCCGGATCGGCATCGCGAGCACGGCGATAGGCAATGATCGCCGCATCGCGCTCGCCAAGCTGCTCGCGAAGGTCGCCAAGCGAGAACCACGCGGACGCAAAATTCGGTTCGAGTTCCGCCGCCTGCGTCATCAGGTCCGCTGCGCCGTTCAGATCGCCGCGCAACTGCAAATCGCGCCCGAAATCGTAGCGGCGATCGGCGATCAGGTTTCCGGACGAGAGGAACAAGGTAATGGCCATAAGAGCGAGGGCATCCCCAACGTGACGCGCCAGACAGCAACGGCGCGCGATGGCAGTTATATTCAAGACGGGCCGACAAGGCACATTGAACTCAGTCCCAGCCTGCCGGCTAGCGATACTTGAACGAATGTTAATCTCCGGCAGCGCAAAACCGTCGCTCGAACCTGCCGATAGCCATTGACGCCGACGAGACGGTTCCCCATGTGCGTGCTATCGTGCGAAGCACGCAGCCACTTTGGAGACCACCGATGCCGGACGACGTGAGAGAATTGCCAGCCAAAGACGACAACCTGTCGCGCTTTCTCGGCGGTTCGCCATTGGCCGTATTTGTGCGGCTGGTGCTGTTGTCGGTGCTTGTCGGCGTTGTGCTTGCAGCGATCGGCTTCGATCCGTGGAATATTCTCTACAGCATCCGCCGGCTGTTCGACTGGATCTACAATCTCGGCTTCGATTTCATCAATGGGCTGTGGAGTTACTTCCTGCTCGGTGCGGTGATTGTCGTGCCGATCTGGCTGATCTCGCGGCTATTTCACACCCAGCAACCGCCGCGCCGCTAAGTCTTAGACGGGCCAAGACTTAGGCTGGCCAAGTCTTAGGCTGGCCAAGGCTCCGCCGTGATCGTCGCCGCATCCGCGCCAACGATTTCGGACAACGAGTCGCGGCCGGTCCGGCGCAGCGTCGAGAGCAGATCGGTCTTGATGCTGTCGACGAGGCCGAGCCCCTTATAGATCAGCGACGAATAAAGCTGGATCAAAGTAGCGCCGGCACGGATTTTCATCAGCGCCGCCCCGCCGCTATCGATGCCGCCGACGCCGATGAGCGGAAACGCGCCTTCGCATCTCACATAGGTTTCCGCGACCATGCGCGTCGATAACCGCAAAAGCGGACGGCCGGATAATCCGCCGGCTTCCTTGGCGCGAACCTTGTCGCGCAGGGTATCGGGCCGCGATACCGTGGTGTTGCCGACGATCATGCCATCGACACGTCGTGAGCGTGCGATGTGAACCACGTCGTCAAGCTCCGGCAACGTCAAATCCGGTGCGATCTTCAGGAGCAAAGGCGATTCACCCGCATGCTTGCGAACGCGTTCGCGCGCGTCGACAACGCGTGCCAGCAAATCGTCGAGGGCGGCGGCCTGTTGCAGATTGCGCAGTCCGGGCGTGTTAGGTGACGATACGTTGACCGTAAAATAGCTCGCGACCGGCGCGAACAGTTCGATCAAGCGCACATAATCCGCAGTGCGATCCGTCGAATCCTTGTTGGCTCCGATGTTGACGCCGACGATGCCGCCGAGGCGCGCGCGCGCGGCCAGCCGCCGCAGCACGGCTTCGGCTCCGTCATTGTTGAAACCCATGCGATTGATGACGCCGGAATCCTCCTCCAGCCGGAATAATCGCGGACGCGGATTGCCGTCCTGCGGTTTCGGTGTCACCGATCCGATCTCGACAAACCCGAAGCCGAGCCGGAGCAACGCATCCGGCGCTTCGGCGTTTTTGTCGAAACCCGCCGCCATTCCAATCGGGTTTGGGAAATTCAAACCGAAAGCGCGTGTCGCGAGTTTCGGATTGTCCGGACGCGCTTTCGACGGCGGCAGCATTCGCAGCCCGCCGATCGCAAGACGATGCGCGTCCTCAGGATCGAGCCGTCTCAACAGCGGCAAAGTGAGTGCGTCGAATGCGCGGATCACGGCACCAGCTCCGGTACAACATGCGATCCGTCTGCGCGGTTTCGCAACGCGAATACGTCTTTAGCCGCCCCTATATCGAGATCGCCGTAAAGATGCGGAAACAGGTCGCCTCCGCGCGATGGCTCCCACTTCAAGGCATCGCCGAGTACATCGGCATCGATGGCGATCAGAAACAGTCCCGCCTGCCCCGAAAAATGTCTGACAAGCGTCCCCTCGACCTGCGCCGCCGTCGAAAAATGAATAAAGCCATCGCGCCGATCGTCGGCGCTGCCGCGATAGACCCCCTGCCGCTAGGCATCCCGCCATGCCGAAGCGGGACAGATTTTGTAGATCGTTGCTGCGGGCATTCGGCGTCGGCTTGTCCTTGAAATGTATCGGATTTTCGGGTTGCAACCCGATTGCGCCGCGACCGTATCGGCGCGCAGGATGCACTTCAAGTGCGGCAACGCTATTGCGGCCAATTGCAGCCGCGCCCGATTCGAGGTAATAATTCCTATAGATTAGCGCCCCGGTCCGGTCGGCCAGGCACCCACTCCGGCTTAAACATGCTCACTCACGATCAAATCTGGACGGCGCTCGATCGCCTCGCAGCCCGCGCGGACCTTTCACCGTCCGCGCTGGCCAAGAAGGCGGGCCTCGATCCGACGACCTTCAATAAATCCAAACGCATCACCAGCGACGGCCGCGAACGCTGGCCATCGACGGAATCCGTCGCCAAGGCGCTGGCAGCGACCGGCACGTCGGTCGATATGTTTGTCCAGTTCATCGAAGACACGGCACGCGCCGTTCAATCGGTGCCGCTGATCGGCTTCGCTGAAGCTGGTGCCGGCGGCTATTTCGACGATGGCGGTTTTCCGGTCGGCAAAGGCTGGGACGAGGTCGGCCTTCCGTCGGTGAAAGACGAGCACGCTTACGCTCTGAAAATTTCGGGCGATTCGATGAAGCCTGCCTACCGCAATGGCGACGTGATTGTGGTCTCTCCCTCCGCGCCGATCCGCAAGGGCGACCGCGTGGTGGTGAAAACAACGAGCGGCGAAGTCACGGTCAAGGAACTGCGCCGCCGGACCCAGAAAGTCGTGGAACTCGCCTCGCTCAATCCGAGCCACAGGGATCGGACGCTCGACGCCAAGGATGTCGAGTGGATTGCACGTATCGTCTGGGCGAGTCAGTAGATCGGGCGACTAGGCCGCGCGCTTGAGCGCGGCGTCGATCATCGCAATCGTATTGGTCACGCCGTAGACCGCGACGAACGATCCGAAGCGCGGGCCTTTCTCCTGACCGAGCAGCACCTGATAGAGCATGTTGAACCAGTCGAGCGAAACGCCCGGCCGGCCATCCTTGCCCTTCTTCACCGTGTCGAGGAACGGTTCGCGGCGGCCGATTTCATAGACGACGTTCTGGATGTCTTCGGCAGATGCTTCCGGCGGTAACTTTGCAAGCGCATTTCGCAAATCAGTCAACGCGGCACGTTCGCTGTCGGTTGCCTCGCGGAATTTTTTCGTCGGTGCCACAAAGTCGCGATAGTAGTTGATCGCATAACCGACCAGCGCATCGAGCTTCGGATGGGTCTTTGGCGTGACGCCGGGACGATAACGGCCGATGAAGCCCCATAGCGTCTCGGCGTTCTCGGCATTCGATGACGACACCAGCGTCAACAGCAGCTGGAACGTCACCGGCATATCCGCCGGTTGCGGATGCCCAGCGTGAATGTGCCAAACCGGATTGCTCAGCCGCTGCTTGCCGTCCTGACGCGCATATCCATCGAGAAACTGCTGATACTCGTCGACATTGCGCGGGATGACGTCGAAATGCAAACGCTTCGCGGCCTTGGGCTCGCGATACATAAAGAGCGACAGCGATTCCGGGGATGCATAGCGCAGCCATTCGTCGATGGTCAGGCCGTTGCCCTTCGACTTGGAAATCTTCTGGCCCTTGTCGTCGAGAAACAGCTCGTAGTTGAAACCTTCCGGCGGCGTTCCGCCGAGCGCCGAGCAGATTTTGCCCGACAACTTTACGGAATCGATCAGATCCTTGCCGGCCATCTCATAATCCACACCGAGCGCAACCCAACGCATCGCCCAGTCCGGCTTCCATTGCAGCTTGCAGTGTCCGCCTGTGACAGGAACGGTGACGCGCTCCTTGGTGTCGGGATCGTCGTAGGACACGGTTCCGGCCGTCGCGTCGTGCTCGACGATCGGAACCTGCAGAACGACGCCAGTGCGCGGCGAGATCGGAAGAAACGGCGAATAGCTCGCCGCGCGTTCCTCACGCAGTGACGGCAGCATGATCGCCATCACCTTCTCGATATTCTGCAACACCTTGAGCAAAGTCGCGTCAAAGCGGCCGGACTTATAGTATTGCGTCGAGCTTGCGAATTCATACTCGAAGCCGAACGCGTCGAGAAACGCGCGAAGACGAGCATTGTTGTGCTCGCCGAAACTCGGATGCGTGCCGAATGGGTCCGGCACCTGCGTCAACGGCTTACCCAGATGCGGCTCGATGATGTCCTTATTCGGCACGTTGTCAGGCACTTTGCGCAGGCCATCCATATCGTC
>JAFKKP010000016.1 GCA_017305515.1 Hyphomicrobiales bacterium
GGGATCGTCGGTTCTTTCAGCACGAACTTCAGAAGATCGGCAAACGATTGCAGCAATCCCCACGGGCCGACCACGTTCGGGCCGCGACGGATTTGCACCGCCGCCCAGATCTTGCGATCCGCCAAAATGATGTAGGCGATGCCGATCAGCAGAATGACAAGCAGCAGCACACTCTGCGCCACTACAATAATGAGTGGCCACAGCGTGCCGGTCCAAAGATCGCTTGCGAAGAATTCGGCCATCATCTTACTCCGCCGCGTTCAACGCTTGGCCCGACGCAAGACGCGAGCACTCGGCCATCACGGCGGAGGCGCGCGCAATCGGGTTGGTGAGATAATAGTCTTCAACGGCGGACTTGAACGGCGCTTTATCCGCCGCGCTCGAAGACGCCAGCGCCTTGATCGCGCCTGAGTCGCCGCGTTCGATCTGATCGACGCGCAACAGATGCGGCACCGCCTTGAAGATGGCCTGACGCAATTGCGCCTGCGAGTCATACGGCAGTTTCTTCGTCAACGCCTCGGAGAGCGCACGCAGAATGGCCCAGTCTTCGCGCGCATCGCCCGGCGGGAAATTCGCGCGATCGGCGATCTGCACGCGGCCTTCGGTGTTGACGAAAATGCCGGACTTCTCGGTATACGCCGCACCCGGAAGAATGACATCGGCACGGTGCGCGCCACGGTCGCCATGCGTGCCGATATAAACGACGAAGGTGCCGTCCGGATATTTTACTTCATCCGCGCCGAGCGAAAACAGAACGTCGAGTGTGCCGAACGCGAGCATCTGCTGCGCGTTCATGCCGCCTTCGCCCGGCACGAAGCCGATGTCGAGCGCGCCGACCTGCGAAGCGGCGCTGTGCAGCACGCCGAAGCCGTTCCAGCTGTCCTTGATGGCGCCGATGTCGGCAGCCAGTTTCGCGGCGGCGGCAAACGCCGATGGCGACGACGCGCCGACAAGAACGATCGGGTTCTTGGCGTCCTTCAGAATTTTCGCGAACGAATGTTTGCCCGACGCAATATCGCCGAGCGATTCCATGCCCGCACCGATGTGGTCATAGCCATAGGTGAGATCGGCCTTCTCGCCGACCACGCCGATCTTCAGCGCACCCGTGCGCCAGCGTTTGCGGATGCGCGCGTTGAGAACGGCAGCTTCCTTGCGAGGATTCGATCCGACAATCAGAAGCGCATCGGCCTGCTCGATGCCTGCGATTGTTGGATTGAAGATATAAGACGCGCGGCCAGCCTTGGCGTCGAAGCCGCCATATTGGGTCGCGACATTCGCCGAGCCGAAGCTCGCCATCAACTGCTTGAGCGCGAACATTTCCTCGACGGCTGCAAGATCGCCCGTGATCGCGCCGATGCGCTTGCCGTCGATGCGATTAAGTTTTGCGGCAATCGCGGCGAAGGCTTCACTCCATGACGCGGCGCGCAGCTTGCCACCCTCGCGGATGAACGGACGATCCAGACGTTGCGCGCGAAGGCCATCGACGACATGACGCGTCTTGTCCGAAATCCATTCCTCGTTCACGTCTTCATTAATGCGCGGCAGAATTCGCATCACCTCGCGGCCGCGCGTATCGATACGGATGGCGGAGCCGACCGCATCCATCACGTCGATGGATTGCGTCTTCTGCAATTCCCACGGCCGCGCCGCGAACGCATAGGGCTTCGAGGTCAGCGCGCCCACAGGGCAAATGTCCACGAGGTTGCCTTGCAATTCGGATGTGAGTGCACTCTCTAAGTACGTCGTGATCTCGACATCCTCGCCGCGACCGGTGAGTCCCATTTCAGGCACGCCGCAGACTTCCGCCGCGAAGCGGACGCAGCGCGTGCACTGGATGCAGCGGTTCATCGACGTCTTGACGAGAGCGCCGAGATATTTGTCCTCGACCGCGCGCTTGTTTTCGGCAAAGCGCGACGTGTCGACGCCGTAACCCATCGCCTGGTCCTGAAGATCGCATTCGCCGCCCTGATCGCAGATCGGGCAATCGAGCGGATGATTGATCAGCAGGAATTCCATCACGCCTTCGCGCGCCTTCTTCACCATCGGCGTCTTGGTTTTCACCGACGGCAGTTCGCCGTTCGGGCCCGGACGGCAATCGCGCACGTTCCACGCGCAGCTGGCGACCGGCTTCGGCGAGCCTGCAACTTCAACAAGGCACATCCGGCAGTTGCCCGCGATCGACAGCCGCTCGTGATAGCAGAAGCGCGGAATTTCTGCGCCCGCAGCTTCGCACGCCTGCAACAGCGTGTATTCCGCCGGCAGATCGAACTCTTTTCCGTCGATGAGAATCTTGCTCATTGCCTCAAGACTTTCTCAGCTTGCAATCCGGCGGCGTCACGCCGGCCTGCGTCATCGATGTTTCGATCCATCGCTGCGTCGAGTTCGCGTAGGTCGCCAGATAGGTCGGGTCGGCCGCGTTCTTGTCGCAGAGGAACGGCAGATGCGCTTTCAGATCGTGATCGCACGAGGCCTGCCATTCGCGCTTGTCCCTGAACGCGGCGATGGCTTCCTCGCAGGAATAGAGAAAATACGAGACGAAGCTCTCGTACTGAACCTGCGCGTTCTTCGGCTGCGTTCTGATCGTGTCGTAGTCCGGCGCGGAGAATTGCGGATTCTTGAACGCGAGATCCGTGTAGCCGAGATAGACCTGACGCGCGCCCGCCTCGCGGCTGTTGGAGCGGATTTCGTTGATCTGAAACAGAACGGCGACGAATCCGAGCAGCGCAACGCTCGCCTGCGCCATCTGCGCGAGCGTTCCGAACTTCTGCCAGAATGCGGCCGGACGCGCCATTGCCCATCACTCCGCCGCAACCATGTTGACGGGATCGCGCACGCCGATGTCGTCGATGTCGGCCTTGCGCGAATATTCGTCGATCCGCGCTTCAATCTCGGGACGGAAATGCGCGATCAAACCCTGAATCGGCCATGCCGCCGCGTCGCCGAGCGCGCAGATCGTGTGACCCTCGATCTGCTTGGTGACTTCAAGCAGCATGTCGATCTCGCGCTTGTGGGCGCGGCCCTCGGCCATGCGCGTCAGCACGCGCCACATCCAGCCGGTGCCCTCGCGGCACGGCGTGCACTGGCCGCAGCTCTCATGCTTGTAGAAATAGGAAATGCGCGCGATGGCGCGGACGATGTCGGTGGATTTGTCCATCACGATCACGGCGGCGGTGCCGAGGCCTGATTTGAGTTTCGACAGCGAGTCGAAATCCATCGGCGTGTCGATGATCTGATCCGCCGGCACCATGCGCACCGACGAGCCGCCGGGGATCACGGCCTTGAGATTGTCCCAGCCGCCGCGAATGCCGCCGCAATGCTTGTCGATCAGTTCGCGGAACGGAATGCCCATCGCTTCTTCGACGTTGCAGGGTTTCTCGACGTGACCTGAAATGCAAAACAGCTTGGTGCCGACATTGTTCGGGCGGCCAATGCCCGCGAACCACGATGCGCCGCGCCGCAGAATGTCCGGCGCAACCGCAATCGACTCGACATTGTTCACCGTCGTCGGGCAGCCATAGAGACCGACATTGGCCGGGAACGGCGGCTTGAGGCGCGGCTGGCCCTTCTTGCCTTCGAGACTTTCGAGCAGCGCGGTTTCCTCGCCGCAGATATACGCGCCTGCGCCGTGATGAACGTAGAGATCGAAATCCCAGCCGTTGACGTTGCCCTTGCCGATCAGTTTGGCTTCGTAGGCCTGATCGATCGCGGCTTGCAGACGTTCTCGTTCTCTAATGAACTCGCCGCGCACGTAAATGTATCCGACATGCGCGCCCATCGCGCAGCCCGCAATGAGACAGCCTTCGACGAGCAGATGCGGATCGTGCCGCATGATCTCGCGGTCCTTGCAGGTGCCGGGCTCGGACTCGTCGGCATTGACGACGAGATAGCTCGGCCGTCCGTCCGCATTGTCCTTCGGCATGAACGACCATTTCAGGCCGGTCGGAAATCCCGCGCCGCCGCGTCCGCGCAGGCCGGAGGTTTTCATCTCCGAAACGATCCAGTCGCGGCCCCTGTCGATGATCGCCTTGGTGCCGTCCCATGCGCCGCGCGCGCGCGCGCCTTTGAGGCCCCAGTCTTCGAGGCCGTAGAGATTGCGGAAGATGCGATCCTTGTCGTTCAGCATGATGACTCAGGACCCCGAACGCTTGGATTGCTGATAGGCAAGACCGGCCGCCATCGCGCCGAAGCCGATGGCCCAGAACACCGCCGACTGAAGCTCGGTTTTCAGGATGTAGTAATTCAGAAAAAAGATGAAGACGGCGGCGCAGACGGCGTGAAACGCCATGTGCTTGATGAGTTCGAAGCTCATGCCTTCTCTCCTTTCAGCGTGGTCGGTCCGCCGACTGGCGCGGAGAACTGCCGTCCGTTCTGCGGGCCGGGCTTCGGCGGATTGCCGGATGCAAAACCGTCGAGCACCTTGTTGAACGTGTCGGGCGTCAGGTCTTCGTAAGTGTCGCTCCAGATCTGCACCATCGGCGCGTTCACGCAGGTGCCGGCGCACTCAACTTCTTCCCAGGAGAAATCGCCGTCGTCCGACAAATGGAACTGATCGTGGTGGATGCGGTGCTTGCAGATGTCGATCAGATCGTTCGCGCCGCGCAGCATGCACGGCGTGGTGCCGCAGACCTGCACATGCGCCTTCTTGCCGACCGGCTGAAGCTGGAACATCGTGTAGAAGGTCGCGATCTCGAGCACGCGGATATAGGCCATGCCGAGCAGATCGGCCACGGCGCGGATGGCTGCTTCCGACACCCAGCCCTGATGCTGTTCCTGCACGCGCCACAAAATCGGGATCACCGCCGACTGCTGACGGCCCGGCGGATATTTCTCGATCTGCGCTTGCGCCCACTTCAGATTGTCCGCGCTGAACGTAAAGCTCGCGGGTTGCAATTCTTTCGGGGCCAGTCGGCGGACAGACATCGTAACGCTCTCAACTGTTCATCGCGCGGCGAGCCGCGCCTGAGTTCAAACCGTAAATCCGATCTTCCCAGAACGCGCTCGACGTTCCGAACACATTATAACCGACATGCGAGGCGACCTTGATACGGTCGAGGATCGCAAGGTCGTTGACCGGCTCGAACTTGTCGGCGACCGGATCGTGGATGATCGCCTTCATCGGCGTCTGCTCGACAATGTAGCGCGTCACCGCATGCGTCGGGTCGTTGCCGTGTTCCTCGCAGATGAAAACCGAATCCGTCTGCGCCAGCCGCTGGCCACCCTTCATCGCCTCGATCTCGACGCCTTCGACATCGAGCTTGATGAGATATTTGCCTTTCGCCGGGATCTTGCCGTCGTCGATCAGATTGTCGAGCGCAATCACATCGACTTCCTCGCCGCCCGCTTCCGGCGCACCTGCAATCGAGAACTGCTCGTGCTTGGTGCCGGACAGACGCGCCTTGCCGCGCGCGGACCCAATCGCTGCATTGATCGGCTCGTAGCGATTGCCGTTGATCTTCGCATTATGAGCGAGACGCGGATAATTCAGCGACGACGGCTCGATGGCGATGGCCTTGTGCGAACCGAACCGCTTGCTCGACACCATCACCGACCAGTAGCCGTAATTGGCGCCGCAATCGAGCAGCGTGTAATCCACGTCCTTCGAGTCGAGCAGCAGCAGTTCGAGTTCGTCCTCATAGGCGAATGTGCGGTTGAGCAATTTGCTCCAGTAGCCATCGCCGTACGGAAACGAAAACGCCGCGTCGTCATTGAGCATGACGTTAATGTCGCGCTCGGGCAGAAACATCTTCAGCGTGTTGGCGGCGCCATTATAGCCGCGATGATAGATGTAGGCGCCGACCTTCGATCCTGCGATCAGCGCAAGCCCGATGACGCGCTCCCACGGATTTGCACCCGTCATCACCCCGGTCACGCGGTCGAAGATGATCGGCTGCTGCGCCATCACCGGTCCACCTCGCCGAACACGATGTCGAGGGAGCCGAGAATTGCGGAAACGTCCGCGAGCAGATGGCCTTTGCACATGAAGTCCATCGCCTGAAGATGCGCAAAGCCCGGCGCGCGGATCTTGCACTTGTAGGGCTTGTTGGTGCCATCGGCGACGAGATAGACGCCGAACTCGCCCTTCGGCGCTTCGACGGCTGCGTAAACTTCGCCGGCCGGAACGTGCACGCCTTCGGTGTAGAGCTTGAAGTGATGGATCAGGGCTTCCATCGAACGCTTCATCTCGCCACGGCGCGGCGGCGTGATTTTGTTGTCCTCGACGACGACCGGACCCTGCCCGTCCGGTGCGCGCAGCTTCTCGATGCACTGCTTCATGATGCGCACCGACTGGCGCATTTCCTCGACGCGGATGCAGTAGCGGTCGTAGCAGTCGCCGTTCTTGCCGATCGGAATGTCGAAATCCATTTCGGCGTAGCATTCATAAGGCTGCGCCTTGCGCAGATCCCACGCCGCCCCCGAACCGCGCACCATCACGCCGGAGAAGCCCCACTTCCACGCGTCTTCGAGCGAGATCACACCGATGTCGACGTTGCGCTGCTTGAAGATACGGTTGTTGGTCAGCAGCGTTTCGAGATCGTCCACAACCGTGATGAACGGATCGCACCAATCGTAAATGTCGTCGATCAGTTTCGTCGGCAGATCCTGATGCACGCCGCCGACGCGGAAGAACGCGGCATGCATGCGCGAGCCGGAGGCGCGCTCGTAGAACACCATCAGCTTTTCGCGTTCCTCGAAGCCCCACAGCGGCGGCGTCAGCGCGCCGACATCCATCGCCTACGTGGTGACGTTGAGCAGATGGGACAGAATACGGCCGATCTCGCAATACAGAACGCGGATCAGTTGCCCGCGTCGCGGCACTTCGATGCCGAGCAGCTTCTCGGTGGCGAGGCAGAAGGCATGCTCCTGATTCATCGGCGCGACGTAATCGAGCCGGTCAAAGTAAGGAATCGCCTGAAGATAGGTTTTCTGTTCGATCAGCTTTTCGGTGCCGCGATGAAGCAGACCAATGTGCGGATCGACACGCGCGACAACCTCACCATCGAGTTCGAGCACAAGGCGCAGCACGCCGTGCGCCGCCGGATGCTGCGGGCCGAAATTGATCGTGAAGTTGCGCATACCGGGCTGTTCGTTCATCACACACCTGCTTTCGGCGGCGACGGCGGAGCGGCGGCTTTCTCATCGCCGGGAAGCGGATAGTCCGCACCTTCCCACGGCGAGAGGAAATCGAACTTGCGAAATTCCTGATTGAGCCGCACCGGCTCGTACACCACGCGCTTTTCCTGGTCGTCGTAACGAACTTCGACGAAACCGGTCAGCGGGAAATCCTTGCGCAGCGGATGGCCGTCGAAACCGTAATCGGTGAGCAGACGGCGCATGTCGGGATGTCCGGTAAAGATCACACCGTAAAGATCGTAAGTCTCGCGCTCGAACCAGTCCGCGCCCGGAAACACGTCGATGATCGACGGCACCTGAGTGGTTTCGCTCGCCTGTCCGCGCAGACGGATGCGCGTGTTCAGCGTCGGCGACATGAAGTGATAGACCACGTCGAAGCGGTTCTCGCGGCCCGGATAATCCACCGCCGTCACGTCGGTGAAATTCACAAAACGCAGGCGCGGATCGTCGCGCAGGGTTTTCGCGGCATCGACGACTTTGGAAATATCGATGCCGATCGTGAGCTGACCGAACGACACGTCGTGACCGGATGCCGCAGCACCGAGCGCGCCAACGACCGTCTGTCCGAGAGCATCGAGCTTCGCATCATCCATGACGCATCACCGCTCAATCGTTCCGGTGCGCCGGATTTTCTTCTGCAACAGCAGCACGCCGTACAGCAGAGCCTCCGCTGTCGGCGGGCAGCCCGGCACATAAATGTCGACGGGCACGATGCGGTCGCAGCCGCG
>JAFKKP010000017.1:0-7833 GCA_017305515.1 Hyphomicrobiales bacterium
TCCGTTAGCACACAATCGAGCTGCTCGTCGTGGTTTGCTGCGGGAACGGTATCGATTTCCTGCACCGCAAAACCGACACCAATGACGGTGATCCGCTTCATCGCGCGCAGCGGCTTGAGCGTGCGGTCGTAGTAGCCGCGTCCATAGCCGATGCGATGGCCGGCGCGGTCGAAGGCCGCAAGCGGCACAAGCACAATGTCGGGATCGACGTCAGGCGAGTCGGACGACGGCTGGAAAATTCCATAAGCGCCACGCACCAGACCTTCGTTCGGCGACCAAGACCGGAATATCAGCGCGTGATCGCGCTTGACGATGACCGGCAGTGCCAGCTCCGCACCCTTGCCTTCAAGCGCGCGCATCAGCGGAAACGGATCGATCTCGCTGTTGATCGGGGAATATCCGGCCACGATCGTGCCCGGCGAAATTTCAAGATGGAGCGGAATTTTGAACAGCGCGTCCGCCGCGGCAACGCGCTGTTCGACGCTCAGCGCGTCGCGCTTTGAGAGCGCCGCAGCGCGCAACTGGTCCTTCGTCGCGGAAGAATAAATGGTTGCGGCCTCTGACTGCGGAACGAAAAAGAAAGTGCGAAGCCGCGATGGCCGTTGAAGCACTCGATCCCGGAGCACCTACGAAAGTAGGTGGGCACCGTGTGCCCGGGTCCACGGACCCGGCCAGGGACAGTTCCCTAAAGGATCGATAAGGCCCCGGAGATATATGGCTCCTGACGCGCGACGCAGCTTCGCCGGGTCAATGTAATGGCGAATGGTCTTCGCCGCCAGCCGTGATCGCGCCGGAATTAACCGATGGCGATGCCGCCGCGCGAAGGGCGGTTAAGCGCCTGCGTCATTTTCTCGATCCGCTCGGAGGCGGAATTGAGCGCGTTGGCAACGGCGGCCTGTGTCGCCCGCGCACGATCGGACGCGGTAATGCGAACTTCGCGCAAGGCGACAATTTCCTCTTCGAGCGCACGGATACGCGAACTCGCATCGACCAGTTCGTCCGCCACCGTCAGCGCAGCCATCACCGTCAGACGCTGATCGCCGATCTCGCCGAACTTGCCGCGCAAACTTGTGACGCGCGACTCCAGATTTTCTGCAAGCCGCAGCAGACGCGACTCCTGCCCTTCCTCGCAGGCCATGCGGTATTGCCGGCCATTGATCGTGACGTTGACGTGGCTCATGTGGGTTCTCCGGGTTCGAGAACGGAGCGGATGGTGTCGATGGCGACATCGAGCCGCTCGGCGATCTCGCGATTGGCGCGCTCCAGCGCCCGTGACCGCACCAGCGTGCCGTCGAGTTCGTTGGCGAGACGCGAACGGTCGGTTCCCAGCGCCTGAATGCGCGCGGCCATATCGTCTTCGGCGCGGTCGTTCTCGCGGCGGCGCTCCACCGCGCTTTCAAGCGCGTCCAGAGCAGCCGCAAGCCGCCGCGTGGCGAGTTCGATATCGCTCTGCGCTGCGGCCGGCGATTCCAGATTTACGAAGCCGTTGGCATTGCGATCGGTCATGGGGGAACAGCTGCCTTTTCTTGTTCCATCCGGCCGCGCAAAAGCTGCGAACCGGCAGGCATTTAGGCGGATAAATTTATGGCCGCTCTGAACGGAGCGCAACGTCAGGTCCGAGCTATGCACCGCTAAGCGAAGCGGAGCGGCGGGCAGAGAGCATCGCGCCCTTGGACTCGCCGGAACCAGATGCTATCCACCCGGCCAATTGTGGCATTCCGCACGGTCGCTACCGATTCCGGCGCGCGACCTCACGCATAACCGGCGAATTAAGGCAGACCTTCATGGCAACGCGCGTCGATCATTCTCGTATGGCCAATGCGATCCGCGCGCTTGCGATGGATGCCGTGCAAAAAGCGAATTCGGGCCATCCGGGATTGCCGATGGGCGCGGCCGACATCGCCACCGTGCTGTTCACGCAGTTTCTGAAATTCGACGCGAAGGATCCGAAGTGGTTCGACCGCGACCGCTTCGTGCTCTCCGCCGGTCACGGCTCGATGCTGCTCTATGCGCTGCTCTATCTCACCGGCAACGAGAGCATGACGATCGAGCAGATCAAGAACTTCCGTCAACTCGGCTCCATCACGCCGGGCCATCCGGAAAATTTCGTGACGCCCGGAATCGAAACCACCACCGGCCCGCTCGGCCAGGGCATCGCCACCGCAGTCGGCATGGCGCTTGCGGAACGGCACATGGCGGCCGAGTTCGGCGGCGACATCGTCGATCACTTTACTTATGTGCTCGCTTCTGACGGCGACCTAATGGAAGGCATCAGCCAGGAAGCGATTGCGTTCGCCGGTCATCTTAGGCTCAACAAGATGATCGTGCTGTTCGACGACAACGGCATTTCCATCGACGGCGCGATCTCGATTTCCGATTCGGTCGATCAGGTGAAGCGTTTTGAAGCAGCCGGATGGGCCGCCGAACGCATTGACGGCCACGATCCGAAGGCCATCACCGACGCGCTTTCGCGTGCGCAGAAATCGGATCGGCCGTCGCTGATCGCCTGCAAGACCACCATCGGCTTCGGAGCACCGACCAAAGCGGGTTCGGAAAAATCCCACGGCTCGCCGCTCGGTGCAGATGAGATTGCAGGCGCGCGCAAGAACCTGAAATGGGATTCGCCGCCGTTCGAAATTCCAGCCGACATTCTTTCCGCTTGGCGCGAGGCTGGTTCGCGTGGCGCGAAAGCGCATGCAGACTGGACGAAAAAATTCTCAGCGAAGGATGCAGGCGCCCGCGGCGAGTTCGAACGCCGCATGAAAGGCGACTTGCCGGCGAAGGCGCTGGCCGACGCTGTTGCAAAAATGAAAGCTGCGCTTGCTTCGACACCAAAGGAAATCGCAACGCGAACCGCGTCCGAGCACGTGCTCGAAGTTCTCACCGCTGCGGTTCCGGAAATGATCGGCGGCTCGGCCGATCTCACCGGCTCCAACAATACTCGCGTGAAGGGAATGGTCGCTGTGTCCGCCAACAACTATGGCGGACGCTACGTCAACTACGGCATCCGCGAGCACGGCATGGCCGCGGCCATGAACGGCATGGCGCTGCACGGCGGACTTATCCCCTATTCGGGCACGTTCCTCGTATTCGCCGATTATCTGCGTCCCGCATTGCGGCTCGCGGCGCTGATGGGCGAGCGCGTGATTCACGTTCTCACGCATGATTCCATCGGCCTTGGCGAAGACGGCCCGACTCACCAGCCGGTAGAGCATCTGGCAGCATTGCGTGCGATCCCGAACTGCAACTTGTTCCGCCCCTGCGACACCGTCGAGACGCTGGAGTGCTGGCAACTTGCGCTCGAAGCCAAGGAGACGCCGAGCGTTCTCGCTCTCACCCGCCAGAACCTCCCGCAGTTGCGCTTGACGAATGACGCCGCGAACAAATCGGCGACCGGCGCCTACGAAATCTCGAAGGCCGACGGCGAAGCCAAGGTCTCGATCTTCGCCTCCGGCTCGGAAGTGTCGCTGGCTGTCGAGGCGCAGAAGCTGCTCGCGGCGCGCGGCATTGCGACGCGGGTCGTCTCGGTGCCCTGCATGGACCTGTTTCTCGAACTGCCCGAGCCCAAGAAAGCGGCCATCATCGGCAAGGCTCCGGTCAAAATCGCGGTCGAAGCCGCCATCCGCCAAGGCTGGGATGCCATCGTCGGCTCCGATGGCGTTTTCGTCGGCATGAGCGGATTCGGTGCCAGTGCTCCCTATAAGGAGCTTTACAAGCATTTCGGCATCACCGCCGAGGCGATTGCCGACGCCGCAAAGGCGCGTTTCCAGGGCTGATAACCCTTCTCGCACTCCGGCGAACATTCCTGGCAACAGGACGTTGCATCGTGGCGGCATTCGGGGCAGAAAACGCCTCGAAATCCATCATTTCCGCAAGGTTCTAGGGAGAAGTCGAATGGCAGTCCGGGTCGCGATCAATGGGTTTGGCAGAATCGGCCGTAACGTGCTGCGCGCCATCCACGAATCCAAGCGGACGGATATTCAGGTCGTCGGCATCAACGATCTCGGCCCGGTCGAGACCAACGCCCATCTGCTGCGTTACGACTCGGTTCACGGCCGTTTCCCCAGCGAAGTGAAGGTCGATGGAGATTCCATCGACATCGGTCACGGCAAGATCAAGGTGACGGCGGTCAAGGATCCGGCGACCCTGCCGTGGAAAGACCTCGGCGTCGACATCGCGCTCGAATGCACCGGCATCTTCACGTCTAAGGACAAAGCCTCGGCGCATCTCGCCGCCGGCGCGAAACGCGTGATCGTTTCCGCTCCCGCTGATGGTGCCGACATGACCGTCGTCTACGGCGTGAATCACGACAAGCTGACGAAGGATCACAAGGTCATCTCCAACGCCTCGTGCACCACGAACTGCCTCGCGCCGGTCGCCAAGGTGCTCAACGATGCCATCGGCATCGAAAAAGGCTTCATGACCACGATCCACGCCTACACCGGCGACCAGCCGACGCTCGACACCATGCACAAGGATCTCTACCGCGCACGCGCCGCCGCGATGTCGATGATCCCGACCTCGACGGGTGCTGCGAAAGCCGTCGGCCTCGTGCTGCCCGAACTCAACGGCAAGCTCGACGGCGTCTCGATCCGCGTGCCGACGCCGAACGTCTCGGTCGTCGATTTCAAATTCGTCGCCAAGAGGAAGACCGACAAGGACGAAGTGAACAACGCGATCAAGCGCGCCGCCGAACAGCAGCTCAAGGGCATCCTCGGCTACACCAACACGCCGAACGTCTCGATCGACTTCAACCACGACGCCCATTCGTCGATCTTCCACATGGATCAGACCAAGGTCATGGACGGCACCTTCGTGCGCGTGATGTCCTGGTACGACAACGAATGGGGCTTCTCGAACCGCATGGCGGACACCGCCGTTGCGATGAGCAAGCTGATCTGAGACCTGAAGGGCGACGATGGCCGGCTTTCGTACCCTCGACGACGTTGACGTAAAGGGAAAGCGCGTTCTGCTGCGCGTGGACCTCAACGTGCCGCTGGATAACGGTCGCGTGTCCGACACCACGCGCCTACAGCGCATTGCCCAGACCATCATCGAGCTTTCGCAAAAGGGCGCGAAGGTCGTCATCCTCGCGCATTTCGGACGGCCCAAAGGCCCGGACCCGAAGGATTCTCTCAAGCCCGTCGCGGTTGCACTCGGCTATGTGGTGAAGAAGCAGGTTCAATTTGCTTCGGACTGCGTCGGCGAGATCGCCGAGAAGGCCGTGGCCGCCTTGAAGGACGGCGACATTCTTTGTCTTGAAAATACACGCTTCCATCCCGGCGAAGAAAAGAACGATCCGGCATTCGTCGCCCAACTCGCCAGGCTCGGCGACATCTGGGTCAACGACGCGTTCTCCGCAGCTCACCGCGCGCATGCCTCGACCGAAGGCCTCGGCCACAAGCTGCCTGCCTATGCCGGCCGCACGATGGAGGCCGAACTCAGCGCATTGAACAAGGCGCTCGACGCGCCGACGCATCCTGTGATCGCGATCATCGGCGGCGCAAAGGTTTCGACCAAACTCGATCTGCTCGAAAATCTCGTCAGCAAGGTCGATGCGCTGGTGATCGGCGGCGGAATGGCCAACACGTTTCTTCATGCACAGGGCATCAAGGTCGGCAAATCCCTTTGTGAAAAGGATCTCGCCGCCACCGCCCTGCGCGTGATGGAAAAGGCAGAAGCCGCAAACTGTGCGATCATTTTGCCGGTGGACGCGATTGTCGCTTATCATTTCGAAGCCAACGCGCCGTCGCATGCTTACGGCCTCGACGCCATTCCCGCAGACGGCATGATCCTCGATGTTGGCCCGCAATCGATCGAGCGCGTCAAATCCGCGATCGACGATGCAGCGACGCTGGTCTGGAACGGCCCGCTCGGCGCGTTCGAGATGACACCGTTCGACAAGGGTACTGTTCAGGCCGCGAAACATGCAGCCGCGCGGACCAAAGCCGGCAAGCTGGTTTCGGTCGCGGGCGGCGGCGACACCGTTGCGGCATTGAACCACGCTGGTGTCGGCGGCGATTTTTCCTATGTTTCGACGGCAGGCGGCGCGTTTCTCGAGTGGATGGAAGGGAAACCTTTGCCCGGCGTCGAGGTTCTAAGAAAATCCTGAAAGCGGCGCGGACACGCGTCCGCCCGGTTTCAACATATCCAGAATGCGGCGCACGTCGCCGCGACAAATCGGAGAACGAAGGCTCATGGCTCGCATCACGTTGCGTCAATTGCTCGATCACGCGGCGGAACACGACTACGGCGTGCCGGCGTTCAACATCAACAACATGGAACAGGCGCTCGCGATCATGGACGCGGCGTCCTCGCTCGATGCGCCTGTCATTATTCAGGCCTCACGCGGCGCGCGGTCCTACGCCAACGACGTGATGCTCAAGCACATGATGGATGCCGTCACCGAAATTCATCCCTCAATTCCCGTCTGCGTGCATCTCGATCATGGCAACGAACCAGCCACCTGCATGACCGCGATCCAGGCCGGCTTCACCTCGGTAATGATGGATGGCTCGCTCAAGGCTGACGGCAAGACGCCGGGCGACTGGGATTATAATGTCGGCGTCACCAAGACCGTGACCGACATGGCGCATCTCGGCGGCATTTCGGTCGAAGGCGAACTCGGTGTGCTCGGCTCGCTTGAAACCGGCATGGGCGACAAGGAAGACGGTCACGGTGCCGAAGGCAAGCTCTCGCACGATCAGCTTCTCACCAATCCCGACGAGGCGGTGAAGTTCGTCAAGGAAACGCAGGTCGATGCGCTGGCGATTGCGATGGGTACTTCCCACGGCGCCTACAAATTCACGCGCAAGCCCGACGGCAATATTCTGGCGATGAACGTGATCGAGGAAATCCACCGCAAGCTGCCAAGCACGCATCTGGTGATGCACGGCTCGTCGTCTGTGCCGCAGGATTTGCAGGACATCATCAACAAGTTCGGCGGCCAGATGAAGCCGACATGGGGCGTGCCGGTTGCCGAGATTCAGCGCGGCATCAAGAACGGCGTGCGCAAGATCAATATCGACACCGACAACCGCATGGCGATGACCGGCCAGATCCGAAAAGTTCTTCAGGAAAATCCGAGCGAATTCGATCCGCGCAAATATCTCAAGCCGGCGATGGAAGCGATGACCAAGCTGTGCAAGGCGCGGCTCCAAGAGTTCAATACCGCAGGGCAGGCCAGCAAGATCAAGAAGGTGCTGACCACCGCCGAAATGGCCAAACGATACGCCAGCGGCGAACTGAAAGCGAAAGTCGCTTGAAGACGAAACGGGCGGGACACGATCCCGCCCCTTTTTTGGCCGCAGTCCGAAGGCATCACCTGAGCTATGGCGACCAAACAAAAACCCGTTCCTCCGCGCCCGGCTCCGCGACTCTATCTCGCGACGCCTCTTGTTGCCGAGCCGTCGTCTGTTGTCGCGGCCCTTCCGGAGCTTCTTGCGGCGGCTGACGTCGCCGCCGTTCTCTTGAAGTTTGCGCCCGCCGACGAACGCAGCATGACCGAGCACGCCAAGGCGATTGCGCCAGTCGTGCAAAAGACAGGCGCCGCGCTCTTGCTCGACGAGCATTTCGGACTTGTCGCACGCGCAGGTGCGGACGGCGCGAATATCAGCGGCATCGCCGTTCTCGAAGACGCGCTGTCGGCGTTGAAGCCCGACCGCATTCTCGGCGTCGGCGGGCTGCATACGCGGCACGACGCGATGGTCGCGGGCGAATCCGGCGCGGACTACGTGCTGTTCGGCGAGCCAGAAAAGAACGGCGATCGGCCTTCGCCGGAAGCGATTTTCGGGCGCCTGCAATGGTGGGCGGAAGTTTTCGAGCCGCCATGCG
>JAFKKP010000017.1:7871-12843 GCA_017305515.1 Hyphomicrobiales bacterium
CCATGCGTCGGCTATGCCGCAACGCTGCAAGAGGCGGGACTGTTCGCCGAGTCCGGCGCGGACTTCATTCTGGTCGGCGACTTTATCTGGCAAGACGCGCGCGGACCTCGCGCCACATTGATCGACACAAGGGATGTCGTGCAAAAGCATTTCGATGCCGCATTCGGCAACGCCAAAGCCAGTTGAAGGTTATCGAATGCCGCTCCGCCGCCACTTTGTTTCGATTGCCGCGCTGCTTGTCGCGTCAACGGCGTCTGCGCAGGTTTCGCTGACGCCGAAAACCGAATCGAAGCCGGCTGCCGCCAAATCGGAAAGATCGAAGGCGGCGCCGAAAGCGAAATCGTCGTCATCCGCCACACAGACAAAATCCGCTTTTCCAAATCCGCCTGTCGACAATCCGAACGCGGATTTGGCCTACGGCGCATTTCAGCAGGGTTCCTACATCACTGCGTTGAAGCTCGCCACGCAGCGCGCCGGGGAGAAGAACGATCCGAAATCGATGACGCTGATCGGCGAAATCTACGCCAACGGATTCGGCGTCAAGCAGGACGATGCAAAAGCCGCCGAATGGTACAAGCGCGCCGCCGACATGGGCGACCGCGAGGCGATGTTCGGCCTTGCGATGCTGAAGATCGCCGGACGCGGCGTTCCGCAGCAGCGCGAGGAGGCCGCGAAGCTGCTGGCTGCGTCCGCAAAGCTCGGCAAGGCCGCCGCCGCCTACAATCTCGGTCTTCTGTATCTCGAAGGACAGGTCTTTCCGCAGGACCTCAAGCGCGCTGCGGAATTGTTCAAGCAGGCTGCCGACGCCGGGAATCCGGAGGCGCAATATGCGCTCGCGACGTTCTACAAGGAAGGACGCGGCGTCGAGAAGAACCTCACCGAAGCCGCGCGCCTGCTTCGCGCGGCTGCGATGGTCGATAATCTCGATGCCGAAGTCGAATACGCGATTGCGCTGTTCAACGGCACGGGAACGCCGCGCGACGTTCCGACCGCGCTTGCGGTTTTGAATCGCGCCGCGCGCCAGGGCAGCCCGATTGCGCAGAACCGCCTCGCGCGTGTTCTCGTGTTCGGTCAGGGCACCGCCGTGAACAAGATCGAGGGCTTTCGCTGGCACCTCACGGCCAAGACAGCCGGTGCCAGCGATCCCGAACTGGATGCGCTGTATCAGCAGCAAACGCCGGACGATCGTAAAAAGTCGGAAGACCTCGCCAAAAAATGGTTCGGCACAAAATAAGCGCACGTCTGCCCTTGACGCATCATGGCATTGCCGCCAAAGCATCGAACCTGTTTTCCGGGAATTGAATAAGCCATGCTTTATTCGGCGCTCATCAACGTCATGGTCAAGGCCGCACGACGCGCGGGCCGCAGCCTCAAGCGCGATCTCGGCGAAATCGAAAACCTTCAGGTGTCGCTGAAGGGACCGGCGAATTTCGTTTCGCTCGCCGACAAGCGCGCCGAACAGATGCTGTATGTCGATCTGACCAAGGCGCGCCCCGGATACGGTTTCATCGGCGAGGAAGGCGGCACGCGCGAAGGCACCGATAAATCCAACACCTGGATCGTCGATCCGCTCGACGGCACGACGAATTTTCTGCACGGCATTCCGCAATTCGCGATTTCGATCGGCTTGCAGCGCGAAGGCGTGATGATTGCAGGCGTGATCTACAATCCCGCCAACGACGAACTCTACATCGCCGAGAAAGGCAAAGGCGCGTTTCTTAACGACCAGCGTATTCGCGTTGCCGGGCGTAAAAAACTCAACGAATGCGTGATCGCGTGCGGCCTGCCGCATATCGGGCGCGGCGACCATGAACTCGCACGTCGCGAGATGGCGGAGATGATGCCGAAGGTTGCCGGGCTGAGACGTTTCGGAGCCGCGTCGCTCGATCTCGCGTTCGTCGCGGCCGGACGGCTCGACGGTTATTGGGAACGCAATCTCAAGCCTTGGGACATTGCGGCCGGTCTCATCATGGTGCGCGAAGCCGGCGGCCTCGTCAGCGGCATCGAAGGCCATGACAACGCGCTGCAAACCGGCGATGTCGTGTGCGGCAATGAATTCGTGCAAAGCGAGCTGGTGAAGATTCTTAAGCCGCTGTGAGCGTCGAATTTATTTTGGGCATGATCTGATCCGAAAACCGGTTCCCACTTTTCGGGATCATGCCTTCTTCATCCGATAATGGCTGACGCCCCATTCGCTACCATCCGCATAGCCGAATAGTCCGGCCGTTGCGAGGAAGAACCAGCGCCAGCGCCGCATCCACAATGACGTGTCGTCGCCATAGACGGGACGCAGTACCGTTTCAATCTCGTCGCGATGCGCGTCGAAATTTTTGAGCCAGTCGAGCGCGGTGCGCTGGTAATGAACGCCGCTCCAGCGCCATTCCTTCTCCACCTCGAACAGGTCCGCATATTGGCGGATTAAATGGTGGCTCGGCATCACGCCGCCGGTGAAGAAATGCTGCGCGATCCAGTCCTCCTTGTCGGCGCGATCAAACAAATACGCGCCAGAGCGATGCGAGAAGATATGCATGAAGAAGCGGCCGTCCGGATTGAGCCACGAGTGCACCCGCGTCATCAGTTCGCGCCAGTTCATCATGTGCTCGAACATTTCCACCGATACGATGCGATCGAACGTCGCCTGCGGGTCAAATGCGTTCATGTCCTGTGTGATGACAGTGAGATTGCCAAGGCCGCGCTCCTTAGCGGTGGACTGAATGTATTCGCGCTGCGAATTTGAATTTGAAACAGCCGTGATCTTCGCGTTCGGAAACTGCCGCGCCATCCAAAGCGACAGCGAACCCCAGCCGCAGCCGAGTTCCAGAATTGTTTGGCCGTCGGCGACGCCCGCATGCTCGACAGTCTGGCGCAGAGCTTCTTCTTCTGCTTCCTGCAACGTCGAACTGAGACTCTTGTAAAAACAGGACGAATATTTCCGGTTCGGCCCGAGCGCCATCGCGAAGAATTTTGCCGGAACTTCGTAATGCTGCGCGTTAGCGGCGTCGGTGTGCTCAGCAATCGCGCGTGTCGCCATCTCGCGCGCGAAGGCCGCATCCGTTTCGGCGTTTCCGGTCGAGAGTTTCGCTGCCGTGCGCGAACACAGCGCGTTGATGCCTGCGCGAATCATGATGTCGGGCAGCGGCACGCGTTCGGCCTTGTCGATAACTGTTGAAATGAAACTCATTGTCTTCCCTCAAATCTGCTGCGGCATCGGAAAGAACTTGCTGGTTCGGCGCTGATAGGCGCGATAGGCGTCGCCGCGCGATTTCAGCATCTGCTCCTCGAGCGGCGGCACGCCCGTCACATACACCAGAATCCAGTACATGAAGATCGGCGCGAGCAGCGTGAGCCAGCCCCATCCGAACGACATGGAGATCGCGATCATCGGATAGGCGAGCCAGCCGAACCACTCGAAAAAATAATTCGGGTGCCGCGAGAATTTCCATAGGCCCACGTCGCACACCTTGCCCTTGTTGGCGGGATCGGTACGAAACGCCTTGAGCTGTGCGTCGGCGACGGCCTCGCCTGCAATGCCCGCGAAAAGAATCAGCGCGCCGAGATAATCCTGAAAGCGCAGCGATTCGGATGGGAAATGCGCGGCGATGAAAATCGAGAACACCAGCGGGATCGAACCGAAGCCTTGGTTCTGAAGAAACACGAACATCTTGCGCGGCGAATCCGCGCCCCACTCTTTCGCGAAGGCCGCATAGCGCGGATCGTCGGTGATGCCCGCCGTGCGAATCGCGATATGCGAACCCAGCCGGATCGCCCAGATCGCGACAAGAATTGCCACCAGCCATTGACGCGGCGTCGTAGCCTGACCGTCCATCGTCCACAGCGCGCCGGCGGCGCCGACGAGGCCGAGCGAGAACGTCCAGATGGTATCTACCCACCCCGAATTGCCGGTGCGCTGCTGGACGACCCATGCGCCGGCCATCAGAACCGAAAGCGCAACCGCTTGAGCCACAAGCCCAAAAATGAAGAACCACGTCATTGCCGAATGCCTTTGCAGAAAGCTCCCGAAATACGCCTCAACCCAAGTCCGGTTTCAGCGTCTCGTTCCCTTCGCGCGCGCCGCGCCTTTAATCCCGCCGCCGCTGTGCCATATTGATGCCTGAGACATTCCGCGCACAAGGAGTGACGATTCCGACATGGCGAAGAAACCCGCACCCCCAGCAGGCGACGATCTGATCGTCACCAAATTGTCGTCGCCGCGCATCTTCGTCGTCCGCATGCTGGTGTTTCTCATCCTGTGCGGCCTCGTCTTCACGGTGCTCTACAAACAGGTGTGGACGGCGTTTCTTGCAAATCCCGGCCTCAACGCGCTGATCGGCGCCGTGCTCCTGATCGGCATCGTTCTTTCGTTCCGGCAGGTCATCTGTCTTTATCCCGAAGTGTCGTGGGTCAACAATTTCCGGATTTCCGATCCCGGACTCGCGGTGGAACGCCGGCCGGCGCTGCTCGCGCCGATGGCCGCGATCCTGAGCGGGCGATCCGGCCGCATGAGCATCTCGCAGCAGACGATGCGGCACCTGCTCGATTCCATTGCAACCCGACTCGACGAAGCACGCGACATCTCGCGCTACATGACCGGACTTCTCGTGTTCCTCGGTCTGCTCGGCACGTTCTGGGGCCTGATCGAAACCGTCAGTTCGGTCGGCAGCGTCATTCAGAATTTGAAAGTCGGCGGCGATGCGGGCTCTGTGTTCGACACGCTGAAGGAAGGTCTTGCCGCCCCGCTCGGCGGCATGGGTATTTCGTTTTCGTCGTCGCTGTTCGGCCTTGCCGGCTCGCTCATTCTCGGCTTCCTCGACCTGCAATCGAGCCAGGCGCAGAACCGTTTCTATACGGACCTTGAAGACTGGCTTGCAGAGACCGTGCGCGAGTATTCCGGCGATGGTCCCGTATCCGGCGCGGCCTCCGCAGAACTGCATCCGGTGATCGAACGGCTGCGCAGCGCCGTCGAGGAGATGGG
>JAFKKP010000018.1 GCA_017305515.1 Hyphomicrobiales bacterium
TTCGGCACATTCGTCGTCGGCCGTTCCAACACGCTGGCGCATGCCGCCGCGCGTCAGGTTGCCGAAGGACGGCGCGGCGACAGCGTGATGTTCAATCCGCTGTACATTCACGCCGGCGTCGGCCTCGGCAAAACCCATCTGCTCCAGGCCGTGACATGGGCGGGCAATTCCAACGATCGCAAGATTCTCTATCTCACCGTCGAAAAGTTCATGTACGGCTTCGTCGCCGCGCTGAAGTCGCAGACGGCGCTCGCGTTCAAGGAGGCATTGCGCGGCATCGACGTGCTGGTGATCGACGATCTGCAATTTCTGCAAGGCAAATCGACGCAGGCCGAATTCTGTCACACGCTGAACGCGCTGATCGATGCGGGCCGTCAGGTCGTGATCGCGGCGGATCGGCCGCCGTCAGACCTCGAAGCCCTCGACGAGCGCGTGCGCTCGCGCCTTGCGGGCGGACTTGTCGTCGAAATGGCGGCGCTCGGCGAGGAACTGCGGCTCGACATTCTGAAATCGCGCGTCAACGCGGCGCGCGCGCATCATGCGAGCTTCGATGTGCCGCTGCCGGTGCTGGAATATCTGGCAAAGGCCATCACGCATAACGGGCGCGACCTGGAAGGCGCGGTCAATCGCCTGCTGGCGCACTCGAAACTCAACGCCACGCCCGTGACGCTGGAAATGGCGGAACGCGAAGTGCGCGACCTGATCCGCCCGCAGGAACCCAAGCGCGTCAAGATCGAAGACATCCAGCGGGTCGTGGCGCGGCAATACAATGTCAGTCGCTCGGATCTGCTGTCGTCCCGGCGCACGGCGAATGTCGTCCGTCCGCGCCAGGTCGCGATGTATCTTGCGAAAACGCTGACGCTGCGTTCCCTGCCGGAAATCGGGCGGCGCTTCGGCGGACGCGACCACACCACGGTGTTGCACGCCGTTCGCAAGATCGAAGGGCTGGTCGCCAAGGACCCGTCGCTGTCGGAAGAAGTCGAACTGCTGAAGCGACAGTTGCAGGAGTGACCGAGAAACAAGCGCGGGGATAGCCTTGTCCAAGGCTTCCTCGCCCTTGCACTCCGCCTTCATCCACGCCACTTTACGCTCCCCCGCGGAACCGGACGAACCTCGATTTGGCCGGCTGCGGGCGGCAGTCGCCGGTGCGCGCCGATCACGGCAGCGAACGGCACATCCGGACAATGCAGGCTGGGGATCGGGCGGGAGAGCCATGAAAGTCACCGTAGAGCGCGCGCAACTTCTCAAATCGCTCGGTCACGTCCATCGCGTGGTCGAACGGCGCAATACGATTCCGATTTTGGGCAACGTGTTGATCCGCGCCGAAAAATCGCGCCTCAGCCTCAAGGCCACCGATCTCGATCTCGAAGTGACCGAAACGCTCGCCGGAGAAACCGGCAGCGGCGGATCGACCACTGTTCCCGCGCACATGTTCTACGACATCGTCCGCAAACTGCCGGACGGTTCTCAAATCGTGCTCGAAGGCGACGGCGACCGCTCTGTTCTGGCAGTGCGTGCCGGACGCTCGCGCTTTACGCTGCAAACATTGCCCGAAAGCGATTTCCCCGATCTCGCGGCCGGCGACATGACGCATTCCTTCACACTCGCCGCCGGCGACATGAAGCGGCTGATCGATCGCACGCAGTTTGCGATCTCGACCGAGGAAACGCGTTACTACCTCAACGGCATCTATCTGCATGCCGCTGGCTCGGCGAAATCCGCAACGCTGCGCGCGGTCGCAACCGACGGCCATCGCCTCGCACAGGTCGATCTGCCGTTGCCCAAAAGCGCCGCAGGCATGCCGGGCGTCATCGTGCCTCGTAAAACTGTCGGCGAAGTGCAGCGCCTGATCGAGGACAACGATGCCGAAGTGAAGATCGAGCTTTCAACGGGGAAAATCCGTTTCACCATCGGCGATGTCGTGCTGACCTCGAAACTGATCGACGGCACCTTCCCCGACTACGGACGCGTCATTCCGCAGAACAACGACAAGGAACTGATCGTCGACAAGAAGGATTTCGAGAACGCGGTGGATCGCGTCTCGACGATTTCCTCCGAACGCGGCCGCGCGGTGAAGCTCGCGCTATCCGCCGGCAAGCTCGTTCTGTCCGTGACCAATCCGGATTCCGGCAGCGCCACCGAAGAACTCGAGGTCGAATACGCCTCCGACGCGCTCGATATCGGTTTCAACTCGCGTTACCTGCTCGACATCGCAGCCCAGATCGAAGGCGAGGTCGCGGTGTTGCGCCTGGCCGACCCCGGCTCGCCGACGCTCGTGCAGGACAAGGATTCCAAGGGCGCGCTTTACGTCCTGATGCCGATGCGGGTGTAGCGATCCGTTCTGATATAAAGCGGGCGCCATGACCGTCTCCCGCATCCTCCGCCTCAGCCTCAATCACTTTCGCAACTATCGCACCGCGAGCGTGGAAACGCGCGGCGATCTCGTGGTGCTGGTCGGCCCGAACGGCGCGGGCAAGACAAACTGCCTCGAAGCGATCTCATTTCTCTCGCCGGGGCGCGGATTGCGCCGCGCCACGCTCGACGATGTCGCCGACATTCAGGGCGACGGCTCGTGGGCGGTGTCGGCCGAGGTCGAGGGCGAAGTCGGTCTCGCCACGTTAGGAACCGGCATCGAGCCGCCGGGTGCGGAGGGCGCATCGAGCGCACGGCGCAACCGCATCGACCGCGAACCGGTCTCCTCCGCCGCAGCTTTCGGCGAGTATCTGCGCATGGTGTGGCTGACGCCTGCGATGGACGGATTGTTTCTGGGCGCAGCATCCGAGCGCCGGCGCTTCTTCGATCGGCTGGTATTGGCCATCGACAGCGAACATTCAGGACGCGTCTCGGCGCTGGATCGCTCGTTGCGGTCGCGCAATCGCCTTCTCGAAGACCGCAATTTCGATTCCCATTGGTGCGACGCCATCGAGCGCGAGACCGCGGAGCTTGCGGTTGCCGTCGCGGCCCAGCGCGGACAGACCTTGCAGCGGCTCTCCGCGACGCTTGCCGCGCGCGAAGCCAAGTCGGCGTTTCCGTCCGCGCATATCGCACTCGACGGCTGGATGGAAAACGCGCTGCTCACCGAAACGGCGACAGCCGTCGAGGATCGCTACCGCGACATTCTGCGCGCGAACCGTGCAAAAGACGCAGCCGCCGGACGCACCACCAGCGGGCCGCACACCACCGACCTGCAAGTGATCTACGCACCGAAGAACATGCCGGCGAAAGACGCTTCCACCGGCGAGCAGAAGGCGCTCCTGATCGGTCTCGTGCTCGCTCACGCCAATCTCGTCGCCGAGATGACGGGCATCACGCCTCTACTACTGCTCGACGAAGTCGTCGCTCATCTCGATCCCAATCGCCGGAGCGCATTGTTCGATGAATTGTTGCAACTCGGCGCGCAGGTCTGGATGACCGGCGCCGACCCCGCAGCCTTCACCGACATCGACCTCGGCGCGGATATTTTCGGCGTGGAATCGGGCCAGGTTTCGCGCCGGGCCTGAGGGCGGAAAACAGCCCCGGAACCGGCGCCGAATCTGCACAAGAATCGGGGTTTTCCACAGGGTCCGAATCACCCTCGGGGTACCTTGAAAAAACGTCGAAAAATCCCATTTATTCAGTTACTTGAGGTAGCCCACTTTGTCCTAGGCGCTGCCTTGTTTTCGTGTCACAAATTGACAATCGGAACAGCAATTTCGGCACTTCCGATTCGACCATCCGTAAAGGCCCCTTCATGACCGAGTCAGCCCGCAAAAAAAGCGCGGATACGCCTGCGAATCCGGGTGCGGAATACGGCGCCGAATCGATCCGCGTGCTCAAGGGTCTCGACGCTGTCCGCAAACGTCCGGGCATGTATATCGGCGACACCGATGACGGCTCGGGCCTGCATCACATGGTGTACGAAGTCGTCGACAACGCAATCGACGAAGCACTCGCCGGTCACGCCACGCGCGTCGAAGTCATTCTCAATCCCGACAATTCGGTCACGGTGCGCGACGACGGCCGCGGCATTCCCGTAGACATTCACAAGGGCGAAGGCATTTCGGCGGCTGAAGTCATCATGACGCAGCTCCATGCCGGCGGAAAATTCGACCAGAACTCCTACAAGGTCTCCGGCGGCCTGCACGGCGTCGGCGTCTCCGTCGTCAACGCGCTGTCGAGCAAGCTCGTGCTGCGCGTCTGGCGCAACGACAAGGAACACTACATCGAGTTCAAACACGGCGAAGCCGTGGCCCCGCTGAAGATCGTCGGCGACGGCAAAGGCAAGCGCGGCACCGAAGTGACTTTTCTTGCCTCGACCGAGACGTTCACCAATGTCGAATACGATTTCGCAACGCTCGAGCATCGCCTGCGCGAACTCGCCTTCCTGAATTCCGGCGTGAACATTCTTCTGTCCGACATGCGCCATGCGGTCGAGAAGCGCGAGGAACTGCATTACGAAGGCGGCGTCGAGGAATTCGTCAAATATCTCGACCGCAACAAGAAGCCGGTCGTACCGAACCCGATCATGATGCGCTCCGAGCAGAACGGCATCAGTGTCGAAGTCGCGATGTGGTGGAACGACAGCTACCACGAGAACGTGCTTTGCTTCACCAACAACATTCCGCAGCGCGACGGCGGCACGCATCTCGCCGGTTTCCGTGGCGCGCTGACGCGTCAGGTGACGAGTTATGCCGACGCGATGGCGAAGAAGGAAAAGATCGCGCTGACCGGCGACGATTGCCGCGAAGGCCTCACCGCCGTTTTGTCGGTGAAAGTGCCAGATCCGAAATTCTCATCGCAGACCAAGGACAAGCTGGTCTCCTCCGAAGTGCGCCCCGTCGTCGAAAATATCGTCAACCACGCGCTGCAAGCCTGGTTCGAGGAACATCCGGCCGAAGCCAAGACCATCGTCGGCAAGGTGATCGAAGCTGCCGCCGCGCGCGAAGCCGCGCGCAAGGCGCGCGATCTCACTCGCCGCAAGGGCGCGCTCGATGTGGCTTCGCTGCCCGGCAAACTCGCCGACTGTCAGGAGCGCGATCCGGCAAAGTCCGAACTGTTTATCGTCGAGGGCGATTCCGCAGGCGGCTCCGCCAAGCAGGGCCGCAATCGCGAGTTCCAGGCGGTGCTTCCGCTGCGAGGAAAGATTCTTAACGTCGAGCGCGCGCGCTTCGACAAGATGCTCTCATCGGAGCAGATCGGCACACTGATTACGGCGCTCGGCACCGGCATCGGCCGCGAGGATTTCGATCTCGGCAAGCTGCGCTACCACAAGATCATCGTCATGACCGACGCCGACGTGGACGGCGCGCATATCCGCACGCTGTTGCTGACGTTCTTCTTCCGCCAGATGCCGTCGCTGATCGAGGGCGGCTATCTCTACATCGCCCAGCCGCCGCTCTACAAAGTCAACCGCGGCAAGTCCGAGCAGTACCTGAAGGACGAGCGCGCGCTGGAAGATTATCTGATCGAGACAGGTTTGGACGATTGTGTTCTCAAGCTCGCCTCCGGCGAAGACCGCAAGGGCCGCGACCTGCAATCGCTGCTCGAAGACGCGCGCGTCATCCGCAACATCCTTAACAATCTTCACACCCGCTACAATCGCAGCGTCGTCGAGCAGGCGGCGATTGCCGGCGTGTTGCGGCAGGAAATTTACGGCGACACCGCGAAAGCAAATGCCGCCGCCGACTATATCGCCAAGCGCCTCGACGCACTGGCCGACGAGGTCGAACGCGGCTGGGAAGGCCGTTTCAAGGAAGGCGAAGGCTATTTCTTCGAGCGCACCGTGCGCGGCGTTAAGGATGTCGCCATCATCGACGACGCCTTCCTCGGCTCCGCCGACGCGCGCAAGCTCGACGAATATGCCGGCAAATTGCAGGAAGCCTATCCGCGCAGCGCGACCCTGCGCCGCAAGGATACCGAAACACCGATCCACGGCCCGGTCAGCCTGTTCGAGGCCGTGACCGATGCCGGACGCAAGGGCGTGGCGCTCCAGCGTTACAAAGGCCTCGGCGAAATGAACCCGTCGCAATTGTGGGAGACGACGCTCGACACCAACGCGCGCTCGCTGTTGCAGGTGAAGGTCAAGGAAGTCGATGCCGCCGACGACATCTTCACCAAGCTGATGGGCGACATCGTCGAGCCGCGCCGCGAATTCATTCAGGACAATTCGCTCGCCGCCAATGTGGACGTGTGACGCACCACCAAAGTCGTGGACGTTTGTTCTAGAATCCGTCGCAATCACTGACTAATCTGCCGGTGCGCCGCCACGAAAACGGCCGGGAGATTTTTGCCGATGCCGACAAACCTCGATCGCGCTTCCGGATTTCTCGGCGGACTGCTCAACACGCTGACCGAGCGCGGCCGCAGCCTGCTCGGCCTCTCCGCACCGCCGATGACCAAGACCGAGCTGATCTCGCTCGGCGAGACTCTGCTGTCGCGCCGGGGCGAGGCGACCGGCGTCGCGCTGGCGAATTCGCTGCTAGCGGGATATGCGGCGGCAACCGAAGAGAACAAGCTCGCATTTCTGACCGCGCTGGCCGATCTGTTCGGTCCCGACATGCAGCAATTGAACAAGGCGCTCGATGCGGTTCGCGAGTCCGACGCATCTCCCGACGCGGTCGAAAAACTTCTGAAAGCGGCCGAGCCGCGGCGTCAGGAATTGATCCGGCGGCTGAATCTCGCACCGGGCGGCACGGCGTCACTGGTGCGGATGCGCGAGGCGCTATTGGCGCATGCCGCCAATCACCCGCAGCTGAAATATGTCGACAGCGATTTCGTCCATCTGTTCGCGTCCTGGTTCAACCGCGGCTTCCTCGTGTTGCAGAAGATCGACTGGACGACGCCAGCGAACATTCTGGAAAAGATCATCCGCTACGAGCAGGTCCACGCGATCCGCAACTGGGACGATCTGCGCGCCCGCCTCGCGCCGCCCGACCGGCGCTGCTACGGATTTTTTCATCCGCAGCTTGTCGATGAGCCGCTGATCTTCGTCGAAGTCGCGCTGACACGCGACATTCCCGCTTCGATCGAGCCGCTCCTGGATCTGACGCGCGCGCCGATCGATGCGAAAGATGCAACCACCGCCGTGTTCTATTCGATCTCGAACACGCAGAAAGGTCTCGGCGGAATTTCCTTCGGCAATTTCCTCATCAAGCAGGTGGTCGAGGAAATCAAACGCGAACTGCCGAACGTGCATACGTTCGTCACGCTGTCGCCGGCGCCTAACTTCGCGGCATGGCTGAAGCGTCAACGCGCGGACAATTCGCCATTGATCGACGATGCCGCTCAAAGCGCCCTGAACGAACTCGACAGACCGGACTGGTTCGACGACGCCGACGCAGCCGAGCGGATCAAGGCGGCGATGCTTCCGCTGGCGGCGTATTATTTTCTCGAAGCGAAAAACTCGCGCGGGCAGCCCGTGGATTCCGTCGCACGCTTCCATCTCGGCAACGGCGCGCGGCTTGAGCGGCTGAATTTTCTCGGCGACCGGTCCCCGAACGGCATGCGCCAGTCATACGGACTGATGGTCAATTATCTTTACGCGCTCGGCGACATCGAAAACAATCACGAGGCCTTCGCCGAAAAAGGCCAGATCGCCGCATCATCCGCCGTCCGCAAGGCGTTGCCGTCGCGGTTGCATGTAGTCGAGACACCGGCCAACTGAAAGGGGTCTATCATGAGCTGGATGCCATCGAACGATCCGATCCTTGGCGATGCGCCGTCATGCGACGCGCTGGAACTCATGATCGTTCCGCGCACGCGCGATCTCGGCGACGGCTTTCTGGTGCGGCGCGCGCTGCCGCATG
>JAFKKP010000019.1 GCA_017305515.1 Hyphomicrobiales bacterium
TGGCCCGCACCAGCAGCGCCAGAAAATCCTCGGTCTCGCGGACCGCGCGGTGATTTTGGAACGCGGCGGAATCGTGCATGATGCGGCGAGTGCCGCGTTGAAAGCCGATTCTGCCGTGCTCGAGCGTTATCTCGGCGTATCGGGTGGATCGGCCAGGACGCATTAAATAAACCAGAAGCCGCGACTTCGGACCCGCCGATGCAACGTTCAAGGCCGCCGTTCCGCGCCGACATGGTCGGCAGTCTGTTGCGTCCGCAACGCATCAAGGAAGCGCGCGCCAAATTCGAGAAGCGCGCGATCGACGCGAAGGAATTGTCGCGCATCGAAGACCTCGAAATCGAAAAAGTCATCCACAAGCAGAAGCAGCTCGGATTGCAGTCGGCGACCGACGGCGAATTCCGCCGCTCGTGGTGGCATTTCGATTTTCTGAAAAATCTCAGCGGCTGCGAAATCTACAAGACCGACGGCATCGATTTCAAAGGCATCAGGACGCGCGGCGAAAACATCCGCGTCACCGGCAAAATCGATTTTCCGCCGAACCATCCGATGCTGGCGCATTTTGCGTTTCTGAAAAAACACTGCGATCTGGCGCAGATCGTTCCGAAGATGACGATCCCTTCGCCGTCGGTTCTGCATTATCGCGGCGGGCGTCACGCGATCTCGAAGGACGCTTATCCGTCGATGGACGATTTCTTCGTCGATCTCGGCAAGTGCTATCGCAAGGCGGTGAAGGCATTCTACGATCTCGGCTGCCGCTATCTTCAATTCGACGACACGATCTGGGCGTATCTGTGCTCGGAGGAGCAGCGCGAAAAGATGCGCGGGCGCGGCGACGATCCGGACGAATTTCAGGAGGTCTATGCGCGCGTCATCAACTACGCGATTGCCGAGCGGTCGTCCGACATGACCATCACGACGCATGTGTGCCGCGGAAACTTCCGCTCGACGTGGGTGTCGTCGGGCGGCTACGAGCCGGTTGCGGACACGTTGCTGTCGAAGGTGAATTACGACGGCTATTTTCTCGAGTACGATTCCGAGCGCGCGGGCGGCTTCGAGCCGCTGCGGTTTCTGCCGAAGGGCGACAAGGTCGTGGTGCTTGGATTGATTACGTCGAAGGCCGGCGCGCTGGAAGCCAGGGACATGCTCAAACAGCGCATCGGCGAGGCGGCGAAGTTCGCTGATATGAATCAGCTCGCGCTGTCGCCGCAATGCGGCTTCGCTTCGACGGAAGAAGGCAATGTGCTCACCGAAGACGAGCAGTGGGCGAAGCTGAAACTCGCGGTGGATGTGGCGAAAGACGTGTGGGGGTAACTGTTTTCCCTCCCCCTCGTGGGGAGGGTCGGCTGAGCGGAGCGAAAGCCGGGGTGGGGGCGCACGCTTGCGAAACTCAGTCGCCCCACCCGGCGCGTTGCTCGCTGCGCTCATGTCGCGCCTCCCCACGAGGGGGAGGGGCAAGTAGCCCTCACTTCGCCGCGAGATACACTTCACCGAGCAGCGACGAATTCGACCACGGCACCTGCTTGTTGTGTGTGCCTGCGACGACTTCGGCGCGCACGCGGGTCAGCATCTGCTGCACTTCCAAACCCGGCGTTGAGATATGGCGCGTCAGCGCCGCCGAGAACGGCGAGTTCGCGCCGTCTCCGTCGAGCGCAACCTGTCCCGGTGCCGTTGCAAACGCGATCAGCGTGCCGGCACCGAGCGTCGATCCGGCGGATGGCGCAACAGGCTGCGCGAGACCAGATCGCGTCTTGATCTCGACGCCGCGCCCGCCTGCCGAAGCCGCCTGAGAGAACGGATCGTTGCGGCAGGCGTCGAAAATGAGAACGTTGGTTCGCACCTGATCGTCGAGGCCGGCGAGAATCTTGTCCATGTCGGTCATGCTGTCGGTGACAGCGGCGCCCGCATCGGGCGTCACATCGATGGGCACGAGAAAGTTGCGGCCGGAAATCTGCACGCCGTGGCCTGCGTAATAAAGCACGAGCGTTTTCGCCTGCGCGGCGTTGCGCATGAATTCGCGCGTCATCTTCTGCATCTTGTCCTGCGTCAGATCGATGCCCTCGGTGACTTCGTAACCGAGATCGCGAAGACTCTTTGCGACGGCGCGCGCATCGTTCGGCGGATTGGGCAGCGCGGGGAAATTCCGATATGCGCCGTTACCGATCACGAGCGCGACGCGGCGTCCGGCGGTTTCGGTCTTCTTCACGGGCGCGGTCGCTGGCGCATCCGACAGCAGCGACAGACGCACCTTCGCGGTCGCCTGATTGGCCTTGCTGACATTATCGACGGCGATGCCCTGCATCGTCGAATTGTAATCATCCTTGGCGAGATCGAACTGACCGTTGGCCTCGTAGGAAAGCCCGCGCTGCAAATAGGCATTGATGAGCACCCTGCCCGGCGGCGTCATCACGTTGAGCGGCTGTTTGGCTTTCGCCAGCGTCACCGCTTCGGTGCAATCGGCAATCGCCTTGTCGATATTGCCTTTCGCGCGCCACAGCACCGCGCGCGCGGTGTGCGGTCCGGCCAATGACGGATCGGCACGGATCGCCTCGTTGATGTCGGCCATCGCGCCGTCGAGATCGCCGAGCGTCTGCTTGACGAGACCGCGGTTCTGATAGGTGTAGGAATTCCTGGTGCCGAGATCGATGGCCCTGGTGTAATCGTCGAGCGCCTTCTTGTAGTCGCCCTTGTTGCGATAGGCGTTGCCGCGGTTGTGATAGATCGTGCCGCTCGGTGGGCCGATGGCGAGCGCGTCGGTGAAATCCGAAATCGCAATGTCGGGCTCGCCAGAATCGTAGTAGGCCGAACCGCGCATGTTGAGCAGCTCGATCGACTTCGGCGTGAGCTTCAAGGCCTGCGTGGTGTCGGCGATGACGTTCTTGTAGTCGCCCTTCTTGTTATAGGCGACCGCGCGCCAGAAATAGATCGTCGCCAGCTTCTCGCCGGTGAAAACCTTCAGCGCGAGAATCTTGTTGCACGCGGAAATCTGCTGATCGGCCGGCGTGCCTTCACTTGTGCAAAGCGGGCCGAGCTGTGCGTTAGACTGGGCGAGGGCGGGAGAGACCAGAACAACCGCAACAAACGCGACTATCGAAATCAGGCGGCGCATGAAAATTCGTCCCCGTGAAATAGGTCGCAAGTCTAGTCGATTTGGTCGCGCGCGGCGGGTTCTTCGGTTCAAAAATTTCTAAGCCTATGCGGCCTTCGGATGCGCCAGACGGAAGCCGATGGCGAGGCGATTCCATGCGTTGATCGTGCCGATCAGGAACGACAGGTGCACCAATTCGGTGTCGTTGAATTCCTCGCGCGCAAGTTTGTAATCCGCGTCCGGCGCTTCGGTTTGCGAAATCAGCGTCAGCGATTCCGTCCACGCCAAAGCTGCGCGTTCGCGCGGCGTATAGAGCGAGGACTCGCGCCACGCGTCCAGCATGTAAAGCCGCATTTCGGTTTCGCCTTCCTTGCGCGCGTCGGTCGCATGCATGTGGATGCAAAACGCGCAACGATTGATCTGCGAGGCACGCATTTTGACAAGTTCGATCAGCGACAGTTCGAGGCCGCTCGCCTTCACGGCCGGATCGATTGCCGCGAGCGCCTTGTAGGCGTCGGGCGCGAACTTGAAGGGGGCGTGCAGGCGTTCGGTCATCGCGTGTCTCCGGTGTGGGCAGCGGGAATGGGCATGTCGCGCGGGATACCATCGGTGGGCAGGCGGTGCTACAGCGTGGACATTATGACAAACGACGCGCTGCTGGCCCAGATTTCCGCCTATTGCCGCCAGGCAGGGATGGCGGAGTCCACCTTCGGCCGTCACGTCGTCAACGACGGCAAGCTGGTGTCGCGTCTGCGCGAGGGCAAGCATATCCGCGTCGATACGCTGGAAAAGATTAGAGCTTTTCTTGGGGACACGACGCCTGTCGTGAAGCTGCCGGAGGCTCCGATCGAGCGGCGCGATCCCGGCGGAAATTTTCGTTTTTTCGAGAACCGGCAGAAATATCTTCTCTTCGTCCACACCTGCTCGGAAAAGCGGGTCATCTCCGAACGGGTGGCGCTGGAATTGAGCGCCATCCATCCGCGGCCGCCAGCCCTGCGGGTGTTCGACGCAGGGGTCGGCGACGGAACCGTGATGGCGCGTGTGATGCGCGCCATGCATTCGCGTTTTCCCCACATGCCGTTCTATGTGGCGGGCAAGGAAATCAGCCTGGAAGACGTCCGCCTGACGCTGGACAAGGTGCCGGATCGGCTGTTCGAGCATCCGGCGACCGTCTTCGTCCTCACCAACATGAACTATGCGGAAGCGCCCTGGCTGGCGCCGAAATCGCCACAGGCCGCCGCCGCCATGATCTGGAAGGAGGTCGCGCTGACCGGCGATTCCTCCGGTGCGTTCGAGGCGCAAATCGCTGATTTAAATGGATTTTTGGAAGAAAATTGGCGGGCGAGCGTCAGCCCCCGTTCAGGCATGCCGGTCTATGAGCGCCCGATTGCGCTCGTGATCTACCGGGACGATCACCGATTCCTGCTGGATTCGATGATTCCGAGGGCGGGCCGGGTCGAGGCCAATTTCGACCTCGTCATCGCCTCGCAGCCTTATCGGGCCAAATCTTCGTTGAATTTCAGGGCCAAGCGCATCATCGCACCGCTGGCCCGGTCGCTGCGGGCCGGTGGCCGGCTGATCGGGATTCACTCCTACGGCCACGATCCGGGAATAGAGATCATTCAGGCCGTTTGGCCGGGAGAAAACCCTTTCTCGGTGAGCCGCCATGAGCTACTTCGTGCCGTGAAATACGAGCTGGGCTCGGCGGGGCGGGATCTGAACTTCAACGCATATGCCGATAATCGCTCGATTTTCCGCTACGACATGGAAGCCTTACCAAACGAGGTCACGGGGCCGATCGGGTCGTCCACGGCCTTTGCAGCCTGGAACGCGGCAGTGTATGTCGCTCAGGTCGAAGACGACCGCCTGACGGAAGTCACGCAGAGCGGCCGTTATCTCGAAGCCACCAGAGACGTGCTGCGCAAGCATAACGGGCTTTGGTTTTACGACGAATCCTATGTCATATCGCGCCGCCGCGATTGACGTTCACATAGTGTTTTCGAGCGAAGTGGGTACCGGTTCGCGTGAAGAAAACACGTCAATTTAGGAAAACGGCCTTGGCGTCCGCCAAGGCTGCAACGTTCACGAACAGCCGCCGATTGAGAGCAGAGGAATAGGTTTGATGCGCGGGTCTTATATCTTCACGAGTGAATCGGTTTCTGAGGGTCATCCGGACAAGGTCTGCGACCGCATCTCGGACGAAATCGTCGATCAGTTTTTCAAAGCCGATCCGATGGCGAAGGTCGCGTGCGAAACGCTCGTCACCACAAACCTCGTCGTGCTCGCGGGCGAAGTTCGCATGTCGAAGCAGGCCGCTGGCCCGAACGAGATCATGAGCAAGACCGGCAAGGTCAACAAGGCGCTCGCCGAGAAACTCGCGCGCAAGGCCATCAAGGACATCGGCTACGCGCAGAAGGGCTTCCACTGGAAAACCGCGAAGGTGCAGGTGCATCTGCACGGCCAGTCTGCCGACATCGCGCAGGGCGTCGAAGCCGCAGGCAACAAGGACGAGGGCGCAGGCGACCAGGGCATCATGTTCGGTTACGCCACCAATGAAACGCCGGAACTGATGCCGGCACCGCTGCAGTATTCGCACAACGTGCTGAAGGCGATGGCGGATGCGCGCCACTCCGGCAAGCAGAAGCTGTTCGAGCCGGACGCCAAGAGCCAGTTCACGCTGCAATATGAAAACGGCAAGCCGGTGAAGTGCACAGCCGTCGTCGTCTCGACGCAGCACAAGGAAAAAGACGGCAAGAAGGTTCTCGAGTCCGAGGACATTAAGGAACTGGTGATGCCTTACATCGAGAAGGTATTGCCGCAGGGCTGGATGCCGGCGAAGGACCAGATCTACGTCAACCCGACCGGGCGTTTCGTCATCGGCGGCCCCGACGGCGACACGGGCCTCACTGGCCGCAAGATCATCGTCGATACTTACGGCGGCGCTGCGCCTCATGGCGGCGGTGCGTTTTCCGGCAAGGATCCGTCGAAGGTCGATCGCTCGGCTGCTTACGCAGCGCGATATCTCGCCAAGAACGTCGTTGCGGCTGGCTTGGCCGACCGCTGCACGATCCAGTTGTCATATGCGATTGGCGTCGCGCATCCGCTGTCGGTTTACGTCAACACCGACGGCACCGGCAAAGCCGACGAGCAGAAGATTGGAAAAATCTTGCAGGAGTTGATGAGCCTGTCGCCGCGCGGCATCCGCACGCATCTCAAGCTCAACAAGCCGATCTACGCCCGCACCGCCGCTTACGGCCATTTCGGCCGTCAGCCTGAAAAGGACGGCGGCTTCTCGTGGGAGAAGACCGATCTCGCCGACCAGTTGAAGCGCGCACTTTCATAAGGAAAACAACATGAGCACCGCAGCAGCCAAGGCGCCCGCAGGCTTCAACGATTACATCGTTGCCGACATCGGCCTTGCCGAATTCGGCCGCAAGGAATTGTCGCTGGCCGAAACCGAAATGCCGGGCCTGATGGCGACGCGCGAGGAATACGGCCCCAAACAACCTTTGAAGGGCGCGCGCATCGCAGGCTCGCTGCACATGACCATTCAGACCGGCGTTCTCATTGAGACGCTCAAGGCGCTCGGCGCCGACATCCGCTGGGTCTCGTGCAACATCTACTCGACGCAGGATCACGCGGCGGCTGCGATTGCGGCTGCGGGAATTCCGGTGTTCGCGGTGAAGGGCGAGACGCTGAAGGATTATTGGGACTACACCGCCAAGCTGTTCGACTGGCACGGTGGCGGTCATCCGAACATGATCCTCGACGACGGCGGCGACGCGACGATGTATGTGCACCTCGGCCTGCGCGCAGAGAACGGCGACACGGCATTCCTCGACAAGCCGCAGTCCGAGGAAGAAGAAGTGTTCTTTGCGCTGCTGAAGAAGCAGTTGAAGGAAAAGCCGAAGGGATACTTCAAGGCCATCGCCGACTCGATCAAGGGCGTGTCGGAAGAAACCACGACGGGCGTGCATCGCCTGTACGACATGCAGAAGGCGGGAACGCTGTTGTGGCCCGCCATCAACGTCAACGACTCGGTCACCAAGTCGAAGTTCGACAATCTTTATGGATGTAGAGAGTCGCTGGTGGACGGCATCCGCCGCGGCACCGACGTGATGATGAGCGGCAAGACCGCGATGGTCGCGGGCTTCGGTGACGTCGGCAAAGGCTCGGCGGCTTCGCTGCGTCAGGCCGGCTGCCGCGTGATGGTGTCGGAAATCGACCCGATCTGCGCACTTCAAGCCGCGATGGAAGGCTACGAAGTCGTGACGATGGAAGACGCGGCACCGCGCGCGGATATTTTCGTCACTGCCACGGGCAACAAGGACATCATCACCATCGAGCACATGCGCGCGATGAAGGACCGCGCCATTGTCTGCAACATCGGCCACTTCGACAATGAAATTCAGGTCGCGCACCTGAAGAACATGAAGTGGGACAACATCAAGCCGCAGGTGGACGAAATCACCTTCCCCGACGGCAAGCGCATGATCCTTCTGTCCGAAGGCCGCCTCGTCAATCTCGGCAACGCGATGGGACATCCGTCATTCGTGATGTCGGCGTCGTTCACCAACCAGACGCTGGCGCAGATCGAACTGTGGGCCAACAACAAGGACGGCAAGTACAAGAAGGAAGTCTACGTGCTGCCGAAGTCGCTCGACGAGAAGGTGGCGATGCTTCACCTTGCGAAAA
>JAFKKP010000020.1 GCA_017305515.1 Hyphomicrobiales bacterium
TAAGCCTCCGCGCTCCTCTCGGAGCGACACCGGAACAGGCCAATAAAAAACCGGCCTGAACAAATTGTTCGGCCGGGATCACGTCCCCGGCCTGTTTAGCGAGTTGTTTAACGTGGCTGCAAGCCGGCCGGCTCAAATGACCACGGAAGTGACGGAAACCTAGTCCTCGACGGCATTTTCGTCAAGGCAAGCGTGGTCCAGGCCCCGGTTACGGCGATGTTGGTTAACGCATGAGCCAATGTTTTCTTTGCTTTCAGGGGCCTTGGCTCCTATCAATGCGACCGGTTCAACACATTCCAATCCTCATTGACGCGGCGCACGCGCCGCCAATGCCGAAACTGTGCTGCGATGACAAATCCGCCTTCACCTTCACTCTCGGACCTGCGCCGCGAAATCGATGACATCGATGAGCAGGTGCATGGCCTCTTGATGAAGCGCGGCGACATTATCGACCGGCTAATCTCGGTGAAGAAGACGCAGGAAGTCGGCTCGGCGTTTCGTCCGGCGCGCGAAGCCGAGATGATGCGCCGTCTGGTTCAGCGCCATCGCGGCATGCTGCCGCTCGACACGGTCGAGAGCATCTGGCGCGTCATCATCGCGACTTTCACTTATGTGCAGGCTCCGTTCTCGGTTCACGCGGATTTATCCGCAGGCGAATCCGCGATGCGGGATTCCGCGCGATTCCATTTCGGCTTCACGGTTCCGTTCGCCGCGCATTTCAGCGCGGAAGCGGCTGTCGATGCCGTTGCAAAATCCAAGGGCGATCTCGCATTGGTGTCGGCTTCGAGCAGCCGCACACCGTGGTGGACCGCGCTTGAACCCGCAGCAGCGCCGAAGATCATCGCGCGGCTTCCGTTCGTCGAGCGTGCCGATCATCCGGCAGCGACTCCCGTGTTTGTCGTCTCGCGCGTCGCAGCGGACGCGATGGTGACGGAAGTCGAGATGTGGAGCGTGCGCGTCTCAGGCTGGAACGCCGACGTCGCCCGCGCGCTGTCGCCGCTGGCAGAAATTATCGCGGTCCCCGACACGTCGTCCGATGGCGCGGCGCTTCTCGTTTCGGTGCCCAAGTCGGTGGCCAAGACAAGCGGCCTCGACAAAATCAAGGCAGCGCTCGTCGCGGCGGGCGCATCGGTGCGGTCGTCCGCACTCGTCGGCGGCCACGCAACGCGCTATACGGTGGCCCCGAACGGCGGTTCTAAGAAATAAGTGTCTGGAGTTCGTTGATGTCCCGTCCCGTGCCGAAACCCGGCATTCTCGATATTGCGCCCTACACGCCCGGCAAGAGCGGCGCGGGCGTGAGCGGCCGCGTGTTCAAGCTCTCCGCGAACGAAACTCCGCTCGGCCCGTCGCCGAAAGCGATTCAGGCTTACAAGAATGCGGCCGATACGCTCGAAGATTATCCCGAAGGCACCTCGCGCGTTCTGCGCGAAGCCATCGGCCGCGCCTTCGGCCTCGATCCCGACCGCATCATCTGCGGCGCAGGCTCGGACGAGATCCTGAATTTTCTCGCACACACATATTTGGGCGTCGGCGACGAGGCGATTCACACCACGCACGGATTTCTGGTCTATCCGATCGCGACGATGGCGAACGGTGCGATCAACGTGATCGCGGCAGAGAAGAACTTTACCGCCGATGTGGATACGATCCTCAAAGCCGTGACGCCGCGCACCAAACTTATGTGGCTTGCGAACCCGAACAATCCGACCGGGACCTATATTCCGTTCGATGAAGTGAAACGGCTGCGCGCGGAGTTGCCGCCGCATGTGCTGCTCGTGCTCGACGCAGCCTACTCCGAATATGTCTCGAAGAACGACTACGAGTCGGGAATTGAGATGGTCGCCACCACCGACAACACGGTGATGACGCGGACCTTCTCGAAAATTCACGGCCTCGCCTCGCTGCGCGTCGGCTGGATGTACGGCCCTGCGAACATCGTGGACGAAGTGAACCGCATTCGCGGCCCCTTCAACGTCTCAACGCCCGCGATGCTGGCGGCTGTCGCCGCACTTGAAGATTCCGCGCATCAGGACAAGTCGCGCACGCATACCGAAAAGTGGCGCTCGTGGCTAACCGAGGAAATCGGCAAGCTCGGTTTGACGGTGACGCCGAGCGTCGCCAACTTCGTGCTGATTCATTTCCCGACGACGGCCGGAAAAACCGCCGACGACGCCGACGCGTTTCTCACCCAGCGCGGGCTGATCCTGCGCGCGCTGAAGAACTACAAACTGCCGCATGCGCTGCGCATGACCGTCGGTACCGAGGAAGCCAACAAGCTCGTGGTCGCGGCATTGGCCGATTTCATGGGGCACAAGTGAGCGCCGCACCGCTGTTCGAGAAAGTCGCGCTGATCGGTTTCGGCTTGATCGGCGGTTCGATTGCGCGCGCCGCCAAGGCGCAGGGTCTCGCCGGTGAAATCGTCACCACCGCACGCTCGCCGAAAACGCGCGAGCGCGTGAAGGAACTCGGCATCGTCGATCGCGTGGTCGACACCAATATAGAGGCGGTGAAGGACGCCGATCTCGTCATTCTCTGTATCCCGGTCGGCGCATGCGGGCCGGTCGCGCAGGAAATCGGTCCGCATTTGAAAGCGGGCGCCATCGTCTCGGATGTCGGCTCGGTGAAGGGCGCGGTCGTGCGCGACATGGCACCTCATCTGCCGAAAGGCGTGCATTTCGTTCCGGCGCACCCCGTGGCCGGCACCGAACACTCCGGCCCCGATTCAGGTTTCGCGGAACTGTTCGTCAACCGCTGGTGCATTCTCACGCCCCCCGAAGGAACGGATCGGACTGCGGTCGAAAAACTGCAAGCATTCTGGGCTGCGATTGGCGCCAAAGTCGAGGTCATGACGCCGGATCATCATGATCTCGTGCTCGCGATCACCAGTCACCTTCCGCATCTGATCGCCTACACCATCGTCGGCACGGCGGACGAGCTTGAGAAGGTGACGAGTTCGGAAGTGATGCAATTCTCCGCCAGCGGCTTCCGCGATTTCACCCGCATCGCGGCGTCCGATCCGACGATGTGGCGCGACGTGTTTCTCACCAACAAGGATGCCGTGCTGGAAATGCTCGGCACGTTCAACGAGGATTTGTCGAAGCTGACACGCGCAATCCGGCGCGGCGACGGCGATGCGCTGTTCGAGCATTTCACGCGCACCCGCGCGATCCGCCGCGGCATCATCCAGCTCGGACAGGATTCGGCCGCACCCGATTTCGGCCGCAGCCACGCGAGTTTGCCGAAGCCGGACGGCAAATAATTCAGAACAGCTTCGGCGTCTGCGCCACTTTCAGCGGGCCGAGATAAACCGTGCCCTCGGTAAATCGCAGCGGCAACGCCAGCGCCTTGCGGCCTTCCAGCGTCGAAGGCTGGCCGAGCAGATTGATTCCGGCAACAACGCCCGCATTCGCGTTCTTGCGCGCGACATTGCCGAGGCCAGGCACCAGCCGGTCCAGTGCGCCGATCACCTTGTTGACGTCGTCGGCCTTCACGCCGGGTGCCACCCGATCCACTGCCGATTGCGATACGCCCTCGTCGAGCAACCTGTCGATGCCGAGCAGCGGCACGACCTTGTCGAGACCCGCAACTGTCATCTGCAATTCGCCGTCGAGAAATCCGCTCGGCGTGATCGACAGCGAACCTGCGGCCACCGCAATCGTCTCCCCCTGCTGCACGCGCGATTGCGTGAAATCGAGCCGCCCGCCGGCGGCCTGAATTTCACGGAAGCGTTCCGGCCACGGCTTCGGCGCGAGATTTTTCAAGCCTCGCAGTTGCGCGCGAATATCTGCGTCGAACGGCACAGCCAGAATGGGATGCAGTCCTTGCACGGTGCCGGACGACAACTCGAACGCGGTATCGATCACCGGGTTGTCGCTGACCGAACCCTCGGCCAAGCGCGTGTGCAGTTCGAGATGATTGGCGCGGAACAGCGGCAATTGCGCGCCGCCGTTAATGCGATCTAATGAGGGATTGTCGAATACGAATGCGACGCGCTGCGGAACGAGCGGCAGTCCCGCGACGCTCGCGCGGCCGACCGACCAGTTCGCGGCATATGACGCAGGCTCTCCTCCGGCGGCGACAATCGCAGGCCCGGTAAAGTCGGCGATGATCTTCGTCGGATCGTAGATCTGCGCCAGGACCAGAATGCTCTTGAGCTGCGCTTTCAGTTTGACGCCGCTCGCCGCCTGATCCGGCGTCTGCGAGACAAGCGTCACCACGGGATCGGCGCATGTGACTTCCATGCGGAAGGGAAAGCCGGCGACCGATTTGCTCGCGCAGTCGTAAGTGCGCCCGGATTTCGCTTCGCGCTGCTTCCAGCCGTCGAATTTCTGATCGACCTGCGAAGCCGCATAGAACCAGAACGCGCTCCATCCGATTGCCGCCAGCAATAAAAAGAGAGGTGCCGCAAAAAGCTGCCAGCGCGACCGGCGCTTCGTTGAAATGATGTCGTGCATGGCAGACCTAGAGCAGCCGAATGGGGCAATTAGAAGATGCGTTATCCGATTCGAAGTCCAGCCGGTTGCGCGCTTGCATGGCTGCTGTTAGGCGTGGCGAATGGCAGGAAAGTCGCTTTCCGACGCGGAATTTCCCGACGGCGATCTGTGGGTGTTCGGTTACGGATCGTTGATCTGGAAACCGGGTTTCGCATTTCTCGAACAGTCGCCGGCGCGGCTGATCGGCGAGCATCGCTCTTTGTGCATCTATTCGATGGTCCATCGCGGCACCTATGAGAAGCCGGGGCTGGTCCTAGGACTCGATCGCGGCGGGGCTTGCCAGGGCACGGCGTTTCGCGTCGCCCGTAAAGACCGCGAGGCGACCGTCGCCTATTTGCGCGAGCGCGAGCAGGTGACGGGCGTCTATCGCGAAGTGATGCGGTCGGTCTGGCTGAAAGGCGACGCGCGCGAGCGTATCCGCGCATTGGCCTATGTCGCGGATCGAAGCCACGATCAATATGCCGGGCGCCTCACGCTCGAAGAACAATTGAAACTCGTGCGGCAGGGGCACGGCGCTTACGGCGATAACGCCGAGTATGTGATTTCGACCGTGGCGGCGCTCGAAGCGCGGGGCATTCGCGACGTGCCGCTGCATCGGCTCGCGGCGTTGCTCAAGGGCGGCGAAACCCCGCAGCGTTCGCGATAGCTAGTTCTGCGTTCGCAGCGGGGCGGAAAATCCGATCAGCCTCACCTGCTCCTCGCGGCCCGCTTTAACGATCCGGTTCGTTGCGGTTTCGATGGCTTCGCTGACACGCTCGGTGAATTCGTCGCGTGGCAAGCCCGGCGGAATCGGATCGAGAAACTCGACGACGAGCGTGCCGGGATAACGCAGAAACGTCCGCCGCGGCCAGTACAGCCCCGAGTTCAACGCGACCGGCAGACACGTCACGCCGCAATCGACATAAATCTGGCTGACGCCGAATTTGTAATTCGGCGGGGCCTCGACCGCCCTGCGCGTGCCTTCGGGGAAAATGATGAGCTGGCGTCCCTTGGCGACTTCCTCTTTCGCGCGCCGTGCCATTTCCTTTAGGGTCTTGCCGCCCGCGCCGCGCTTGACGCCAATCATGTTCGACTTGACGAGGTACCAGCCGAACAGCGGAATCCACCGCAGCTCGCGCTTGAGAATGTAGAGCGGCTCGTCGAAGAATTGCAGCATCGCGAAGGTTTCCCAGATCGACTGATGCTTCGGTGCAACCAGAAGCGGGCCGCGTTTAAGCGGTTCGAGTTTATCGAGGCCGCGATATTCGACCCTGGTGTTGCAGATGATCCGCATGAACCAGATGCTGGTCAGTCCCCAGCTTTGCGCAATCCAGATGATCCCCCAGCGCGGCATGATGTAGGTCGGAATGCCGAGCAGAACCCAGAAGGTCAGATTGAGATAGAAGACGATATTGAAGATCAGCGAGCGGACGAAAATAGAAACCATCGGAGACTCTTACTTGGCGGAGGCGGTGGTCGGCTTCGGGACCGGCGGCGCTTCACCCGCGTCCGCCTTGTCGCCGATCACAACCCGCAGTTCCGCGAACAGGAATTTCGCATACTCCGATAGCAGGAGCCGGAGTGCGGCGCCACTCTCCCACCACGGCTCGTCGCGCCATTTGTCGCCGACAACCGCAAAGGGGATGAGCTTGATGCCGGGCATGGCATTGGACAATTCGACGACCGCACGCGGCATATGATAGTTCGACGTCACCACGATGAGAGATCGGAAGCCGCGTTCTGTCGCCCAACGCCGTGTTTCGGTCGCATTACTTCGCGTGTTCACCGCTGAGCGGTCGAGATCGACACAGCACGATAGAAGGCGCTGGCTGTCGGGGTAGGTTCGCTGAAAGTCGTTCAATCCGCTGGTCGGATGCACGCCCGAGATCAAAAGCCGCTTGCCGTATCCGCCGGCGAGAAGATCCATCGCGTCGGATACCCGCGACGACCCGCCGGTCAGCACAACGATGCCGTCGGCGTTTTGCGACGGTCTGGTTTCTGCCGAATTCACCTGCGACACGAACCACGCGAAACCGAGGCACAGCGCAAGCACGATCAGCAGGGCGAACGACACGACGGCGCGTCCGCCGCGCTGCGGACGCCTTTTGGCAACCGGATTTTTTCCAACCGACAAACTCATCGCGTGCGCGTAATCCCCTGTGGGTTATTCTATCGCAGATTCCGGCGTGGCTGTGGTCTCAATTCGGCGCTCAGTCGATCTCTTCGAGCGTCGCAAACAGCGTCCGGCGCGAAGCCCACGCCGTCACGGCCGCGATCATCACCGCCTGCGCCGCAAGCGCAAGATAGCCGGACGCCGGAAGCGCGAACGTCCCCAGCAAAGCGGCGAACTGATCGCCGACCGGCGTGCCCGAAAACCAGCCTGCAATCGACTCTGAGAAGCCGAATGTCAGCATCGCCGCGATGCCGCCGATCAATCCGCCCTCAAGCCCGAGGCGGAGAAAATGTCTCAAAAACCGGTTGGCGATATAGCGGTCCTGCGCGCCAACGAAATGCAGCACCTCGACAATGGGCCGGTTCGCCGCCATCGCGCCGCGCGTCGCAAACGACACCGAAATGATCGTCGCCATCACGACAAGAATGAGAATTCCGGTGCCCGCAAACACGATGGCACCTGTCATCGAGCGCATCCGCTCGATCCACGCGCGGTGATCGTCGACGGTTGCGGATGGCGTCACCTGCGTCACGGCGCGCCGAAGCGCGGCAAGGTCCGGTGTTGCGCCCGGCGCGATCCGCGCCACGATGACACGCGGCACGGGAAGATCGTCGAGCGACAGTCCGGTCCCAAGCCAAGGCTCCAGCAGCTTTGCGGATTCCTCAGCCGTGTAGGGACGAACGTCGAGAATGCCCGCCTGCCCGCGCACGGCATCGGAAACAGCTTTGCTGTCGCGCTCGATGTCGCGGCCCGGTGTCGGGCGGACTTGAATCGTCAGTTCGCTGGCGACTTCCGATTGCCATTCGGACGCGGAGGCCCGAACCAGCAGAACCGTTCCCGTCGTGATTGATGCGAGGAATGTCATGATCGCAACGACGGCGATCAGCGCGCGTCCCGCAATGGAGCCGCGCGGCACGATCGGCGACATGTTGCGCGTGTCCGTGCCGCTTTCCGACAGACCGTCGTCGATCTCCATCATGCCGAAACGCTCTCGCTTCGCGGATCAGTCATAGATATGCAGCCGCGATTCATGAAGCACCAT
>JAFKKP010000021.1 GCA_017305515.1 Hyphomicrobiales bacterium
CGATTGCTCGATTGACCGCGAAGCTCACCTAGTTCCTAAACGTCGAGCGCCGCCGTCACCGGCACATGGTCCGACGGCCGCTCCCAGCCGCGTGCATCTTTCGTGATCTTGAAATCGAGCACGCTGTTTTCCAGCGCAGGCGAAACCCAGATGTGATCGAGCCTCCGGCCGCGATCGCCGACTGTCCAGTCGGCCGCGCGATAGCTCCACCACGTATAGACCTTTTCCGACATCGGAATGCGCTGGCGAGCGACGTCGATCCAGTTTCCATATTTTATGACATCGATCAGCTTTTCTGTTTCGACCGGCGTGTGCGACACGACTTTCAAAAGCTGCTTGTGCGACCAAACGTCGTGCTCATGTGGCGCGACGTTGAGATCGCCGACGAGAATGTGCCGATCACCGGCCTTGGGATGCAACGGTTCGCACGCTTTCATTTCATCGAGAAACGACAACTTGTGCTCGAATTTCGGATTGAGTGTCGGATCGGGAATGTCGCCGCCGGCCGGAACGTAGAAATTGTGCAGCGTTAGCGGCTTCATCTTGGCCTTCTCGCCGAACGAAACGGAGATGTGGCGCGAATCGATCTTCCCACAGAAGGTGCGCACATCGCTGCTCTCAAATGGCAGTTTCGAGACGATAGCAACGCCGTGATAACCCTTCTGCCCGTTCAGCGCGATGTGCTCATAACCAAGACGCTTAAATCGCTTGATAGGAAAGGCGTCGTCGATGCATTTGGTTTCCTGCAGGCACAACACATCGGGTCGCGCGGATTTGAGAAACTTCGCGACGAGATCGATGCGCAGGCGCACCGAATTGATGTTCCATGTTGTGAGGGTGAAGCGCATGGACCTGAAAATGAGAATGATCCGAAACCGGTAGCCGGTTTCGGCGTCACGCTCCAGTCCGCAGAGGCTAATTGTTTGTGGTGTTCTGATAATTCGTGAAGTCGATCTTGAACATCGCCTGATCGAGCTTCTTGGTCGAATCGAGATTGTAGACCGCGACGGTGGTGTCGTAGCCCTGCGGATCCGTCACAGTCCACTGTTTAAGCTGATAGTCCTTGGCGCCGACCATCAGCATCAGACGGCTCGTGCCGACCAGCGGCTGCTTTTCCTCGATCGTGATGCTGACGAAAATATCATCGGCGCTGATGCCGACAACATTCGTGTCCTTCAACAGGTCGATGCGATCCGACAGCAGATAGCGCAACGGCGTCTGTGAGAGCGGATAGATGTCCTGGGTCGCCAGCTTGCTGTCGCGAACGGCGAGCGTCGTGCCGTCGGCAATCAGCGCGATCGGCGAGGGCGCGTCATATTCAAAACGCAGCTTGCCAGGCTTTTGAATGTAGAAATCGCCGGTGGTGCGGCTGCCATCCGGTCCGACCTGCACGAAATTTCCGGTGACGTTATTCAGGCTGGAAAGATAGGCGCTGACCTTGCTCGCGAGAATCTTCTGATTGGCATCGAAATTGACAGCAGGTGCGGGACCAGAGCCGAACAGACTGCGCAGATCGGGAATGATCGGATTGGGCGGGCTCTGCTCGGGCTGAACGGCCGCCGGCGGTTTCGGCCGCTGTCCGTCGCTGGCGTCTCGCGATTTCGGAGCCGGCTTCGGAGCGGGCACGCTTTGCGCATTTGCCGGCGCGGCAAGTATTCCCACAGCGAACGCGGCTGCGATCAGCGTTGTACCGAATCTGAAGGATGCCGCTTGTTCATTGGGCAGACGGCGTAGATCGCGGGATTCTGAATTTTTCAACGGTCCGTCCTGTCCGGATTTTTCTTCGGTGTCTGCGGGCTATCGTCCCGCTGTGGCGATTTCGCGGCTTCGAGTCGAGCGGAATAGTGAAAGCTATCAGAAGCGGTCTTCTTCCTCAGCAATGAGAATCTCACGTTTTCCGGCGTGATTCGGCTGCCCGACGATACCTTCTTCTTCCATGCGCTCCATCAGTGTCGCGGCGCGGTTATAGCCGATCTGCAACCTGCGCTGGATATAGCTGGTCGAGGCCTTGCGGTCGCGTTTAACGATGGCCACCGCCTGCGAGAACAAATCGCCCTCGCCGCCACCCATGCCGGTGGAGTCGAATACCGCACCGTCTTCGTCGGATTCTTCCTCGGCGGTGACGGCTTCGAGATATTCCGGCTGACCCTGCGCTTTGAGATGGCGCACGATCTTCTCGACTTCTTCGTCCGAAACGAATGGGCCGTGCACGCGGCTGATGCGTCCACCGCCGGCCATGTAAAGCATATCGCCCTGACCGAGCAATTGTTCGGCGCCCATCTCGCCCAGAATGGTTCGCGAGTCGATCTTGGATGTGACCTGGAAGGAAATACGTGTCGGGAAGTTCGCCTTGATCGTGCCGGTGATGACGTCAACCGATGGACGTTGCGTTGCAAGGATCACATGCAGGCCTGCGGCGCGCGCCATCTGCGCCAAACGCTGCACAGCGCCTTCGATGTCCTTGCCGGCGACCATCATCAGGTCAGCCATTTCATCGACGATGATAACGATATAGGGCAGCGGTGCGAGGTTGAGCTGTTCTTCCTCGTAGATCGCCTTGCCAGTTTCCTTGTCGAAGCCGGTATGGACTTTTCTCGTGAGCTCCTCGCCCTTCGATTTCGCTTCGGCGACGCGCGCGTTGTAACCGTCGATGTTGCGCACGCCGAGCTTTGACATGCTCTTGTAGCGTTGCTCCATCTCGCGCACGGCCCATTTCAGCGCAACGACAGCTTTCTTCGGATCGGTCACGACCGGCGTCAGCAAATGCGGGATGCCGTCATAGACGGATAATTCGAGCATCTTCGGATCGACCATGATGAGGCGGCATTGATCGGGGCGCAGACGATACACCAGCGACAGGATCATAGTGTTGATCGCGACAGATTTGCCGGAGCCGGTGGTGCCCGCGATCAGCAAATGCGGCATGCGTGCGAGATCGACGATGATCGGCGCGCCGCCGATGCTCTTACCGAGACACAGCGGCAGCTTCGCGCCGGAATCGCCCGACTCCTTGGTCGACAGCAGCTCGCGCAGATAAACTTTTTCGCGCTGCTCATTCGGCAGTTCGATGCCGATGGCGTTGCGGCCAGGAACGACCGCGACGCGAGCCGACAATGCGCTCATCGAGCGCGCAATGTCATCGGCCAGACCGATCACGCGAGACGACTTGATGCCGGGCGCCGGTTCGAGTTCGTACAGCGTGACGACGGGGCCGGGATTGGCGCCGGTGATTTCGCCGCGCACGCCGAAGTCCTGAAGCACGCCTTCAAGCGCGCGCGAATTTTCATCGAGTTCCGATTTGCTCAGCGTAATGCGATCCGACGCGCGGGGCGCTGCAAGAACGGACAGCGGCGGCAGAACAAACGCGCCCTTGCGCGTGACAGGTTTCGGCTCGGAGCGTTTACGAGCGCGTGGCGCGGGTTCTTCGTCTTCTTCCTCCTCGTCGTCGAAGTCCATCTCATCGCGCGGGACGAGCGACGGCGCACGGCGTCCATTTCCCAGATTCGGTTCGAGACGGTCAAAGGAACGGACCGGACCGGCTTCACCGCGTCCGAGCAGCATACTGAACGATGACGACAGCAACCGGCCGATGCCGGCTTTCGCGCTCATCGCGACATGCGCGATCCAGCCGAGCGTCAGCGAGCCGTCATCGTCATCGTCGGGTTCGAGTTCATCTTCCTCGTCATCGAAATCGTGCGCTCGTTCGGCGAACTTTTCCTTCGATCCTGCGCCGCTCGCAAAGATGAATGATGCAAGCATCATCGAAAACAGGACAAGTCCGAGCGTCAGCCGATAGATTGCGCCCGGCGGCCCGAATACGACAGCGGGCACGCGCACCAGCGCATCGCCGACGACCCCGCCAAGACCGGTCGGCAACGGCCATGTTCCGGCGCGCGGCCAGCAGCTTGCAAAGCCAGCCGCGATAACCGTGGACAATATCCAGCATGCAATCCGCAATGGTTCGCGATCGAAATCACGGTGCGTCAGCAATCGCCATCCCCAGATTGCAATCGGCAGAATGAGCATGATCGAGCCCAGGCCGAAGATCTGCATCATCATGTCTGCGCCGATGGCGCCGGGCCAGCCGATGATATTGCGGATCGGGCCGGAGGTCGCGTGGCTCAGACTCGGATCGGCAACCGACCACGTCATCAGCGCCGCGGCGACGACACCCGCAAATCCGATCACGGCAATGCCGATGATTTCGCGCAAGCGCCGCATCAGCATGTCGTGAAGCGGATCCGACATCTGACCGCCGATTGGAACGACGCGCTCGATTGCCGGCATCTTACTGGCCCCGCGTTTCGTTCAAGACTTCAACCATGCGATGCAATGCCTCAGCCGTCGTTTCACTGTCCTGCACCATCGCGACGCGGATGTAACCGGCGCCGGGATTGCTGCCGTCCGCCTGCTGGCGCGCGAGGTAGCTTCCAGGAATCACACGCACGCCGCCGTCCTTGAAAAGTCTGACTGTCGCGGCTTCGTCGCCGCCATGTCCCGAGACATCGAGCCAGATGCAGAATCCGCCTGCGGGCCGCGAATAGCCGAAGCGGTTTCCCAAAATCTGGTCGGCGAGATCGAATTTGATTTTATAGAGCCTGCGGTTTTCATCGACATGCGCTTCGTCGCCATAAGCGGCAATCGCGACCTGCTGCAACGGCACCGGCACCTGCGGAGCCGCGACATTTCGCAGCTCGTGGAAACGCGCGAGAAATTTCTTGTCGCCCGCAACGAAGCCGACGCGCAATCCCGGAAGGTTCGATCGCTTCGACAGCGATTGAAACGCAACGACGTTGGCGAAATCGTTTCCCGCCGATGCCAGCATGCTGCCGGGTGCCGACTGCGTATAGATTTCCGAATAGCATTCGTCGCTGAGGACCATGAAGCCGTGACGATCCGCAAGCTGCTTGACGCGATCGAAGTACGCACGCGATGCAACGGCGCCTTGCGGGTTCGCAGGCGACGCCAGATAGAACGCAACGCTGCGATCGAGGAGCGCGGGCGTGAGCTTGTCGAGATCGGGAAGAAATCCGTTCTCGCGCGTTGTCGGCAGAAACACCGCCTCGCATCCGGCCGCGCGTGCACCTGCCGCGTAGGCTGGATAAAACGGATTCGGCATCAGAATCGCGGGCGCGCCCTTGCGCGGCGAAACGAAGCGCGCGGCAGCGATGGCTGCAAAAAACAATCCCTCGCGGCTGCCGTTGAGCACCAGAGTTTCGCTCTCTGGATCGACCGCGCGCGGCAATGCGAATCGCTTTGAGACCCAGCGCGCCGCGGCCTGCCGGAAGGATTCGGTCCCCTTGGCAATCGGATAGCGGCCGAACCCCGCAATGGCATTGGCCAACACCGGCCCAACGAAATCCGGGACGGGATGCTGCGGTTCGCCAAGCGATAGATTTATCAACGGCTTACCGGGCTGATAGGGACTCAATAGCTCGGTCAGGCGTGCGAAGGGCGAGCGTTCGCTCACCTCGGCAGCCTGTCGGGCGCCTGCACTGGATGCCGTGCGGGAAGAGGCAGTCATGGCCATACTTAAGCGCCAGCCCGTGGGTTCGTCGATCCGGCCGGGAAAACCTGAGGTTTCTCAGCCCTCTCGCACGAAATTGGATCGCATCACCATAGGTGCGGCGAGGTTAAGGCTCGATTAACCATCGCGCATCGGACGCCGTTCAGGCCCAAAAAGAAAGGGCCCCAGCTTGCGCTGGGGCCCCAGACGGATGAGGCATTGCCGGGTATGTGCCTCAACCGTTGTTCCTTACATGTTGTAGGCGCGTTCACCGTGCGAGGTGATGTCGAGACCTTCGCGCTCCTGATCCGTGGTCGGACGCAGGCCAACGATGATGTCGACGATCTTGTAGAGGATCGCCGAACCGACACCCGACCAAACGAGCGTCGCGCCGACAGCCTTACACTGCGAGATCATCTGAGCCATCATGTCGTAGGTGCCGGCATTGTTGCCCGTGATGTTGGTGTAGTCGGTGATGCCGACGCCGCCGAGATCGGGGTTGACGAGAATGCCGGTGCCGAGTGCGCCGACGATGCCGCCGATGCAGTGCACGCCGAACACATCGAGTGCGTCGTCGTAGCCGAGCTTGTTCTTCACCGCGCTGACGAAGAAGAGGCAGATCGGCGAGACGATCAGACCGAGGCACAATGCACCGATTGGACCTGCAAAGCCCGAGGCCGGAGTGACGGCGACGAGACCTGCGACGGCGCCCGAGCAGATGCCGAGGAGCGAAGGCTTGCCCTTGAACATCCACTCGAAGATCATCCACGAGAAGCCCGCAGCTGCGGTGGCCAGCATCGTGTTGACGAATGCCAGTGCTGCGACACCGTTTGCTTCGAGGTTAGAACCGGCGTTGAAGCCGAACCAGCCGACCCACAGCAGGGAGGCACCGATCATGGTCATGGTCAACGAGTGCGGAGCCATTACCTCTTTGCCGTAGCCGACGCGCTTGCCGACGATGAGAGCACCAACAAGACCGGCGATACCGGCATTGATGTGCACCACGGTGCCGCCTGCGAAGTCGAGAGCGCCAGCGCCCGCGAGCCAGCCGACAGCGCCGGTGATATCGTCAAGTTTGCCCTGCGCGGCAGCCTTGGCAGCGGCATCCTTTGCTTCGGCGAGAGCCTTGGCAGCGGCTGCTATGTCATCCGGAGCGGCGACATACCAGACCCAATGCGCGATCGGGAAGTAGATGAAGGTCACCCAGAGCAGGATGAACAGCATCGCCGCCGAGAACTTGATGCGTTCGGCGAACGCGCCGACGATCAGGGCCGGAGTAATCATCGCGAACGTCATCTGGAAGACGAAGTAAGCGAGTTCGGGGATCACGACACCGTTCGAGAAAGTTGCGGCAGTCGCATTCGCATCGACACCCTTCATCAGGACTTTCGAGAAGCCGCCGACGTAAGGCGTCAAGCTGCCGCCATCGGTGAAGGCCATCGAGTAGCCGTAGAGTGCCCAGATGATACCGACCATGCAGACGATCGCGAACACCTGCGTGAGGATCGAGAGCATGTTCTTGGTGCGGACGAGTCCGCCGTAGAAAAGTGCGAGGCCTGGAATCGACATCATGAGGACGAGCGCGCTGGACACGAGCATCCAGGTGGTGTCGCCCTTATTCGGGACCGGTGCATCGGCGGCGAACGCCGATCCGGCAAACCCAGCAACGGCAATCGCGCCGATTGCGAGAACTGCCAATCCCATACGAGCGGGACTTTTAAACGTCATTTGTGTTACTCCTGATTGGATGGGGTTACGCGCGAAATCAAAGTGGCGGGGCAGCGGCTTCGCGCGGGCGGATACGCACCGCATGATCGAGGTTGATGACGAAGATCTTGCCGTCGCCGATCTGTCCGGTCTTTGCAGCGCCGGTGATGGCTTCGATGGTCTTGTCGACCTGGTTCGAGGCGATAGCGACCTCGATCTTGATCTTGGGCAGAAAGCTCACCGCGTACTCAGCGCCGCGATAAATTTCCGTATGGCCCTTCTGACGGCCATATCCCTTGACTTCCGTAACCGTGAGACCGTGAACGCCGATGGCGGTCAGAGCGTCACGGACCTCTTCCAGTTTGAATGGCTTGATAATCGCCATAACAATTTTCATGGATTCTTCCCCACTTGG
>JAFKKP010000307.1 GCA_017305515.1 Hyphomicrobiales bacterium
GATAGAGCGAAGCGGTCGTCTGATACGACGCTTGCAAACTCGTCTGCAATGCCAGGATCTTCGTCGCGACTTCATTCTCGTTGATCCCTTGAATCGAATCCAGCATCGTCTGCGCAAGATTGGTGGTTTGCGCCTGCCTGTCCGTCGCCTGTTTCACAGCAGCCTGAGCGCCGGCCATATCTGCCTGAACGTCCTGGATGGTCTGCTGGCCCGGCTGCGTCGCAAGGTTATTCGTGATCCGCTGATTGAGTGCCATGATCTGCGCATTGGCGTTCGGATCGCTCGACGAAGTGGTCACTGCCGAATAGACCGCGAGGGTCTGAAGCTGGTTGCGGAATGCCTGCTCATCCGCGCGCATGCCGTACTGAACCGTAATCGACTGATCGACTTGCGCGACCGCAGTTCCGCGCGCCGGATCGGTACCGGTTTCGCCGGTGTACCAGCTCACGGTGTTTGCCGGCGTACCGGCGACGAGGGTGGTTGCGGTGTTCGCCGGCGAAGTGCCGACACGCATCGGCGGCTTGCCAAAGAAGTCGTTTCCGGCCTGAATCGCAGACGCGGCGACCAATGCCGTATTCGATAGTTTCTGAATCGAGGACGTCAGCGCCGCGCCAAGGTTGGCAGCCGTCGCCGTCGAATTCGCCCCGATCGCGAATGAACCGGCAGGCGTCGGCACAGCAGACGTCGCGGTAAGCTGAATTTGCTCGGAACTGCCGTCCGGCATCGTAAAGGTGATGTTGAACTTGTCGCCTTCCGCCGGATTGGTGGCGCCGAGATCGATCGTCGTGCTTGCCGGCGAGCCGCTGACGGTCGAAATCGTTCCGCCGTTGGCAAATGAGCCGGACACCGAAGCGAGCTTCATGCCGAACGGCAGACCGGCTGCTTCCTCGGACAGCGTGATCTGTGTCGGAGCGGGCGAGGTCACGACAAGCCGGCCCATCGAATTGGTGCCGAGATCGGCGGCGTTGCGTTCCGAAATGACCTGCTTCAATCCCGCTTGCGTGTTGGTGCCGTTGAGAATGACATCCGCCGACGCGGTCGCGGGCGTATCCGTCGCACGGCCGGAAAACAGATAGCGCCCGCCCGATTGCGTGTTGAGCGCGGCGACAGACTGAAGAAATGCGGCGTAAGCGGTTTTTTGTCCCGCCGTCTGTCCGGCGTTGTCGAGCGTGATGGCCGATCCGATCGCGGCCGCCTTTGTCGTGCTGGCGGAATCGACGAGGCTTTGCAGCGACAGATTGGCGACGCTGATGCGCGTATTCACATTGGTCGCCGTATCGCCGTAGCTGGAAAGCGCCGACAGTTGCGCGCGCAACCCGGTCGCGAATCCGCGATTGATGCCGAGACCGGCATAGCTATTGGATTTCTGACCGCTTGAAAGCTGCTGCGTGAGGTCGTTCAGCTGGCTCTGAATGTTGAGGATGGACGAGCCGAGATAGTTTGTCCGTCCGCTAACACCATCGATTGCCATGACTAGAAACCCTCAGATTGACTGGAGAAGCGACGTGAACATGTCCTTTACGGCCGACATGACACGCGCGTTCGCCGCGTAAGCGTTTTGAAGCGCCAGCAAATGAGCCATCTCATCGTCGATATTCACACCGGAAGACTGGTTGAGTTTTTTCTGCAGCGTGGACAGGACGACATCCTGCCCATCGGCGACCTGCTTGGCGGACGCCGCCGCCTGACCCTGCGCGCTCGTGAACTGCTGTATGTAATTGAGAAGCGTTCCCTTCGACGGCGAATTGGTCGAACCGATGCCGGTTTGCGGCGAATAATAGTAAGAACCGCTCTTCAACTGCGACAGAATGAAATCGGAGCGCGTCGTGTCGCCGGCGGCAGTCATCGGTGACGTGCTGTAAACGATCAGGCGCGATGGATCGCCGACAAGGGCGGTATTGACCGAGATGCGGCTTGCAAGACCCACCATCTGCGAACCGTTGCCGGTGATCGCGCCGGTGTAGGGAACGCCGTTATCTGTAAACAGCGGAAGCTGCGCATTGCCGCTGGTCAGCGACGTGATGGTGGTTGTCGTGGAGGCCGAATTGATCGGGGTGAGGCCGCTGCCGGAACCATCGAGAATTTGTAACGTCGTGCCCGACGACGTAAACTGGATACCGGCACCGCCCAACGCTGAGTTGAGCTGCGAAGCGACTGACGCCGCGCCGCCCGCGAAACTGACGCCGATCACTTCGTCGTTTGGATCGACGGTCGCCGAGTTCGACAACGGCAACGCGCTCGGATCGTCCACCCGGATGACCGATATATTGCGAACCTTGCCCGCCGTATCGGTGTAGCTGAACTGAACGGAATTGCCGCTCTGCACACCGGACAAGTCAACCGAATAGCCGTTGGGCGGTCCTGAGACGGCCGTGCCGCTTGTTGTCTTGTCGGACAGCGCGCTGGAAAGCGAAGCGGCGAGCTGATCGAGCTGCGTCTGAGCCTGAACGAGCGTGTTGTCGCGCAAATCGAGATAGCCGGAAATCGCGCCGGAGCGGATGGCATTCGTCGCCACGAGATCGACACTGCCGCCATTCGGATAGGTCAACGTGATCGACCCGACATTGCTTTTGGACGGGTCCGAATTCCACAGCGTATTGGGAGTGACGGTGCCTTGCGCATTGAAGTTGAGGACCGAGGCTTCGCTGCCGACAAGCTGTACGCCTGAATTGGTGAAGACGTTGATCTGGTTATTGCCAGCGTCGACAACGCGGATGTCCATCATTTGCGCGAGTTGCGTCACATACTGATCGCGCTGATCCAATAATGAAGCCGAAGCCGCATCGTTGCCGGAGGTCCCCAGCAATTGCTTGTTGATGCTGGCGATCTGCTTGAGCGCATTGTTGACTGTTGAGACAGAGTCGCTGATCGCGCTTTCCGCGCTGGAGCGAAGCGATTGAACGCCTTGGCTTGCGGTGTTGAGTTGTTGCGCCAGCGACTGAGCCGCGTTGACAACCGTCGATCTCGCTGCCGCGGAGTCAGGACTTGTCGAAAGCGCCTGCAATGCGCTGGTCAGCGCGTTAAAGTTCGCCTCGATCGTCGTATTCGAATTCGGATTCCCGTATATTCCTTGCAGATTCTGAAGCGCGGCGGACCGGACATCGGCATACGTCGCGCCGGATGTTTCCATCAGAACCTGCTTCTGGATATAGGTGTCGAGTTCGCGGTTGACACCGGTGATACGAACGCCGGTGCTGTCGGATCCTGCGATTGTCTGGATCTGGGTAACGGTTTTGCGAACGTAGCCGGGCGTTTCGGCATTAGCGACGTTCGACGAAACCAGCGAGAGAGCAGCCTGGTTTGCACGCAGACCTGAGATCGCGGTGTTAAGAGCTTGGCTCAGACCCATAACTAACTGTCCATCTCATTCGGCACTACGTGCAAACTCTTGTGCTTTATCGCAACACGTTCAACAGATCCTGCACCATCTGGTTGGACGTGGTGATGACCTTGGTGTTCGCCGAATACGCCTGCTGCGTCACGATCAGCTTGGTAAATTCTTCGGCGATGTCGGTATTCGACCCCTCGAGCGAAGAACCCACGATAGTGCCGCCCTTTCCGAACAAAGCAGCGCCAGATTCGTCGGTTGCCTCAAATGCGCCACCGTTGTCGCGCTTTAGATAATTTGTGCCGTTGAAAGTCGCCAGCGTAATCGCCGCGAGATCGATATTGCGGCCATTCGAATAATTGCCGACGACTCGGCCGTTATTGCTGATCGAAACAGTCTGGAGCTGACCGGCTGGGAAACCGTCCTGCGCGATCTGGTTGACCTGTGCATTTCCGTTAGCGTCTGCAAACTGCGTCAGACCGCCCGAACCGAAGTTGATGGTCGGGCTGCCGAGCGACACGCCACCGACGGTCGCATTAGAAAGCGTCACGGAGGCAACGACCGGGTTCATCTGGCCGTTCGCCTGGAAGGTGAAATTCGTGCCGACGTTCTGCCATGCCGTTGCAGCACCCTTTGCGTTCGGATCGACTTGATAGAACATGTTCCAGACGTCGGAATGACCTGCGCCAAGCGAGGCGCTGTCCATCTTGGCCCAGCGGAATTGAAGGCTGACTGGCGAACCCGACACATCGTAGGCCGTCACTGCGCCGCCGCTGATGGACTCGTTGATGAAGGCCTGGTTGTCCGAACCGATCACCTTTCCGACGCCGACGGTGCCGCCGCCCGTGCGCGTTGCTGAGACCGTGCCGACAAAACCGAGCGCACCGAACGCGGATGCATTGTTGGTGGTAATCGAAACGTTGTTGTTCAGACCAGTGTTGATGGTGACAACACCCGAGGGACTTACGGTCGATGGATTCGTCGTGTTGTTAGTGATCGCATCGATCTTGCCGAGCAAGGCACCCACGGTCGAGTCGACTGGAATATGCGTCGCATCGTTCGTGCCACCCGACGCCGTAAACGTGATTGGCGTACCGTTGACGGTAATCGTGTCGCCGATACCGAAATTCGACGTGATCGAGTCGGTGTTTGACAGACCCGAGAGCAGCGTCGAGGTGCTGATCGCAGTCGGTGTCGTCAGTTTGCTGTTCTGCGCGGTACCGGCTTTCGAAGCATTCGCAAATGGCGTCGCGGGCGTGCCGATGACGCTCGGGTTAGCTGTAAAGTCGGCGACGTTGAGCAGCTCAGTACCCGGCGAAGAAGTGTCGTGCTTCGTCGTCAGTGGATAGCTCGCAAGGTTGGCGCGGTAGGTCACAGCGGTCGTCGGCTGCGACGGCAAGAAGTCGTTGCCGAATTTTAGGACCTTCGGCACGCTGCCGGTGACGTTGCCGGTGGTCGGGTCGATAGGCAGACCTTCAAGGTAATAGCCGGCGCCGTTGACGAGATAGCCGTTCTTGTCGAGCGTGAAGTCGCCACGACGGGTGTAGCGATCGACGCCGTCAAATACCGGGAGGTTGTCAGTGAAGCTGCCGGGCTTTTGCACGGCGAAGAAGCCGTCGCCGTTGATCGCCATATAAGTCGCGACCGAAGCCGCTTGAACGCTACCCTGCACCGAGTTGGTTTCGCGCGAGCCAGCGGTCACGCTGCCGGCCAACTGTGCTGTCGTTCCCGTATCCGGAATGAGATCGAGGAAACTGGTGTCGATGCGTTTGAACGCAGTCGTCTGCGAATTCGCGATGTTGCCGGAGATGTTCTCCAACGCATAAGACTGAGAACGCAAGCCTGCGACGGACGTGGTCAGCGCGCCAAAGATACCCATAACATCATCTCCAACTTCGAATCCGGGCGGCCAGCCGGTGCTGAATCAGGGCCGCGTTCAAAAGTGGATTCGCAAGCGTTGTGCCAATATAATTTCCTTATATATTTCAATTGCTTAAATAAAATGCCCCGGCCGATTGACCGGGGCACAATTGCCTAGCGCGGCAAGATTTGCCGCTCGATAGAGGGCCGTTACGTCGCCGATGCGTCAGGCTTGAAGGTGAGCGCGAGCCCGTTCATGCAGTAGCGCAGACCGGTCGGCTTTGGGCCGTCGTCGAAGACGTGGCCGAGGTGTCCGCCGCAGCGGCGGCACAATGTTTCGGTGCGCACCATCATGAAGGTCCGGTCGGTCTTCTCGATCAGCGCGTTCGGGAGCGCCTGATAGAAGCTCGGCCACCCGGTGCCGCTCTCGAACTTGGTTTCGGACGAATATAAAGGCAGGTCGCAACCGGCGCAGGCGAAGGTGCCCTTGCGCTTCTCCTTGTTGAGCGGACTGGAGAACGGCCGCTCGGTGCCGGCTTCACGCAGAATGCTGTACTGCTCAGGCGTCAGCTGCTTGCGCCATTCCTCGGGCGTCTTCTGCACCTCGAATTTCTCCGGAACCTTGTCGTCGGCGTTCGCGGGGCCACCAAGACCAAGCCAGCGGAAGGCCGTGAAGGCTGCAAGACCAGCCGCAGAGGCGAGCAGAAATCGGCGGTCGATCATCGTCATTGCTCCGTACAGTTCGGACAAGAATACGTCTGCCACGAGTTACGCCCCGAAAGCCGAATAGTTACACGTCATCGCCGCGCCATCCCTCACGTTCGCGCGAGGAGCACGTCACGCACTCGCCGACCCGCTGTCATCCGAACGCGGCCTGATCGCCGACGCGCGCTCACGATCCGCCTCGACCCGCGCTTTTGCCGCCGCCAGCCGTGCTTCGCGCGCATGTTCCCGTGCGACTTCCCGCGCACGCGCTCGCTCGCGAAAGCGCGATACGGCGCCTGCGGCAGCCGAGCGGTTGCGCGAGAACGTATGAAAGGCCTGTCCCGCTACGCGTCCGGCAGAACCGCCCGCCCAGACGAGTTCAAACGGCGAAAACAGTTTCCAGCGATCGTCGCCCCACAGGATGCTGCGCGCGAGGAGATGACCGGCCATCGCGGTGGTGTTCAGGCCCTGCCGACCGAACCCGCTCGCGACCCACAGGCCCTTATGCAGTTCGCCGACCTGCGGCATGCCGTGCACGGTCGTGCCGTAAACCCCGCTCCAAGCCTCTGAAATCTCAGGCTTTCCAAGCGCCGGGAAAATCTTCGCAATCCGGTTGCGGATGGCACGCCCATAGCGTTTGGCGTTGCCCTGCCAGGTGGTCTCCGTGCTCGACCACAAGAGCCTGTCGCCATCGACGACACGAAACTGATCGATGCCGTCGTTGTCCGTGACCGCGCCGGAATAGGAAATCGCTTCCGCAAGACCATCGCCAAGAGGCGCCGTGAGCGCAGCGTAGCGCCATGTCGGCAGCAGCGTCGCAGTCAATCGCTGCGCCGGCTCACCGAGGTGGACATTGCCCGCAAGAATGATGTGCGAGCACCGCAGCAAGAGACCGTTCGCGTACACGCGCTTGCGGACACCGGCGGGATCGATCTTCGTGACGCGCGTGTTCTCGAAAATCCGCACGCCGGCGTCTTCCGCCAGTTCCGCGAGGCCATGCACATACTTCCGTCCGTCGACATGCAGCGCCTTCGGAAAATGGATGGCGTTGAAATAGCGCCTTGTCTTGAGGCTTTCCCGCACCCGTTCAACCGGCCAGCCTTCGATTTCGCTGCCGAAATCGCCGCCGATCATTTGCAATCTGTCGATGAGCCGCTCTCCGGCATCGACGTTGGAAACTTCGAGCGCGCCATCCGTCAGCACAACCTCGCGCATCGTCTCTTCGCTCGCGGCGGCGCGCACATAGTCCACGCCTTCTTCCGACATTTTCCAGAGTTCGCGGGTGTCGTCGTATCCGACGCGCTCGATAATCTCCTCGACCGGCACGCCGAAGCCGGGCATCGCGATGCCGAGATTGTTTCCCGACGCGTTCCAGCCGACGCGATGGCCTTCCAGAACGATGACGCTGGCGCCTTTCAAAGCGGCCTCGCGCGCGGCGGTCAGACCCGCCAATCCGGCGCCGACAACGACAATATCGACGTCGATTTTGAATTTCAGGGCGGGGCGCGACGAAACGTCGGAAATTGCGGTTATGCCATTCGCTTCATTCGTCATTTTGGCCGCGAAACGTCCCAATGGCAGAAAGGTGACGGACTTGGAATCCAATGGCGAAATTGTGTCACCTTGTCCTCTGCACGCTTGTACACTATTCCGGGATCGCCTCCAGCCCAACTGCGCCGGAACTGCCCTCAGGAAAGCACGAGATCGCGTAATGCGCCGGTTGATTCTGCTGCGTCATGCCAAGACCGAGCGCGACGCACCGTCCGGACGCGACTTCGACCGCAGGCTCGACGAACGCGGCATGCTCGATGCACAGATGATCGGTCAATGGCTGGCGCGGAACGGCTATCGCCCCGACCTTGCGCTCGTCTCTCCGGCCGTTCGCGCGATGCAGACCTGGGACATTCTGACGAAATCGCTTTCATCGGCGCCGATGAAAAATATCGAAGAGCTTTACAGCGCCGACGCGGGCGAGCTTCTGACCATCATCCACACCACCGAAATCGACGATCCGAAAGTGCTGATGATCGTCGCGCACAATCCGGCGCTGCACGAACTCGCGCTGGCGACAATATCATCCGGCGAAACATCGGCGCTGCGTGCGATTGCCGCGAACATGCCGACGGCAGGCGTCGCGGCGATCGACTTCGAGATCGACGGCTGGGGCGATGCGGGTTTCCGCAAAGGGAAACTGGAACGCTTCATCAGCCCGAAACTTCTGAAAGAGTCATCGGACAACTGACCGGCTCTCGTCCGGCGGCGCGGAGGCTTTCGATGTTCAATTCGATTCTCGTCCCCATCGATCTCGCCGACACCGATCTGGCGAAGCCCGCCATCGAGACAGCCGCGTCGTTGTCGAAATCCTCCGGCGGCAGCGTGCGGCTCGTCAACGTCATGCCGATGACGCCGGTGATGCTCGCCGAATATGTGCCGCCGGATTTCGACGCGCAGCAGCGCCAGACATCGAACGACGCGCTTTCAATCGTCGCGCGCGAGTCCGGCATCGACGCCAAACGCATTTCCACCTCGATCCGTCAGGGCGGCATCTATCACGAAATTCTCGAAGAAGCCGCCGATGTCGATGCGGACCTGATCGTGATGACATCGCATCGTCCCTCGATGCAGAATTACTTTCTCGGCTCCAACGCCGGACATATCGTGCGCTACGCGAAATGTTCGGTGCTCGTGGTGCGGAGATAAATTTCTCAATGCGTCATTGCGAGGAGCGTCAGCGACGAAGCAATCCCCTAGGCGGCGCGACGAAATCCCGCTAGCGTCACGCGCCGCCGGGAGATGATCCCCATCATCGGGCGGCTAGGTTTGGCCGGGCCGGCCAACGACGCCCGGCCGAGCTGAACGATTTCACCGGCCCTGCCGGACGAGATTTTATTTCGATGCCCGTTATTGCGAGGGCGATGATGTTTGGTTTTCAAAAATGTATTTACGCCGCATTGGCGGTGAGCGCGATGCTGACGACACCGGCTGTTCAGGCGAGCGACTATATTCCGCTCAATCCTTCGGCGATTCGCGGCAAGACCATTCTGCTCGATGAGGGAAGCAGCCTCGAATACCGCGCCAACGGAGTTTACGTCTACACGCTCGGCGGGCGCGCGCAGCAAGGTACATGGCGCATCGGCGCGAACGGGGCGGTCTGCGTCGATTTTCCGAATGGACGTGGCCGTTGCGATTTCTATCTGGAAAACGGCAGCTCGCTGTTTCTGCGAAACAGTTTTGGAAAACTTTTCAAGGTTCGCTTCGCGCAATAGCGCCGTCTACGGCAGCACGTCCATCGGCAATTCATCGAATGTGTAGGTGCGCGGACGATTGCGTTTCATGAAGCCGCCGATCTGCCATGCGAACAGCGCGGCGAAACCAATCAGAAAAATTGCGCCACCGAACTCTCCCGTCCAGACTGCGCGAACCAGAAGTCCGGCCATCGCGGTTGCGAGCAACGCCATGACGCAAAGCGCGGCGATGTAAATGGTCGGATTGATGCCGGCGATGAGGTACGCGGTGCTGCCGATCGCGTTCAGCCGGCGATGCAGTTCGACGATGAAGGCGCGATAGCCGCCGTCCTGCCGCGCCATCAGCGCAACCGTGTGCCAGGTGGTGGAATAAAGCGTGACGCGCTCGCCGCGCGAATCCTCGATGTCCGCCCGAAAGCGTTTCGACTGCATCGACACCGGCCGATACGACAGACGAATGGCTGCAATCTTGTCCAGCGGCCAGACGCCGGATTTTCCCGATGCTTGCCATTCCAGCCCGCGATCCGTCAGGCTGAACTGCCGCGCACCGCCCACCAGCGTCGGCTTGAAAATATATTGCGTGCCGTCGCCCTCGGCGTCCGGCTTCGGCGTGACTTTCAGCATCTCGTCCAATCGCAACGGCATTGTCATTTCCGGTTGACGGGCTTGCATGCCTGCACGCGCCTATCCTACAAACACCTAACAGCCCAACGCATCCGCTCCAACAGCATCGCATGGCCGACAGCACTTATTTTCCCCGGCACATCATTCTCGCCGCCGCAACAATCTTCGGCGTGCTGCTCACGCTTGCCGTGCATGTGCTGATCCAGCGTTTCAATCTCAATCTCGGCGATCTGTGGCGGCAGGACACCGGAGTGCTGATCCCGGCAACGGCAGCCATCGCGTGGTGGGTGCTTGCGGCGGCGGCGTTCGTCACCGGCTATTTCACTGCCGCGCTGATGGGACATTCCGTCTCAGGCGGGCTGTCCGTGCGCATGCGGCAGGTGCTGATCGGCGCGGGTGTGGTGATGCTGGCGGCTGCCGGACAGGCGGCCTCTACACCGAGCGCGATCCCGACACTGGCCGGCGTCGTCGCAGGCGTCGCAGCCTTGTGCCTCGGCGCGATCATGGCGTGCTGTGGCGCGCATTTTGCGCTGCGCCGGGTGTAGCGGAACGCCGCGAATCCCGCGCGATCTTCATTTCGACATGATGATTGTATGACGAAGTAGCGTTCATCCAGCTGCGGCATATGCCCGTTAACACTTATAAATCTGCACAAACTCCCTATTTTCCTCGCATCGGTTTTCACGTATGAGTCCCCGCGCAGTCGTTATGCAAGGCCGCTCCCATCGGCTGACTTCTGCGCCCCTGCCGGGAGGATGAATGCAACGACTGCTGCGCAATTTTGCGCGTGTCTTCAACGAACGGATTGGCTGGAAGCGGCTCGGGATCGCCGCGAGCCTCGTCATTGTCACCATCGCCGTGATGCATCTGTTCCGCACCCTCAAGGGCGTGGACAAATATGTTGTGCTCTCCGCGCTCGCGGAAAAATCCGAGCACCAGATCGCGATGGCCGCGCTGTGCGTTGCCGGCGCGTTCTTCACGCTGACGTTCTACGACCTGTTCGCGCTGCGCACGATCGGCAAGAACCACGTTCCCTATCGCATCGCAGCCCTTGCGAGCTTTTGCAGCTACGTCATCGGGCACAATATCGGCGCAACCGTATTCACCGGCGGCGCGATCCGCTTTCGCATCTATTCGGACTGGGGACTGAACGCGATCGACGTCGCGAAAATCTGCTTCATCTCCGGCCTCACCTTCTGGCTCGGCAATACTTTCGTGCTCGGCTTCGGCATGATCTGGCATCCGTTCGCCGCCTCGTCGATCGATCTATTGCCTGAATCGATCAACCGGCTGATCGGCTTCGGCATCCTCGCCGGCATCGCGGCCTATCTGATCTGGATCGCGGTCGGCAAGAAGCGCCGCGAACTCGGCAAGGACGGCTGGATGGTGAAGCTGCCGCCCGCGCCGCTGACGGTGTTGCAGATCCTGATCGGCGTCGTCGATCTCGGCTTCTGCGCGCTGGCGATGTATCTGCTCGCGCCGAGCAATCCGGAACTCGACTTCATGACGCTCGCCGTCGTCTTTATTCTTTCGACGCTGGTCGGCTTTGCGAGCCATGCGCCGGGCAGTCTCGGCGTGTTCGATGCGGCGATGCTCGTCGGCCTGCCGATGCTCGGCAAGGAAGAACTGCTCGCGTCGCTGCTGCTATACCGGCTTCTCTATTTCGTGATCCCGTTCGCGATTGCGATTTCGATCATGGGGTCGCGCGAACTTTGGCTCAATGTCGTGCAGCCCTGGTACCTCAACCGCAAGGTCGGCGAAGGCTTCAATCCTGCCGTTGCCAAGACCCGCGCGCCGGCCCGCAAGACCAAGCAGGCGGCGGAGTGAGTTAGAGTATTTGTCGCGTTTTCTTCACGCGAGCCGGTATCCACTTCGCTCGAAAACGCTTTTGCGCCAAGTTGAGGCTTGTGGCGTTGGACAATCGTGCCATATCGTCGCGCGGCTCCCACATTTTGGCCCCACCTTTAAGTTTGAAACAGGCATGAACCGCTCACGCGCGTATGTCTTCGTCGTTGCGATGCTGCTGCTGGCGGGCGCTGCCCTGCCCGGCCGCGCCGTTGCACAATTGCCTCAAGTCCAGTTTCAGCAGATGCCATCCGCGCTGTCGATTACCTGGGAAGTCCGCAACCGATTCCGCCTTTTCAAGGAGGAGCGCGATTTCCGGCTTCAGGCCGATGCGCTCTCATCCGGGCAGTCCATCCTCGCATCCGAACAGGCGCTGGCCGTGCAGAGCGACGGGCGCGGCTGGGCGCGCAACATGATTGGGCGGCTGTGCATAGATGCGACGGGACGCGTCACCGAGCCCTGCACGCGCGACAGCGTGAAGGAAAGCTATCTGACGCCACAGGATCATCCGGTCACGGTGCGTCTTGCGGGCGAGGTGCCGGTCGGTGCGACCTGCGCGTGGACTGTCGAGGATGGCGAAGCCAATCCGCGCACGCAGACCATCGACTGCAACGAGCCGCTGAATTTCCGTGCGCGTTACGGCCGCACAACCAATGTCACTGTCGATGTGTCGAGCGGCGCCGACGCTCCGCAACGCGTCGCCACCCAGATCGCCGTGCGCGACATTTTCATCGCGGGGCTTGGCGACTCGATTGCGTCGGGTGAAGGCAATCCGGATCGCGCGGTGGAATTGTCCGACGATGGATTCTGTTTCCGCTCCTATCTGGGCGGACCGGCGAACATCTATTTCCGTCCCGGCCGCGCCAAGTTCAAGGGCGCGCGCGCCTGCGACACGTCGGACGGCCAGAGTCTGCAAAACTGGCAGGCGGCGGGCGCACAATGGTTCAACGCGGCGTGCCACCGTTCTCTTTACAGCTACCAGACGCGCACCGCGATTGCGCTGGCCGTCCGCAATCCGCAGATCGCGGTGACATATTTGCCGCTGGCCTGCACCGGCGCAACCATCGCTCAGGGCCTGTTCGGCTCGCAGTCCGCGCGCGAATGCGCCGTGACCCGAAGCGGCTTCAACTGCACCGGCACCGTGAATGCGCAGATCGCCGAATTGCGCGAGGCGTTGAACGCGGCTGCATCGCGCCAGCCCGGCCGCACGCTCGATCTCATCATGCTGTCGATCGGCGCCAACGACATCAACTTCTCCGGCCTCGTCGCCGACATCATCGTCGATAGCGGCACCGAGCGCACGCTGTCGCAACGAAGCGGCGTGATCGGCACGGTGGACGCGGCGCGCGACATTCTCCAGCGCGAATTGCCTGCGGATTTCGGCAAGATGCGTCAGGCGCTCAAGCCTCTCGTCGGCGGCGACCTGTCGCGCGTGATGTATGTCTCCTACGCCAATCCGGCGCTGTTGAACGGCGCGCCCTGCCCCGGCGGCCGCGCCGGCTTCGACATTCATCCCACCTTCAACGCCGATCCGCAGCGGCTGAGCGACGTCACCAATTTCGTCCAGAGCGAGTTTCTGCCGCGCATCAAGCAGCTTGCGACATGCAGCGGCAACGCGCTGTGCGCGGACGCCAAGACCGAGCGCATGACCTTCGTCGATCAGCACCAGTCATCATTCGCCGATCACGGCTTCTGCGCTCGCGCCGAGACCGATCCGCCGTTCGATCAACAATGCTTCTCGCCGAAGGGCGAAAGTTTCGTCACCGACATTGTGGACGCGGCGAACAACCCGCTCGCCTGCGGCGCGGGTGCCAGTGAGTTTCGCGCCTACGCGCCGCGCGCGCGCTGGGTCCGCGATGCCAATGACAGTTACTTCGCCGCGATGACCTATCCGCAGGCAACGCGCGCGCCGAACCGGCCCGGCGACATTCACGACGCGACTTGGGGAATTCTCTCCGCAGTTTACGGCGGCGCGATCCATCCGACCGCCGAGGGACACGCGGCGATGGCGGACGCAGCATTGCCTGCGGCGTCCGCCGTGCTCAATCTCGGCATCCAGCCGGCGGGCGTCACATCCGAGCCGATCGCGCCGCTCGCGCCTGCCCAGCAGTAACTACTGCGGCTTTTGGATCACCGTCTCGGCCGACGTCGCAAATGAATCCGCAACGCGGGCATGCGCCTGGGCGGTGGGATGGAAAGCGCCGTGAAGGGCCGGCTGCGCGAGTCCCAGCAACGTGACATCGATCGATTGCCTTGTCTGCGCTGGCTGCTGATTAATCAGCATGTATACGTCATTGACGGTCCGCAGCCAGCGATGGCGATGATGATAGGGTGAGAAATTGATGGCCGGATCGAATGGTTTCCATACTTCGCCGGACTTGCGTGGAATCAGAAGTGTTTCATCGATTGCCTTCTGAGTGTCGAGCACGCTCGCACTCATTTGCAGTTCGCGGTTTTTCTGGAGATCGTTGCACGCACTGCTGGGCTCTGCGGGAGTATTGAGCGTGGCGCAAAAATTGCGACCCTTAAAGTCGCCAATGAAATCATCGGCGTCGGTGGCCAATTTCCATTGCTTTTCCGGCGGCGCTGCTTTGGCGAACGACGCTATCTCCGTGTTGAGTTTGTTTTTGACGAAATAGCCGATCTTGCCAAGTGCATTGATCTCGCGCGATCCCTGCTTCTGCTCATCCCAAAGACATATCATTTCCAAGTCCGCGACCGTCATTCCAGCGTTGCCGGTTTTGCACGTGGTGGTCGTATCAGCGACCGTATCCGGATATGTGAAGACGACGACCGGCTGCTGCTCAGGAACACGATAGACAACGCGCTCGCTCAGAAATTTACGAAGAAGAGCCAGCCGCGCCTTGAACCGCCGCCACCGCCCCTCAGTTACGTCGCAACTGGTCCGGTTCGTTGCATTACAATCCGGATCGTCCTTCATGATCGGCAAGAAGGCCAAATCCATTCCGCCATTGTATTTTGTGATCGAGGCGGCAATCCATTTTGCAAATCCGACGTCGTTGCCTCCTATACCGAGCGATAAGACATCGACCGGACGCTTAAAGCCTTTTCCGGCGGGACATTTGAACGCGGCGTCACTGACGGCATCCGCTTCATCGTTTCCGAACCTGTAGCGGCCGTTCTTGATGCGAGCGTCTTCCTCCCACTCCTCGAGTTTTTCGTCGACGTCCGTCGCGGGCTGGCTGACACAAAGCTCATTGAGCATCAGAGAAAGCTGGGCCTTCTTGTAGTTCGGCATATCCTGTTTGCTCGTCTTTTCAGGTCCCTGATAAGCACCAAAAAGACCTTCGTTGATCTCTGCACCGCTGCAGCCATAGCCGAGGAACGTCACCGCCCGATGCGGATGGTTCAAAGCGAGCTGGATAGCCGACCGGATGGGATAACTATAGGCAGAGCGATGACATGCCCGGTCAATCCATTGCGCGGCAAAATAATCGCCGTCGCGTTTTCGCAGCGGAATATACCCAGGAATGGCAGATGAATATCCGCCGCTAGTCACCGGATCCTGGTCCGTCGATGTCCACTTCATCTTCGCCGGAACATCGGGATTCCCTTCTCCGGAGGTAAAGGAATCGCCGATACTAACGGAGAGGATATCATGTACTTTGACATACTCCGCGACCGGCGCGCCTCCACCGGGACTCACCTTGACTGCAACTTTCTTTTCAAACGGAACGCGAAGACGAACGGCGCGATCGCACGGCGCAGACAGCGAAGGACTGTCGGACGCGCCGACATAAGCCGAGCCGCTGCCTTCCTCGACAGTCCACGCGCACGTCAATCCCGACTGCCCACCCGCTAGTTTCATGCTGACGATATGGTGCGATGGCTTGATGTAGCTGTCGTCCTTATCGTCGTCGGGTTTAAGTCTGCAATTGGTGTGAAGCTGCTCGCCGCGATTCCAGCACACAGCCACGCTCTCGCCATCGGTGAATGCGTCGAAATTTATGTTCTTGCCGTCGGCAGCCTGATGAAAGGGAAACAGCAGGCTCGCCCAGCCAAGACGGCGGAAGTCGTATTCAGCGGCAAGCCGTTTATCGTGGTCGCTACCGCCGGAATATTTCGCCGCAAGTTCAGGAGCACCCGCCGGACGCTTTTCTTTCCCGCGTAGCGCCATCAGAATTTTTCGCGGCGTGTTGAGCGTGGAGTCTCCGTAACGCGCCGTAACTTCGGGCGATAGCGGCTCGTCCCACCACTGCTTGTTGTTGAGAAGTTCATCCATCTTGAGGATGGTCGGCGCAGCCGACGGGGCCGGAGCGACCGGATGCTTGATCGATTCATAAGCGATGCGATGAATCTCGAAATCGGAATCGTATTTGAAGAAACGGAACGGGTGGACAACTTCCCATTCGATGCTGTCGGCAAAAGCGGATGAGCCCAGTCCAACGAAAGCGACCGCAGCCGCAGCAATGAAACGCATCATGTTAAAATCCCCCAAAATATCGGGGAAGGATGCGATGAATTTTCGGGGCGATCAATCGGACAGGCTGGGCAAAAAAGCGCAGGCCAACGCCGTATCCGCAAAATTACGCATGCGGCCACTATGCCCCGGAGCGATCAAACCGAGCTGCGCCGGCGGGTGTTGCCGGCAAAATCAATTCACGCCGAGCTTCTTCTGCAAGCTCGACGACGACGTCGTGTACTGGAACACGACTCGCTTTTCCGGGAACACGTAGCGGCTCGCCTTCTGCGACATCAGTGCTGCTTCGTGGAAACCGGATAGAATGAGTTTCAGCTTGCCCGGATAAGTATTGATGTCGCCGATGGCGAACACGCCCGGAATGTTGGTCTCGAAATTCTCGGTGTTCACCGGAATGAGATTGTTCTCGAGCTTGACGCCCCAGTTCGCGACCGGGCCGAGCTTCATGGTCAGACCGAAGAACGGCAGGATGGTGTCGCAATCGACCTTGAACGTGTTGTTGTCGTTGCCCTTCACCATCGCGCCGGTGAGCTGGCCGTTGCTGCCTTCAAGCCCCGTCACCTGACCGATCTTCAGATCCATCTTCCTGGACGAGACGAGTTCGCGCATCTGGTCGACGCTGTGAGGCGCTGCGCGGAAGTCATCACGCCGATGAAGCAGCGTCATGCTCTTTGCGATCGGCTGCAAATTCAGAACCCAGTCGAGCGCGCTGTCGCCGCCGCCGACGATCAGGAGCTTCTTGTCGCGGAACTGCTCCATCTTGCGCACGGCATAGAACACCGACTTGCCTTCGTACTCCTCGATGCCCGGCACCGGAGGACGCTTGGGCTGGAACGAGCCGCCGCCTGCGGAAATCACGACAACCTTGCACTCGAACACCTGACCGGCATCGGTGGTGACGCGAAACAGCGGGTCGCCGATCTTCTCGATCTTCTCAACCATCTCGTTGAGATGGAAAGTCGGGTTGAACGGCTTGATCTGCTCCATCAGCGCGTCGGTGAGTCCCTGTCCCGTCACCATCGGGATGCCGGGAATGTCGTAGATCGGCTTTTCCGGATAAAGCTCCGCGCACTGGCCGCCGAGCTTGTCGAGAATATCGACGAGATGCGTCTTCATATCGAGCAGGCCAAGCTCGAACACCGCGAACAGGCCGCAGGGCCCCGCGCCGATAATCAGGACATCCGTTTTGATCGTTTCAGCCATGCTCGTTCCGGTCCGCTCAGATAAATGGATTTTGAAAGGGAAATGGCAGGAAAAGCCTGCGTTTCGCGGGCCTGTCTAGCCAAGATAGGCGCTTCGGGGAAGGGATAAATGCGCCTATCTGGAGCCGCTCTAACGCATTGGAGAGCCGCGATATTTGGCTGTCGGCAATGCGCGTTTTCCAATAAAGCGTGTGTGTCCCGGAGATTGGCCTTTGAACGCACCGATCAGCCTCAATACACCGCCCCGCCTGGAAGATTATCCTTTCCGGCTTTCGGACAACGTCCGTTTCGCCGATCTCGATCCGCAGCAGCACGTCAACAACGCGGTATTCGCGAGCTATTTCGAGACCGGGCGCGTAACCCTGATCCGCAACCCGGCTTACGGGCTGATGCCGGAGGGCCTGAGCTGGATGCTGGTCCAGTTGAACATCAGCTTCAAGGCGGAGATTCGCTGGCCGGGAACAATCGAACTCGGTCTCGGCGTCGGGAAGATCGGGCGGACTTCGGTGTCTTATTCTCAGGTGGTGTTCTCAAACGGCGCATGTGCTGCGTCCGCCGAAGCCGTCACCGTGCTGGTGGACAAGGCGCTGCGCAAACCGGCGGCGATCCCGGACGAGATTGCCGCGAAGTTCAAGCCCTGGATGCTGCGCGGCGCCTGAGACTTTGAACCAATCCGATTTTCAATCGTCGACACGAAACGAACGGACAAAGGAAACAAAATGAAAAAATACGCACTGATGTTTGCAACCACATCGCTGCTTGCCGCACCTGCGCTCGTTACGTCGGTCACGCCCGCCGAGGCAATCCAGTATCCGGTCTGTCTCTCTTACGTCGAAGGCTGGTCGGGCATCGTCGAGCGCTGCGAATACTCAACAATGCAGCAGTGCCAGATGTCGGCGCAGGGATTGAACGGAAGCTGCTATGACAACTGGCGCTACGCCTACGGGCAGCCCGTGCAGGTCGAACGGCCGGTGAAGCGGCGCTATCGCCACGATTACTGAGCGCGGAATCAAAAAAACCCCGGAGCGATCCGGGGTTTTTGTTTCAGCTTCGGATTGCGATGTCAGGCTTGCCGCTCGGGCGTCGTGACCGAAAGCCCTTCGAGGTCTTCCGTCACCTTGATCTGGCACGACAGGCGCGAATTGGGGCGCACGTCGAATCCGAAATCGAGCATGTCTTCTTCCATTGGCGTCGGCGCGCCGACTTTCTCGCCCCACGGCTCATCGACATAGACATGACAGGTCGCGCAGGCGCAGGCGCCACCGCATTCGGCCTCGACGCCCGGAATGGCGTTGCGGATGGCAGCCTCCATCACCGTGGCTCCCGCCTCGACGTCGACGGTGCGCTTTTCGCCCTTGTGATCGGTGAAACTGATCTTGACCATAATTCTCGTGCTGCCCGGAAAATAACGATGCAGTCCTATAACGGGTCGATCCGCAGGACGCCAGCGCCCGAAAGGCGAAGAAATACAGGGATTTTGAGGGTCAGGAACGCCGCAAAATGCCGTCGATTGCGCTTCGTGCCTCATCCACGGCATCGCGCAGCGCGCTCAGGGCTGTGGTCAGGTCGTGTTCCTCGCGCAGCGCGCCCTCGAAATGCAGGGCGGCCTCAGCGACCCGGAATGCACCGATCGCGCGCGCCGAACCCTTGAGCGTATGCGCCAGCCCTGCGGCATCGCCGGGAAGTTTTGCCAGCTTCTCGATCAGGTCGCGGCTCTGGGCCGCGAACAGCGAGAGCACTTCGCGCTCAAGACCCGGCTCTCCGAGCGTCATGCGTGAAAGATGTTGGAGATCGATCGGCGGGTCGTCGGGAACAAGCGGCGGCGAAGGCATCCAGTGAACCTGTTCCAGATGGAGCGACATGGTCGGACCCGAGTTCTAGCCGCTCCGGGCTTTCGGAACCGCGCTGAACGCGACCCAATCACAGGTCTGGTTAACGGAACGTAACGCGTACCTGCCGCCTTTTTGCCATCATTGAGGTTCGACGACGCCGCAACGTCTCCGAAAACACCCGTAAACGGCGATGGCTGCTTAATTTTTTGCGCGCGCCGATTAACGATGATTAAAATGATCTTAACGCGCGGCGTATCATTCGCGCCGACAAGCCAATAGGATGTTTTCGGAAGTACGTGACAACCCGCTGGGCGAGCGGGTCTCTCACAATCGAACTGCTCACGAGTATTGGGGCTACATTCTCAAGCGCACCCGGCCATTTTTGCGGCGCTTGTTGGAATGCGTAACGGTAAGGGCGTACACGGCACATGGCAAAAAATCCAAAGATCAAGGATCCAACCGAAGTCGCAATGTCGGCTATCCAGGACGCACTGAGCGTCGATAAGCCGAAATCCGATGGACGCCGCTCGTCGCTGCGCCGTGACACGTCAAGTCTTCCGCTCGATCTTCGCGCCGACGAGGACATTCAGCCCTCGCGCTTCGCACGCGCCGCCAACGACGATCGCGAGGCGATCGGCGAAATGCTTCAGACCATCCAGAAGGGCCGCCCGCGCCGCAGCGCCTACACGGTTGCGTCGATCTTCGCGGGCCTCTGGATTCTCGCCGGCGGTCTTCTCACCGTCATGTTCATGCCGGCGCTCGAAGCCATCGCCGGTCAGGACGGCGGCGGACTGGCCATCGCCGGCCTCGCTGCGCTTTTCCTCGCGCCGCTCATCCTTTTCTATTTCATGGCGATGCTCGCCTGGCGCGGCCAGGAACTGAGCCTGATCGCCCAATCGATGGCGCAGATGGCGCTGCGTTTCTCCGAACCGGAAAAACTCGCCGGCGATTCCATGGTGAGCGTCGGTCAGGCAATCCGCCGCGAAGTCGCCGCGATGGGCGACGGCGTCGAGCGTGCGATTGCGCGCGCCGGCGAACTCGAAGCACTCGTCTCCAACGAAGTCTCCTCGCTCGAGCGCGCCTACAGCGACAACGAAGTCCGCATCCGCGCCCTGCTCGACGACATCGCCGCCCAGCGCGAAAATCTCGCAGGCCAGGCCGAGCAGGTCCGTAACGCGCTGTCCGGCGTGCAGATCGATCTGCGTCAGGACATCTCGACGATCAGCGATTCGATCGCAGGCCGCGTCGATGAAATTTCCAACAACATCAGCAACGCACTCGAAGAGCGCGCCGAGCACATCACCCGCTCGCTGACGACCGCCGGCGACACCATGATCATCGCACTCGGCGAGCGCGGCGGCGACCTGCTGGATCGTCTCACCGAAGCCAGCAACCAGACCGCAACCGCCGTGCTCGACGCCAGCGAAAATCTCACCGCGAGCCTCAACTTCAAGACCGGCCATGTGCATGAGGAATTCGCCGACCTCGCCGACCGCGTTCACGACATGCTCAACGAGCGGCTCGACCGCGCCGCCACCGATTTCGGCCAGCGTTCGGCCATCATCATCGATGAAATCGCCGCGCGCACCGAAAACGTCCACGGCACCATTCTGACGTCAGGCGACACGCTGCTTGCGCAGATCGATCTGCGCGCCGCCGATCTCGCCAGCAAGATTGAGTCTGCGGGCGATCAGCTGGCCGACCGCATTCTGGTGAGCGGCGACAAGGCCGCCGACTCGCTCGACGCCACCGTCAACACGCTGGTCGAGAAGGTCGTCAGTCAGACGGAAACCGCCCACGAGGCCCTCACCGGCCAGATTCATACGTTTGAAGGCCTCATCAAGGAACAGGGCTCCGAACTCGCCGAACGCTTTGCGCGCGACAGCGGCACGCTGGGCGCGCTCATCACCCGCCATGTCGCCGAATTCGACCGCACCGTGAAAACCTACGGCGGCGAGATCGTCGAGCGCATGGGCGGCCACACCGAAACCCTCGCCGACAACCTGAAGAATTACGTCGATACGTTCGACAGCCGCGTCACCAATCACGGCGACGCCGTCAACGCCAGGCTCGATCAGCGCCTGACCGAATTCCACGCTGGTCTCGACAAGCGCGTCGAGACGCTCGACACCACGCTCGCGACCAAGGCCCTGGCACTCTCGGAAGCCATCGAGACGCGCAACACGCAGCTCGGCACGACCATGACCGCGCGCTTCCAGGAAATGCACGACAGCCTCGAAATCCGTTTCGGCGCCATCACGTCGGACATCGCCGCGCGCGTCGGACAGTTCGAGAGCCTGCTCGACACCCGCGTCGATGCAGCCGCCGGCCGCGTCACCGCCAGCGGCCAGCACGCCGCCGACATCCTCGTGTCCCGCGCCGAGGAAATGTCGATGGGCATCAAGGCCAGCGCCGAACAGGCCGAGCACATGCTCAACGCTGTCGGCACGCAGCTGAAGTCGATTGCAAACGATGTCTCGCGCACCGTCACCACCTCCACCGAGGTGCTGAACGCCGGCCTCACCGGCCGCGTCGAGGCAATCACCGAAGGCCTGCGCGACCAGACCGAGCGCCTGACGCAGATGATCGAAGGCCGCCGCGGCGTTCTGATCGAAGCCATCGGCAGCAAGGCGGATGAAATCGCCAGCACCATCGGCAGCGCGACCGATTCCGCGCTGAAATCGATCGAGGGTCATGGCGGCGCATTCACCGTCGCGATGATGGAAAACAGCGCCGACCTCGCCCGCCAGATCAACACTGCGAGCGAAGTCGCCATCGGCGCCGTCAACAAGTCGCTCAAGGAAATCGAGGAAAGCTCGAAGGCGGCGATCGAACAGTCGCGCCAGGTCGCGACCACGACCGTCAGCGAGTTGCAGGAAACCAGCAAGATCCTGCGCACCGACACGCTGGCGCTGTTCGAGCGTCTGCGCGAGGGCAACATCCTGCTTCAGGAAGTGCTCACCGGCGCCCACGAGAACCTCAATAATCTGGAACGCACGCTCGTCACCCGCGTGGCCGACTTCGTCGCCACCATGACCGACGTGACCAACCGCAACGGCGCGTCGTCGCAGGCACTCGCCGAGCAGCTTGGTATCTTCAACAGCACCACGTCCGGCGCACTCGACAGTCTTGGCTCTTTGGCCGTGCAGTTCGACAGCCACGGCCGGGCGCTCGCGGAAGCCGCGCAGCTCATCGACACCAGCAACGCCAGCACGGCGGAATCCGTCGCGCAGCGCAATACCCAGCTTGAATCGCTCATCAACACCATCGATCTACGCACGCTCGACATGGACGAGCGGCTGCATCGCTTCACCACCCTGCTCGACCAGTCGCTGGATGCCGCCGAAACGCGCGCCCGCGACATCGCGCAGGTCGTGGCCGAAACCGCAGGCGAAAGTTCCGCCTCCGTCAGCCGCCAGTTCGAGGCCGTTCGCCTGGCTGTCGAAGACGAGCGCCGCCAGACCATCGAGGCGATGTCCGAAGTCTACGATCAGGGCACGCGCGACGCTGACATCATGTTCCGCCAGTCGGCCGACAAATTCGCGTCCATCGTTCACAGCATGAAGCAGATGGCCAGCGAACTGCACACCGAACTGGAATCGACCCGTGCAGAGTTGCGCAAGGGCGTTCTCGACATGCCGCAGGAGGCTGCCGAGAGCACCGCGCAGATGCGCAAGGTGATCGTCGATCAGATCGAGGCGCTCGCCGAATTGAACCGCATCGTGGCGCGTCACGGCCGCGGTCTCGACGTCTCGACCGCAACCGCGCGCGTGCGCGAGGAAGAGCCGGTCATGGCGACCGCAGGCGCGCGTCAGGACGCACGCCCTGCTCCGCGCGCTCCGCGCGAAAGCGGCACCAATTTGCCGCCGCCGGATTTCGGACCTGCTCCCGGTCCGCGCCGCACCGACGCGCCTCCGGTCGCGCCGAACAGCGACGATCGCGACGGATGGCTGTCGAACCTCTTGACCCGCGCCGAAGGCGACAACGAACCGCCACGCGGACGCGGCCCCCGCGCGCCATCCGGCAATCCGCTGGAATCGCTGGCGCTCGACATCACGCGTCTCGTCGATCGCGATCTCGCCTCTGAAATGTGGGAACGCTATCAGCGCGGGGAACGCAAGGCCTTCACCAAGCGTCTCTACACCCCGCAGGGCCAGAAGGCCTTCGAGGAAGTCGCCCGCAAGTACCGCGCCGAGCGCAACTTCAAGGCCACGGTCGACCGCTATATCAACGAGTTCGAGAAGCTGCTGGATGACGTGTCGCGTGATGAGCGCGGACCCTCGGCGCTTCGCAACCAGTTGATGTCGGAAACCGGCCTCGTCTACACGCTGCTGGCGCATGCGGCAGGACGGCTCGGCTAACGCCACACGCAATGTCGAACGAAAAAACGGAGGCGAAAGCCTCCGTTTTTTATTTTGATCGCCTTCCACCGACTGTCATCACCGGGCTTGACCCGGTGATCCCGAATAACAAGGCACGGTGACCGACCTATCGAGATGGCCGGAACAAGTCCGGCCATGACAATGGCTATTACATTGACCGGAACAAATTCAGCGCCGCATATTGCAGCAAAATGAGCGTCTTGGCGTCGCGAATGTCCCCGCGCGACAACATCGCCATCGCCTCGGTGAAAGGCAGTTCAAGGATTTCGATGTCCTCGCCCTCGTGGTGAAGACCGCCTCCTCCGCTCACACGATCCGAAGGCGAATAGCGCGCGGCGAACAGATAGAGCTTCTCAGTGACGGAACCGGGGCTCATATAGGCCTCGAACACACGCTGCACGTCTTGAACACGATAGCCGGTCTCCTCCTCGATCTCGCGGCGGATGCCGTCCTCCGGCGTCGCGTCTTCGAGCTTGCCGGCAGGCACTTCGGTCAGTTCGCCTACCTCGCCATGATAGAAGGCCGGAAAGCGGAACTGGCGGATCAGGATGATTGTCTGGCGATCGGGATCGTAGAGCAGCACGGCAATGCCGTCGCCGCGATCGTAGGTCTCGCGAATCTGAGGCTGCCATGAGCCGTCACGGCGCTTGAAATCGTAGGACGTTCGCTTGAGAAGCGACCAGCCCTGATGGAGGACATCGACAGCCTTGATGCGGACGCGGTCATTCATGCGGCCATCCAGCCGCGATCAGCGTTGCTTTGCTCTGGCGTCGCTCGGATTCGACAGAGCCGCCGGCTTCTGGTCGCCGCCGCTTGAGCCGAACAGTACACGCGTCGGGTTGCGGTCGAAATTGTTCACCGCGCGGCTGACGTCGGCGAGCGTGCGGCGCGCGTCGATAATCAGGCCGGCCGACCGCTTGTCGAGATTTTCGGCGAGTTCCCGGAACGACTTCGCCGCGCCCGTCAGTTCGCCTTCCTTGCCCATCAGCCCGTCGACGCCGGCCATGATGCTGTCGATGCGCGTGGCGTTGCTGGCGAGACTCTTCGAGAAAACCTGAATGTTGGCCATGCTCTCATGCAGAGCTTCCTGGTTTTCGGTGACGAGCTTGTTGACGTTCTGGATCACGCCACGCACCGCCTCGCCGATGTCCTGAATGGAGTTCGGATCGGCCGTGAGCGTCGGCACGCCGTCTTCGGCGACCGGCACGCCGCCGGCCTCGACTGAACCGCCCTTGAGGGATACCGACGACACGCCCGTGAGACCTGCGAATTCGAGGCCGACCAGCGAGTCCTTTCGGATCGGCGCATTCTTGTCGACCGAGGTAATGACGACGACGCGCTTGGGGTCGTCGAGCTTGATCGAGGTGACTTCGCCGATCTTGATGCCGTTGAAATTGACATTGCCGCCGGTGCGCAGGCCTGAGGCCGCGCCCTCGAACACAATTCTCAAAGGCGTGCGTGCAGCCGCAGCGCCGAGGTTCTGGAACCAGAACACAAATCCAAAGGCCGCGGCGATCACCGCCAGCGTGAACGCCCCGATCAGGACGTAATTTGCCTTTGTTTCCATAGACTTAGCTCCAACTCAAAAACGCAACGAAATACTCAAACACCGATGACTATCGCCCGAAAGTCAACGATGCCCGCTTGCCGTGGAAGTAGGCCTGCAACCACGGATGCTGCGAGGCCATCATGTCGTTCAACGTGCCTACCAAGAGAACCTTTCGATCCCCTAACACTGCGATGCGGTTGCAGGCCGTTTTAAGGCTGTCGAGGTCATGGGTTACCATGAAAACGGTCAGTCCCAAAGTTCGCTGAAGGGTCATCACGAGCTGGTCGAACTCGCCGGCGCTGATCGGATCGAGGCCCGATGTCGGCTCGTCGAGGAACACGATTTCAGGGTCGAGCGCGAGCGCACGCGCCAGCGCCACGCGCTTGATCATGCCGCCCGACAGTTCGGAGGGGAAGCGATCGGCGACTTCCGGCTTGAGACCGACCATCGCGAGCTTGGCGATGGCGATCTCGTCCAAGAGCCGCTCCGACACGTCCATGAATTCGCGCACCGGAAACTGGATGTTCTGACGCACGTTGAGCGAGGAGAACAATGCGCCGTGCTGAAACAGAACGCCCCAGCGCCGCTCGACCGCACGGCGCTGATCCTCGTTGCAGGAATCCATGTCGACGCCGAACACTTCGATGTTGCCGCTCATCTTCGGCATCAGGCCGATGATGGTGCGCGTCAGCACCGATTTGCCCGCACCCGATGCGCCGACGAAGCCCAGAATCTCGCCGCGCCGCACGTCCAGATCGAGATGATTCAAAATCAGATTGTCGCCGAAGCCCACGGTGAGATCGCGCACCCGGATGATCGCGTTGCCGGTGAACGGTGCCATTATTTCCTCAGATATTGATCGCCGCGAAGAAGATCGCGAACAGGCCATCCATGACGATGACCAGAAAGATCGATTTCACCACCGACGCCGTGGTGTGCTGGCCGAGCGATTCCGCGCTGCCCTTCACCGCCGAGCCCTCGACGCATGCGACGACGCCGATCACCAGCGCCATCACCGGAGCCTTCACCATGCCGACGACAAAATGCTGGATCGAGATCGCCTCGCGCAGACGTTGCAAGAAGGCATCCGGCAGCACGCCGCCATAACCCCATGCGACGAGACCGCCGCCATAGAGCGCAGCCATCGCGCCCAAGAACGACAGAATCGGCATCGCAATGACGAGCGCCATCACGCGCGGCAGGATCAGAACTTCAGTCGGATCGAAGCCCATGGTGCGCAACGCGTCCACTTCCTCGCGCATCCGCATCGAGCCGAGTTCGGCGGTGTAGGCGCTGCCGGTGCGGCCTGCGACCATGATCGCCACCAGGAGCACGCCCAGTTCGCGCAGCACCAGCACGCCGAGCATGTCCACGACGAACACGTCCGCGCCGAATTTGCGGAAATGGAAGATGCCCTGCTGGGCGATGATGCAGCCGATCAGGAACGTGATCAGCAGAATGATCGGCACCGCGCGCCAGCACACCTGCTCGAGCTGATGGATCAGCGATGTCAGGCGGAAGCTCGACGGGTGGCGCGCCACGCGCCCCGCCGCATTGAGGATCGAGCCGGTCATCGCCAACAGCGAAAGCAGCGTCTTGGCGACATCGACGACGCTGCGGCCGACGGATTCGAGCATCGTCGTCAGCGTCGCCGGTTCCTTCGGCGTCTTCACGCCTTCCTTCACCCGGCTGACTTCTTCCACGAGGCTTGCGTAATTCGGCGAAAGCCCGGCGATGCGCGGCGTGACGCCGGCACAAGTGAGATTGCGGCGCATGCGCTCGATCAGCCACGCGCCAAAGGTGTCGAGGCTGACCACCTGCGACACGTCGATGATGATGCCTTGATTGGTGGCGTTGTCCTTCTCGGTGCGCTCGACGATCTTTTCCAGGCTGGGCGCATGATGCACGGTCCATTCGCCTGTCGCCCGCAGCGCCAGAATCGAACCCATCGCGACCTGTTCCAAATTGGGATTGCCGTCTAGGACAAGCTCTTGCAACACCGGCTCCTGAAACGAATCTTCGCGCACGCGGCGGGACAATCTAACACGAAGCACCTGACCTGTACGGGAATGTCCCTAAGAGCCATAATTGGCCCATTCCGGCAACCCTGTCTTACGTCCTTGCCCAATCAGGCCCAGTCGCACCCAATGACCGCATCGCCCGTCACCGTTGAAGCGCAAATTGAGCGATGGCCGATCGAAGGCGGCTTCACCATCAGCCGGGGCGCGAAAACAGAAGCCGTGGTGATTGTGGCGCGGGTAAGTCGCGGGAACCTGACCGGGCGCGGCGAATGCGTGCCCTATGCCCGTTACGGCGAGACGCCGGAGGCGACGCTTGCAGCGATGTTGAGCGTCAACGGCGCATCGCTGGATCGCACCGCATTGCAAACCATGCTGCCGCCGGGCGCGGCGCGGAACGCGCTCGATTGCGCGCTGTGGGATCTGGAAGCCAAGGAAAGCGGCACTCGCGTCTGGGACATTCTCGGCCTTGGCGCGCCAAAGCCGCTCATTACCGCTTACACGATTTCGCTCGGAACGCCGCAGAGCATGGCCGAAGCCACGGCGAAAGCCGCGCATCGGCCGCTGCTCAAGATCAAGCTCGGCGGTGACGGCGACATCGAACGCATGAAAGCTGTACGAAAGGCCGCGCCGCAATCCGAACTGATCGTCGATGCCAATGAGGCATGGACCGAGACCAATCTTGAAGCGCACATCTGCGCCTGTGCGGATGCCGGCGTCACCATGATCGAACAACCCTTGCCTTCGACGAACGATGCGGCGCTCGCGACAATCAAACGCACCGTGAAAGTCTGCGCCGACGAGAGCGTGCACGATCGTGCTTCGCTGAAAGGTCTTCGCGAACGCTACGACGCAATCAACATCAAGCTCGACAAGACCGGCGGGCTGACCGAGGCACTGGCGATGGCGAACGAAGCCTATGTGCACGGTTTCGAGATCATGACCGGCTGCATGGTCGCGACCTCGCTGTCGATGGCACCTGCGATGATCGTCGCGCAGCATGCGCGCGTGGTCGATCTCGACGGACCATTGCTGCTGGCGAAGGACCGCGAGAACGGATTGCGCTATGACGGTTCGACCGTCTATCCGCCGGATGCGGCGCTGTGGGGGTAACTTCCGTCATTGCGAGCGAAGCGAAGCAATCCAGCGCCATCGAATGGATTGCTTCGTCGCTATGCTCCTCGCAATGACGATTGACCATGCGCCGCATCCAGCCGCTTGCGCCACACCAGCATGACCGCGCCGCCCGCCGCGCCCATCGCCGCCATCGCAAAATAAACGCCGCTGCCGAACTGCGCGTAGAGCAATCCTGACATCACCACCGTAATCGCGCTGACGATGCCGCCGAAGGCGACGAGATAACCCTGCGCGCTCGCCAACAGATGATGCGGCACGCTTCGTACCAGCAGCGTGTAGATGCCGACCTGCGTGATGCCGAACGACAGGCCGTGCATCGCCTGCACAGCGATCAGAACTTCCAGCCGCGGCTCCATCGCGGTGAGTATCCAGCGAACGATCGCGCTCACGGCGCCGATAATGACGAGCGTCGTTGCTTCAAACGTGAAGCGCGGCGAGATCGCGAAAATGACGATTTCGGCGATGACGCCGACCGACCACAACAGCGCGATAGAAAATCCGGAAAAGCCCATGCTCTGCCAGATGATCGACGAGAAGCCGTAATACGCGCCGTGGCTGCCTTGAATGAGCGTATGCGCACCGATCACCGCCCAGAACAGTTTCTGTTTCAGCAGCCCGCTGGCGCGCGGCGCTTCGGCCGTCACCGGCGGCGCGTGCAGCGGCCTCAGCCCGAGGCTGACGAACGCGCTCAAGATTGCCGACGCGACGATGATCCAGATCAGATGCTGATAGTTCACCACATCGAGCAGTGCGCCGCAGACCAGCGCGCCGACGATGAACGATGCCGAGCCCCACAGCCGCATCGGGCCGTAGTTGAGTCCGTAAACGACAACACCTTTCAGCGCGTAGCCATCGGACAACGGCGACAGCGGCGTCCACACGCAGGCGAGCAGCGCGAACGCAATCAATATCGGCAAGGGCTCGCGCAGAAATCCGATCACGACGAAACCGGCTGCTGTGAGAAACGCCATCGCGATCATCGCGCCGCGCAGAATGTTGCGCTTCTCGGCGAACGCCGTGATGAACGGCAACACCGTGAAGCGCGACAGCGAGGGCATCGCCGTGATGATGCCGATCCATTGCGCGTCGATGCCGATATTCTTCAGCCACACCGAGAAAAACGGCAGATAGGTTCCCAGCATGCCGAGCAGCGAGGCATAGAAAAGACTTGTCCCCAGCGCAAATCGCCGGGCAACGGATTGCCGGAACTGGTCTTTTTGTGATTCCGTGGAGATCAAAGCTGTTTTGATTCGTCGTCGTTGCCGCAGGGTCCGGCGAGCGTATCATCCGCAGTGAGGATTCTGGCTAGAAAACCTATGGCCGATCAAGCCTTCGCCCTTTCGCCGATGACGGCCACCGCCAGCCTGCCGACGCAGGCGGACTACGACGCGATTGCCGGCGCGTTCATGGAGACGGCGCGCGGCCGCTGGTTCTTGGCCGAATACGCGCGGCGCAACCGCAACGCCGACACGACGATGGTTCTGGAAGCCGTCGCGCGCATCGAGAAGACTCTCGCCGAACAAAAGCAGCAATCAGCGCCCGCGCCGCAATCGAACGATGCGCGCGATCTGATCGCCGCCGTGAATGCGATACTTGCAGGCGCGCGAACGGCGGCAGAATCCGCATTCGGCAATCCGGCGATGGCCGATGCGATGGCACCGGCGCGCAAATGCGCCATCGTCATTCGTGAGATTGCATGGGGCCTGCGCGAGTCCGGCGCGGACTCTCGTATTTGTGGACTGCTCGACGCACAGGTCGAGGCCATCAACAAAGCCTGCGACGGATTTTCAGCGGACGATCTACGCGGCGGCGTTCTGGGCGCGTTCGATCGGGCCACGAAAGAGATCGGCGAACTGGCGAAAGATGCGCCGCCGGCCAGGAAGCCCGATGCCGCACCGGTCAAACCTGTAAGCACCGTCGTGCGGCTGGAGACGGCGCAACCAGTACAGCCCGCGCCGCAGCCTGTCGCGAAGCCGCCCGCGCCTGCCGCGAAGACAATCGAAGAGACGGCGCTGCACGCCAGCATCGGCGGCAGTCTCGGTGCAAGCCTTCTTGTCAGCGGCGTGGTCGCAAAACCTGTGAAGCCGAAAGCCGATCCGCTGGCACCGATCCGGCGCATGACGAGCGCAGAGAAGATCGCGTTCTTCAGCTAGTTCTGTTCGATCAACTGCGCGAACAAATCCGCATCGACGTTTCCGCCCGACAGCACGATCACAACCGTCTTGCCTTTCGCATCCATGCGCCCGTGCATCAATGCCGCCAGCGGCACGGCTCCGCCCGGCTCCACCACGAGTTTCAGTTCGCGAAACGCGAACGCGACCGCCTTGCCGACTTCCGCATCGGTCGCAGTGACGCCACGCGATACCAGTTTCGAGTTCACCGCAAACGTAATCTCGCCGGGGATCGTCGCCATCAGCGCGTCGCAGATGGTCTTGCCGGTGTTGCTGTGCGCCTCGCGCTTGCCGCTCGCAAACGAGCGCGCGTGATCGTCGAAGCCGTCGGGTTCTGCGGTCATCAGGGTGACGTTCGGAAATTTCGCGCGAGTTGCGATGGCGATGCCTGCGATCAACCCGCCGCCGGACACCGGTGCCGACACGATGTCCGGCGTCACGCCGAGCGCCAACAAATCCTCCGCGATCTCGCGGCCGGCCGTGCCCTGGCCTGCGATGATTTTCGGATCGTCGAACGGCGGCACCAAAGTCGCGCCGCGTTTTTCCTGAATGTCGCGCGCAATCGCCTCGCGGTCTTCCTTGTAGCGGTCGTAGAGCACGACCTCGGCTCCGTAACCTTTGGTGCGCGCGATTTTCGTCGCCGGCGAATCCTCCGGCATCACGATGACGGCAGGCATGCCGAAAATCTGCGCCGCCGCCGCCACGCCCTGCGCGTGATTGCCGCTTGAAAACGCGACCACGCCCGACGCGCGCTTGCTTTCAGGAATCGACGAAATCTTGTTGAACGAGCCGCGAAACTTGAACGATCCGGTGCGTTGCAGAACTTCCGGCTTGAGAAACACCCGCGCGCCGGTCAGCGCATCGAGCGCGGGCGACGTCAGGAGCGGCGTCCGTACCGCATAGGGTGCGAGGACTTTTGCAGCGGCATCGATGTCGGTAATCGTCGGCAAGGAAATCGTCATGCGCGGCTTGTATCGCGCTTCGCCTCGCTCTCGCAAGGCGGGGACGTTATGCGGGTTCGGCGCTCGGCGGGATCTGGCCCCGCGCCATGCGAAGGCGGCGAACGAGCCGCTGCCGCCAGCGGCGTTTCACCTGAGGGGGCCGTTCGCGCGTGACGTTTTCGACGAACACGCGCGCGCAGGCTTCCCAGCTGTGTTCGAGCGCAAACTCGCGGCAGGTGTCGCGCGAGATATGAAGTGCGGCAAGACATGCCGAGTGCAGGTCGTGATTGAGCACGCCGACCGGCGCGTCGCCGATCACGTCGAGCGGGCCGGACACCGGATAGGCCGCAACCGGCACGCCGCTCGCAAGCGCCTCAAGCAGCACGAGGCCGAAGGTGTCGGTCTTGCTCGGAAACACGAACACATCAGCACTTGCATAGGTCTGCGCGAGCTGCTCGCCCTGCATCGTGCCGAGGAACATCGTCTGCGGATATTTGCGCTCAAGCTCGGCACGCGCCGGGCCGTCACCGACAATGACTTTGGTGCCGGGCAAATCCAGATCGAGAAACGCTTCGAGATTTTTCTCCACCGCCACGCGGCCGACGGAGAGAAACACAGGCCGCTTGAAACCGAGATCGACATCCTGCGGATGAAACAGCTTTGCATCGACGCCGCGCGACCACAGCACCACGTTCTTGAATCCGCGCCCGCGCAGCTCATCGACAAGCGCAGGCGTCGCCGCCATCACGGCATCGCTGGTGCCGTGAAAATAACGCAGCACCGCCCACACCCATGATTCCGGAATCGGAAAGCGCGCGGAAATGTATTCGGGAAAGCGCGTGTGAAAGCTCGTGGTGAACGGCACGTTGTTCTTGCGGCAATAGCGCCGCACCAGAATGCCGATCGGGCCTTCGGTGGCGATGTGGATGTAATCCGGCGCGGCCTGCTCGATCATTTCCGCGATTGTCCACGGCCACGGCAACGCGAGCTGAATGTCGGCGTAGCTCGGCAGGGAAATCGTCTTGAACGACTGCGGCGTCAGAAACGTCACATCGACGTTCATCGACTTCGCCGCGTCCGCCATCATGTTGAGCGTGCGCACGACACCGTTGACTTGGGGGTGCCAGGCGTCGGTCGCGACAAGGATTTTCATTCAGGCCGCCTGCACTTCACGCGCCGGAACCGGCCGCGCATGGCGCAGCGGATCGGTCCAGGTCAGAATCTCGAAATGGCCGTCATGGTGCTCGACCAGCGCCGTGCAGCTTTCGACCCAGTCGCCGCAGTTCATGTAGCGCACGCCGTTGAGATCGCGGATCACGGGGAAATGGATGTGGCCGCAGATCACGCCGTCGCAGTCGTGGCGCCTGGCTTCGTGGGAGAGTGTGTCCTCGAACGCGCCGATATAGTTCACCGCGTTCTTGACCTTCTGCTTCGCCCATTGCGACAGCGACCAGTACGGCCGGTTGAACAGCTTGCGGAAGGCGTTGACCAGACGGTTCATCTGGATCGCGAAGTCGTAGGCACGGTCGCCGAGATGCGCGAGCCAGCGGGCGTTCTGTACCACGAGATCGAAAATATCGCCGTGGATGACGAGATACCGCTTGCCGTCGATGCCTTCATGCACCGCCGTCTCGACGACTTCGATGCCGCCGAAATGCGTGCCGTAATAGTCGCGCAGGAATTCGTCGTGGTTGCCGGGAATGTAGATCACCCTCGCGCCCTTGCGGACGCGGCGGAGCATCTTTTGGACGAAATCGTTATGCGATTGCGGCCAGTGCCAGTTCACTTTCAGCGCCCAGCCGTCGATGATGTCGCCGACGAGATAGATGGTGTCGGCATCGTGGACGCGGAGGAAGTCGAGAAGGCGGTCGGCCTGCGAGCCGCGGGCTCCGAGATGGACGTCGGAGATAAACAATGTGCGAAAGTGGCGTTCGGGTGTGCTTTCGCTCACAACCTGTCTTTCCATGCGCGGGCCAATATCAAAGTTTCATGACAGTGCGATGACACACACAGCTAAATCGTAAAGACGCTACGCAACTTGCGGCGACGGAGTCCGCTCGAAAGAAATAAGCGAATAGATGCCGAACGGCGCAACTTTGCGTCGTTCCACAAGGTTCGTATTTTCGTTCGATTGCGCCCACGCCTGAAGCCGCGCGAAGGGAAACTCCGGACGCAGGCCCAGCTTGCGGGTCTTCTTCGCCGCCCAACGCTCCAGCGCCGCCGCGAAGCCGACTTCCGAATAAAGATGATTAACGAGGATGATGCGCCCGCCCGGCTTCACCACGCGGTGACATTCCGACAGCACGCGCTCGGGATTCTCAACCAGCGTGATGACGAACTGCGCCACCACGCAGTCGAACGTCGAATCCGCAAACGTCATATTGTGCGCGTCCATCCTGTGGACGGCCCTGACGAAGGGATATTTGCCGCTCGCCATTTTGGCGCGGGCCTTCTCCAGCATGGCTTCGCTCATGTCGATGCCGGTGATTTCGGTAGTGGCGTCGTAATCGTCGAAAGAAAGCCCTGTGCCGACGCCGACTTCGAGGATTTTGCCGCCGATGTTGCGCGCGGCTTCCGCGGCAGCGCGGCGGCCCATCACCATCACAGGCCCGCAGACCGCGTCATAGATTGGTGCCCAGCGCGCGTAGGCGGTCTCAACAGTGGATTTTTCGAGGTCAGCGTTGGCCATGTGCGAATCCGGAAAAGAATCAATCTGTCCGGAAAATACCGTCGTCATGCGACAGTGAGACGACACGCCGCAGCGATGCGAGCTGAACTACTCGAACCTGTGGAAGTGATGCACCGGCCCGTGGCCGTGCCCGACGCCCAGCCTGCCGGAAGCCGCGATGGCGGCGGTGACATAAGCCTTCGCATTGCGAACCGCCTCCTCAAGGCTTTCCCCCTTGGCCAATCCGGCCGCGACAGCCGAGGACAACGTGCAGCCGGTGCCGTGGGTGTTCCTAGTATCGACACGCATTGCTGCCAGACGCTCGACGGAATCCTTCGTCACCAGAAAATCGACGCTCTGCGTGCCCTTGCCGTGTCCGCCCTTGACGAGCACGGCGGGGCAGCCGAATTCGAGCAGCCGCCTGCCCTGCGCTTCGATCTCTCCTTCAATGGTGGCAATGGCCGTTTCGAGCAGCGCCGCCGCCTCCGGCAGATTCGGCGTGACGATGGAGGCGCGCGGAAACAGTTCGCGCTTGAGCGCATCGACCGCATCGGCAGAGAGCAGCCGGTCGCCGGATGTCGCCACCATCACCGGATCGACAACCACATGCTTCGGTTTCCAGCGGTCGAGGCCAGCGGCGATGGCTTCGATGATGTCGCGCCGTGACACCATGCCAATCTTCACGGCCTTCACGTCGAGATCGCCGAACACCGCGTCGATCTGTGCGGCGACGATACTTGCAGGCGCGTCGTGAACCGCGGTGACGCCTTTGGTGTTCTGCGCGGTCAGCGCCGTGATCGCGGACGCGCCGTAAACGCCGAGCGCGGCAAAGGTCTTGAGGTCGGCCTGAATTCCTGCGCCCGCGCTGGAATCGGAACCCGCAATGGTCAACGCAACCGGAAGGCTCATGAATTCACTGTTCTCGCCGCATCGCGCCCCGATGCGTCTCTATATAGAGCGTGAGCGCCCTTGCGGCCATGCCGGGTTTTTGGCTTGATGGCCGCAATCAAGTCATCCGGGAGACGCGGCGATGGTGCCCTTTTTCGTTCAGATCAAATGCAAGATGGGGCAATCCTACAAAGTCGCGAATGCGCTTGCGGAAGCGGAGATTGCGTCCGAGATTTACTCGACGGCGGGCGACCACGATCTCTTGGTGAAGTTCTATGTCGAGAGCGGCACGGATATCGGCCACTTTGTGAATGAAAAAGTGCAGGTGATCCCCGGTATCCAGGACACCTACACCATCATCACTTTCAAGGCATTCGGCACTTAGCGCGCATATGGGCCTCATGGTGAGGAAGCCGCTTCAGCGGCCGTCTCGAACCATGAGGGTGACTGTTTCTCATCCTTCGAGACGCGCAAGAACGCGCTCCTCAGGATGAGGTTTCGTTTGATTTACGTCTTCTTCGGCGGCCTGACTGGGCCATCCACCGGCGCCAGCGATTTCAGATAGGCCGCCATCGCCGCGCGATCCTCATCGCTGAGCTGCGACGTGTTCTTGATGACATGCGCCATCGATCCGCCTGCCGTGTCGCCGTCGGGCGTCACGCCGTCGCTCAGGAACGAGGCGATGTCCTTCTCGCTCCAGTCCTTCAAGCCCTTCTGCGTGATGTTCGGCACCCAGCCGCCCGGATGATCGGGGTCCGGTCCGCCGGCAAAACGCTGCGATGACACAATGCCGCCGATCAGATTGCGCGGGCTATGACACTCGGCGCAGTGGCCGAAGCCGTTGACCAGATACGAGCCTCTGTTCCAGGCGGCTGATTTCTGCGCGTCGCCAATGAACGGACGATCGTCGAAGAACAGGAATTTCCAGCCGCCGACCAGCCGGCGGATGTTGAATGGAAACTTCACGTCGTGATCGCGCACCTTACCGGACACCGCCGGCAGGGTTTTCAGATAGGCGAACAGGTCGCGCACGTCCTCGATCTTGCCGTGGGCGTAAGAGGTGTAAGGAAACGCCGGATAATAGTGCTGGCCGCCGGGCGAGGTGCCCTTGGTGACGGCGGTGACGAATTCCGCCTCGGTCCAGTTGCCGATGCCGTTGTCTTTGTGCGGCGAAATGTTCGGCGCATAGAACGTGCCGAAATCCGACTTGATCGCAAAGCCGCCGCCGAGCGCGGTGCGGTCCTTTTCGCCGGCGACGGCGTGGCAGGACGAGCATCCGCCGATGTTGAAAATGGTCTGGCCGTTGGCGAGGTTCGGTGTGTAGGCGGGCAAGGCGCTGGCGGATACGACGCCGGGAATGGTGACGAACCAGAACACCGCAAGGCCTACTGCCGCAGCGGCGACAGCGAGTAGAAAAAGTTTTTTCAACATATTCGTCCCCAAACCAAAACGGCCGTGAACTAATAGACCCCGGCCGGTGTTGCTATCATGCCATCGATTTTATCCCGGGAGAACATCATGAAAAATATCACGTTTGCAATTACGGCAACCGTTTTTGGCACCTGCGTCGCACTCGCAGGTCCGGCATATGCCGAAAAAATGACGATGAAAGTGCCGCTGACGAGCGCCGCCGAAGTACCGCCGAACACCAGCGCCGGCAAAGGCACTGCCGATGTCACCTATGACACGGCTTCCAAAATGCTGACCTGGAAAGTCACTTATTCCGGCCTCACCGGCCCGGCCACAATGGCGCATTTCCACGGACCCGCCGCAGCAGGAGCCAACGCGCCGGTCGTCGTGCCGTTCAAGGATGCCGCAAGCGGCGCCGAAGGCAGCACCACGCTGACCGATGCCCAGGCCGCCGACCTGATGGCGGGCAAGTACTACATCAACGTCCACACCGACGCGAACAAGGGCGGCGAAATTCGCGGTCAGGTCGTCAAGTAACGCGCCGCGCCGGAAACGACAAAGGGCGGATGCAGCGACGCATCCGCCCTTCTGTTTTTGACTATGCCGAACGGTTAGCCGTTCTTGACGCGATAGGTCTCGTGGCAGCTGCCGCATGCCTTGGTGATGGCAGGAAACGCAGCCTTGAACGAATCGAGATCCTTGGACGATGCCTTGGCGGCGGCGACTGCGTCAGCGAACGCCTTGATCGCAGCGGCGTATCCCGCCTTGTCTTCAAACAGCTTCGGCGACGGAGAGAAATCGCCCGACGCTGCGGCGCCCTTTTCGCTGTCGGGATAAAGCGTCGGCAGCTTGGCGGCGGTGTCGGCCATCGTGGCGAGCGCCGCATCGATGTCGGCCTGAACGTAAGGCTTGTCGCCCTTCATGGTCGGCAGCAGAACGGTCGCGAGCGCCTTGCCGTTGGCCTTCATTGCAGCGACGCCGTCGGGCGACGCCATTACCGCGCCTGCGCCGGCAACAAGCAGAACCGCAACCGCAATCGAAATACGCTTCATCGAAATTTCCCCCAGAAGTTGGAGCCTTTAGTGGCTTTATAACGCCTGTAAAACACCATCCCCGCCGAGTCTTGGCAAGGCCACAAATTTTACCCGTTCACGGGAATTTTCTTTGAACCTATTTCGTCGCTGCGCGAGCGATGGCCATCCAGACGCGCTCGGCGGTGGCCGGCATGTCGATTTGCTCGACCTTGTATTCGCGCCACAGGCCTTCCGAAATCGCGTTCATCACCGCTGGACATGACCCGATGGAGCCCGCCTCGCCCGCGCCTTTGACGCCGAGCGGATTGGTGGCGCAGGGCACATTGTGCGTCTCGAAGTGGAAAGACGGCGCGTCCGCCGCGCGCGGCAGCGCGTAGTCCATAAAGGTGCCGGTGACGAGCTGGCCGTCCTTGTCGTAGGTCGCCTGCTCCATCAGCGCCTGACCGATCCCCTGCGTCACGCCGCCGTGAACCTGTCCCGCCAGCAGCAGCGGATTAAGCGTGACGCCAAAATCGTCGACGATCACGTAATTCACGATCCTGGTGACGCCGGTTGCCGGATCGATCTCGACTTCGGCGATGTGTGTGCCGTTCGGGTAGGTGCCGTCGGCCTGCGTGAACTTGTCGGTGCCGGTGAGCTTCGATGGATCGTTGCCCGCTTTCTTGGCGAGGTCCGCGAACGCGATCGCCTTGTCGGTGCCCGCCACGCGCACGCGGCCGTCGCGGATTTCAAGATCGCCCACACTTGCTTCGAGGGCCTCCGCTGCCAACGCCTTGAGATTGTCGCCGAGCTTCCTGGTCGCCTTCTGCACGCTGACGCCGCCGGTCGGGATCGCACTCGATCCGCCGGTGCCGAGACCCGTCTTGACGATGTCTGTGTCGCCCTGAATGACGTGAACCTTCTCGGGCGGCAATCCGAACTGTTCGGCGACCACCTGCGCATAGGCGGTCTGGTGCACCTGCCCCGTCGATTGCGAGCCGATCAACACAGTGACATCGCCATTCGGCTCGAGCCGCACATTGGCGGTCTCCTCGCCCATCGTGCCGCAGATTTCGACATAGGTGGACATGCCGATGCCGCGGACGAGTCCGGCCTTCTTCGCGGCCTTCGCGCGCTTGGGAAATTCCTTCCATCCGATCACGTCCATCGCGCGTTTCATGTGCGCGGTAAAATCGCCTGAGTCGTAAACCTTGCCGGTCGCGGTCTTGTAGGGCAGCGATTTCGACGGAATGAAATTCTTCTTGCGGATTGCGTCCGGCGTCATGCCCAGTTTGCGCGCGGCAACATCGACGAGCCGCTCCAGCACATACGCCGCTTCGGGGCGGCCCGCGCCGCGATACGCATCGACCGGCACCGTGTTGGTGAACACGCAGCGCACGCGGCAGTGAAAGGCCTGCAGATCATAAAGACCCGGCAGCATGTCCGCGCCGCCATAGGCGATGTACGGCGCGAACGTCGAGAGATACGCTCCAAGATCGCTCATCAGATCGACATCGAGGCCTAGGAATTTGCCGTCCGCCGCCAGCGCCATGCGCGCGGTCGTGACATTGTCGCGGCCCTGCGCGTCACCGACGAAATGGTCGGAGCGATCCGCAATCCATTTGACGTTCTTCTTCAGCTTGCGCGCGGCGAATGCAGCCAGCGCATATTCGCGATACGGAAACAGCCGCGTGCCGAAACCGCCGCCGACATCCTTGGCAATGACGCGCATTTTCTCGGTAGGAATTTTCAGGATGTTCTGGCACAGAATGTCGCGGATGCGATGGCTGCCCTGACTGCCGATAGTCATCGTCAGGTGATCGGCCTTCGCGTCGTATTCGGCGACCGCGCCGCGCGGCTCCATGAAGTTCGTCACCACGCGCGGATTGACGATGGAAATTTCGGCGACCGCATGCGCGCCCTTGAACGCGGCTTCGGCCTTCTCCTTGCTGCCGACGGACTCGTCGAACAGCACGTTGTTCGGATATTCGGGACGCATCAGCGGCGCGCCGGATTTCACGGCATTGGCAACGCCGATCGCGGCAGGCAGCGGCGACCATTTCACATCGATGGCTTCGATGGCATCGCGCGCGTGATCGACAGTATCGGCCACGACGAACGCGACCGCATCGCCGACATGGAAGACCTTGTCCTTCGCCAGGATCGGATAAGGCGGCGACTTGAACGGATTGGCGGGAAGCTGAAACAGGCACGGCAATCCGCCGAGATCGGCGACATCGGCGGCGGTGAGGATCGCCGCGACGCCGGGCTTTGATTTGGCCATCGACGTGTTGATGGTGAAGGTCGCATGCGCGTGCGGCGAGCGCAGCACCAGCGCATGCAGGGAACCGGCCGGCGCGTGGTCGTCGGTATAATGTCCGCGCCCGCGAATGAGCGGATCGTCTTCCTTGCGGGTGACGCTCTGGCCGACGCCGAATTTCACTGCCATTTTATTCAACTTTCGGAATTCAACGATTTGAAGAGTTTCGCGCATATTGCAGCGGATCGGTGCCGCGCGCAAACGGCTTCGTCGTCACACCGGGCGGATCAGCGATGCAATCCAGCGTCTTCCAAACAACGTCAGGAGCGACACGGCATAAACCACGAAACCGATTGTCGCCAAAATCAGCAGCACGGTTTCGTCGCGTAGTGAATTCATGCCTGCTAGCGCCGTCGCAAGCCAGCGCGCGGAAAACCAGAGCGCGACGGCGAGGATCAGTCCGCATAACAAAAGTTTGAACAGCGCAACCAGAAACGCGCGATCCATCTCGAAGAACTTGCGGCGGATCGCGAAGATGAGAACCAGCACGAGATTGATCCACGCGCCAACGGCTGTCGCCAGCGCGAGGCCGACCTGCGCCAGCGCGCCGACCAGCGCGAGTTTCAGAGCGACGTTGACGGCGACACCCGTGAGCGCCGCGATCACCGGCGTTGTCGTGTCCTTGCGCGCGTAGAAGGTCGCAACCGCGCTTCGGATCAACACGAAGGGAATGAGTCCGATGGCGTAGGCCGCGAGCGTCGCGGCGGCAGCGGCGGCATCCGACTTGGTGAATGCGCCGCGCGCGAACATCGCCCGCATGATCGTGTCGGGCACCGTCAGAAACGCCGCGACGAAGGGAATCGAAAACAAGAGCGTGAACTCGAAGGCGCGGCGCTGCGAGGCCATCGCGCCCGCATGATCGTTTGCCGCCATCCGCCGCGACATTTCCGGCAGCAGCACCGTGCCGATGGCGATGCCGATGACGCCGATGGGCAGTTGATTGAGGCGATCCGCATAATAGAGAGCCGATAAGGCACCTGCGGCCAAAAACGTCGCGATGATCGTGTCGGCGAACAAGGCGATCTGGGTGCCCATCGAACCGACGGTTGCCGGACCGAGCGCGCGGAAAAATCCGCGCACGTCCTCATCCCATTTCCAGCTTGTGAAGGTCGGCAGCACGCCGTGCTTCCACGCATCGCCCGCGAGCAGAAAATATTGCAGAAAGCCGGAAATCAGCACGCCCCACGCGGCCGCATGTCCCGCGCTCGGAAAGAACGCGGCCAGCGCCAATGTGGCCATCATCGAGATGTTGAGAAAGATTGGTGCCGCCGCAGCACTCGCAAAGCGATGCATAACGTTGAGCATGCCGCCATACAGCGTCACCAGCGTAATCAGCAACAGATAAGGAAAGGTGATGCGCGTCAGCGAGATCGCGAGTTCGCGCTGCGCCGGGTCGTCGGTGAAGCCCGGCGCTAGGATGCTCATCGCCTGTGGCATGAAGACAAGCGCCAGCACCAGCAGCACGACCTGCGAAGCGAACAGGATCGTGAAAATACGATTACCGAAAAGCTTTGCGCTCGGCGCACCGCCCTTGCCGTAGACATGCGCATAGGCCGGCACAAAGGCGGCGTTGAACGCGCCCTCGGCGAAGATCGCTCGGAAATGGTTGGGCAGACGAAGTGCTACGAAAAAGGCGTCGGCGACGGGACCGGCGCCGAGGATCGCGGCAAGCATCACGTCGCGCGCAAATCCCGTGATCCGCGAGAGCAGCGTGTAACCGCCGACGGTGAAGATTCGCCCGAGCATGGAAGCGTTTTACACGACGTCAACGAACATCACTATGTCATCACCGGGCTTGTCCCGGTGATCCCGATCCTTAGAAATGAGATTGCCGGGACAAGCCCGGCAATGACAGAGGTTGGGTTTGACAGCGCCTTAAGCCACCGCGTCGCGCACAGCCTTGATAACGCGATCCTGCGCCGCCGCGTCCAAGTAGGGATGCATCGGCAGGCTGATGACGTCCTGCGACAGCTTTTCGCTGACCGGCAATCCGCCGTCCGCCACCGGATAGTGCTTATAGGCCGTCTGCTGGTGCATCGACTTCGGATAATAGATCGCGGTCGGGATGCCTTGTGCCTTGAGCGCATTCGCAAACGCATCGCGGTCATGACCCTTAGGCAGGCGGATCGTGTATTGCGCCCAGGTCGAGACATTGCCATCCGCAACGCGCGGCGCTGTGACGATGTTATGCAGCGCATCGAAGTAACGTTGCGCGATCTTGTTCCGCGCGGCGATTTCCTCGTCGAAGATTTTCAGCTTCTCGATCAACACAGCGGCCTGAACGGTATCGAGACGCGCGGTGAGGCCGATGCGAACATTGTCGTATTTCTCGGTGCCCTGCCCATGCACGCGAACGCTGCGCAGTTTATCCGCAAGATCCGCGTCGTCGGTGAAGATCGCGCCGCCGTCGCCGTAACAGCCGAGAGGCTTTGCGGGGAAGAAGCTGGTCGCGGTCGCCAGCGCGAGCGTTCCAAGGCGCTTGCCTTTATAGGTCGCGCCGAAAGACTGCGCGGCGTCGTCCAGCACGAACAGATTGTTTTCCTTAGCGACGGTAGCGATAGCGTCGTGATCCGCGCTCTGGCCGAACAGATCGACCGGGATTACGGCTTTCGGTTTCAGGCCGAGCTTCCTGGCGGTGGCGATGCCCTTCCTGAGCGACTCGACATCCATGTTGAACGTCGTCTCGTTGACATCGACGAACACCGGCGTTGCGCCCGCAAGAGCAACGACCTCACCGGTCGCGCAGAAGGTGAACGACGGGCAGATCACGGCGTCACCCGGACCGATGCCCTTCGCCATTAAAACCATCAACAGCGCGTCGGTGCCGCTCGCACAAGCAACCACATGCTTGGCGCCGCAATAAGCCGCCAAGTCCGACTCAAGCTGCGTGACTTCGGGACCGTTGATGAACTGGCAATGCGTCAGCACTTTCGACACGGCGGTATCGATCTTGCTGCCGAGACGGCGGCGCTGTTCGCCGATGTCGATAAACGCAACGGGGTCTTGACGCAGATGCTGGTTCATTTGCTCTTGGCCGTAATTCGGGGATTGAAAATCAGCTCGCGACCGCGCGCGGGCCTTTGCGCAACGGTGCCGCGATGGCGCCTGCCGGCGCTTCGAGACACTTGATCGCAATCTCAAGCGAAGCCACGCCTTCTTCGCCGGTGACGGCGGGTGCATTGCCGGTGCGGACAGCATCGAGGAACGACATCAGTTCGGCACGCAGCGGCTCGTCGTGACCGACGGACAGATGACGCATCGAATAGCTGCCGTCGCGCTGGAAGCCGAAGCACTCCGTCACTTGGCGCGTCAGAAGATCGCCCTGCACATATTTGCCGCGCGTCGCCACCGTGACGTTGCGCGCCTTGAACGGCGTCAGCCAGTTGGTGTTGATATGCGCGAGCACGCCCGACTTGGTGCGGAACTGAAGCAGCGCGATGTCCTCGCGCTCGGCGACGGCGCTCGCAAGCTGCGGCTGCACGTCGACGATGTCGGATTCAGTGAACCAGCGGATCAGGTCGATGTCATGCACGGCGAGATCGATGACGACACCGACATTCGACATGCGCGGCGGGAACGGGCCGACGCGGGTGATGCCGATGGAAAGAATTTCCTCGTCCTTGATCGCCTGCTTGATGGCGGCGACCGCCGGATTGAAACGCTCGACATGGCCGACCATCAGCGTCACGCCCGCCTTCCTGGCAGCGGCGACGATCTCGTGCCCCTCCTCAGCCGTCGATGCGATCGGCTTCTCGACGAGCACGTGAATCTTGCGCGCGATGCAGGCGAGCGACACGTCGCGATGCAGATGCGTCGGTGCCGCGATGCTCACCGCATCGACGCCCGCATCGAGCAGTTCATCGACGGTCTGATAGGTCTTGCAGCCGACGATTTCCTCGGCGCGCGCGCGATGCGCAGGCAAGGGATCGACGATGCCGACCAGCGTCACATCGGGCAGACCGGCCAAGACACGCGCATGGTTGGTGCCCATCACACCCGCGCCGATCACACCCACGCGCATCGTGCGCACGGCATTCGCGTTCGTCGTCGCAGACTTTGCTGAACTCATCGGACTGAAACCTTAATCGATTGGATGCGCGGCCCCCGCCGCGCCGGGAGTTGTCGTAGCACGCCGTCACATGTGTGGCGAACGTCGGGGTGCAAAGCACGGACACGTTTTGAGTCAGATAGTTACATCGCAGACGGCACGTAACTAGCTGAAATTACGAGCGTTTATAGTCATCCTCGATGCGGATGATGTCATCCTCGCCGAAGTAGCTACCCGTCTGGACCTCGATCAATTCCAGCGGAATCTTGCCGGGATTTTCCATGCGGTGCGTCGCGCCGATGGGAATGTAGATCGACTCGTTCTCGTGCACCATTTTTTGCAAGTCGTTGACCGTCACCAGCGCCGCGCCGCGCACCACGATCCAGTGCTCGGAGCGATGGTGATGCTTCTGCAACGACAGCCGCCCGCCAGATTTGACGATGATGCGCTTGACCTGATGCCGGTCGCCGATGTCGAGCGACTGATACGAACCCCAGGGACGATGCACTTTAAGATGATCCTCCGTCACCTGCGGTGCGGTCGTCTTCAGTTTGGTGACGAGACGTTTCAGGCCGTTGGCGTCTTTCTGCCGCGACACGAGAATGGCGTCCTGCGTGGCAACCACAACGAGATCGTCGACGCCTTCGAGCGCAATCAGCGCCTTGTCGGAGGAGACGTTGCAGTTGCGCGAATCCTCGAACACCGCAACCGCGCCGCCCTGCGCGACGTTGCCGTCATTGTCCTTGCCGGACAATTCCCATACCGCATGCCAGGAGCCGACATCAGACCAGCCGCATGCAACGGGAATCACGGCAGCCTGTTTCGTCTTTTCCATCACCGCGTAGTCGACGGAGATGGCTTTCGCTTTCTCGAACGATTCCGCAGGCAGCGTGATGAAGCTGAGATCGCGGCCCGCGTTCTTCACGGCCTCGCTGACGGCGGCAACGCTCGGTGCATCGACGCTCTTGTATTCATCGAGCAACGTCTTCGCCGCGAACATGAAGTTGCCGCTGTTCCAGAGGTAGCCGTCCTTGACGTAGGTCGCCGCCGTCGCTGCATCCGGCTTCTCGACGAATTTCGCAACGCTTATTACG
>JAFKKP010000022.1 GCA_017305515.1 Hyphomicrobiales bacterium
GCAATGGCGGCGAAAGGCGCGAAGGTCGCTGTGATCGACATGAACAAAGAGGGCGCGGAAGCGGTCGCCGCCGAGATCAAGGGTCTGGCCCTCGTCGGCGACGTGTCCGAAGAAGCGCCTGTCAAAGAAGCCATCGCAAAGGCCGAGAAGGCACACGGCATCATCCGCGTGCTGGTGAATTGCGCCGGCATCGGCAATGCCGGCAAGACCGTCGGCAAGAATGGCGCCTATTCGCTCGCGGATTATACCCGCGTCATCAAGGTCAATCTGATCGGCTCGTTCAACTGCATCCGTCTTGTTGCGGAGCGCATGCAGACCGCGCCGCCCATCGGCGAGGAGCGCGGCGTGATGATCTCGACCGCCAGCGTTGCGGCCTATGACGGCCAGATCGGGCAGGCGGCTTATTCGTCGTCGAAGGGCGGCATCGTCGGCATGACATTGCCCGTCGCGCGCGATCTTGCTTCGCTGAACATTCGCGTCATGACGATTGCGCCCGGTCTGTTCCTCACGCCGCTGCTGAAAGGTCTGCCGCAGGAAGCGCAGGACAGTTTGGGAAAACAAGTGCCGCATCCGGCGCGTCTTGGAGACCCGAAGGAATACGCCAATCTCGCGGTCCACATCGCCGAGAACCCGATGCTCAATGGCGAAGTCATCCGTCTCGACGGCGCCATCCGCATGGCGCCGCGCTGATGAATTTCGATTTCTCCGACGAGCAGAAACAACTGCGCGACGAGGCGCGGAAATTTCTCACTGAGAAATCTCCGCCCAAGGCGGTGCGCGCCGTGCTGGAAGGCAAGGCACCTTACGACCGCGACCTCTGGAAAGGCCTCGCCGAGATGGGTTTTCTCGGCGTTGCCATTCCCGAACAATTCGGCGGCGCAGGCGCGGGTCATCTCGAACTGTGCGTGATCGCGGAGGAAATGGGCCGTGCGCTGGCTCCGGTGCCGTTTGCCTCGACGATCTATCTTGCGGCGGAAGCGATCATGCTCGCAGGCAGCGATGCGCAGAAGGCGAAATGGCTGCCGAAGATCGCGTCGGGCGATGCCATCGGCACGCTCGCGCTGTTTGAGGGCCCGGGCAGTCCGTCTCACAAGACGGTCAAGGTGGGTGCGTCGAACGGCGCGCTGACCGGCAGGAAATTTCCCGTCGCTGACGGCGCGATTGCGGATTTCGCCGTCGTCGCCGCGCGCACGGCGAATTCGGGCCGCGAAACCGACATCGGTCTTTTCATTGTCGATCTTTCCGGCGATGGCGTGCAGCGCAAATCGCTCGCCAATCTCGATCAGTCGCACAATCAGGCGGAGATTGTTTTCGACAAATGCAAGGCCGAGCCGCTTGGGCCTGCCAACGAAGGCTGGAGCATTCTCACCCGCGTGCTCGACCGCGCGGCGGTGTTGATGGCATTCGAGCAGCTCGGCGGCGCGGATCGCGCGCTGGAAATGGGACGTGACTATGCGCTGGATCGCGTGGCGTTCGGCCGGCCCATCGGATCGTTTCAGGCGGTCAAACACATCCTCGCCGACATGTATGTGTCGGCGACGCTTGCGCGCTCCAACTGCTACTACGGCGCGTGGGCACTCTCCACAAATGCGGGCGAACTGCCGGAAGCGGCGGCCACCGCGCGCGTCAGCGCAACGCAGGCGTTTCAGCATTGCGCCAAGAACAACATTCAGGTGCATGGCGGCATGGGCTTCACCTGGGAATACGATTGTCATCTGTATTACAGGCGCGCGAACGCGCTCGCGCTGTCGCTCGGCTGTCCGTCGTACTGGGAGAACCGGTTGATCGACTGCATGCGCTTCAAGAATGCAAGCTGAGGTGAAAATATGAACTTCGACGACACACCGCAGGAAGCGAAATTCCGCGCCGAGGCCCGCGCGTGGATCGATGCCAACGCGCCGAAGAATCTCGAAGCCGAACTGTCGCAACCGACCGTCGGCCGCATCAAGCTCAAGGGCAGCGACATTCTCGCCGAATCCAAGAAATGGCAAAAGAAGAAGGCCGAGGCCGGATGGGCGTGCCTGCACTGGCCGAAGGAATTCGGCGGGCGCGGTGCCACGCCGATCGAGCGCGTGATCTGGCAGCAGGAAGAGGGTTTCTACGGCAAGCTGGAAGGCGTGTTCCTGATCGGGCAGGGCATGTGCGGGCCGACCGTGATGGCGTTCGGCAGCGACAGCGACAAGGCAAAATATCTGCCGAAGATTGCATCCGGCGAACACATCTGGTGTCAGCTGTTTTCCGAACCGTCCGCTGGTTCGGACGTCGCGGGACTTCTCACGCGGGCCGAAAAGAAAGGCGACGACTGGATCGTCAACGGTCAGAAGGTCTGGACCACCGGCGCGCATTTCTCCGATTATGGAATTATCATCACCCGCACCGATCCCACGCAGCCCAAGCACAAGGGCCTGACGATGTTCTGGCTCGACATGAAGTCGCCGGGCGTCGAGGTGAAGCCGATCAAGCAGGCCAACGGCCAGTCGGAATTCAACGAGGTCTATTTCACCGATGTGAAGATTCCGGATTCGCAGCGCCTCGGCGCAGTGAATGACGGCTGGAACGTCTCGCTCACCACGCTGATGAACGAGCGCATGTCCATCGGCGCGCGGCAGTCGACTGGATTTCCGGAACTGTTCGCGTTCTGCAACGATCTGATGCTCGAAGATGGCCCGGCCATCGACGACAAGAATGTGCGGTCGAAACTGGCGAACTGGGCGGTGAAGGCGAGCGGATTGAAATACACCAGCTACCGCTCGATCTCGGCGCTGTCGAAAGGCCAGCGGCCGGGTCCGGAAAATTCCATCGGCAAACTGGTGGCCGGAACGATGTTGCAGGACATAGCGGCCTTCGCGATGGATTTGCAGGGCGCGGCGGGCGTGCTGACCGATGCCGACAGTGTCGCAGTCGATGGACAGTTCCAGTCGATCCTGCTGCGCGCCCCGTCGGATCGCATCGCAGGCGGCACCGACGAAATTCTGCGCAACATCATCGCCGAACGTGTGCTCGGGTTGCCCGCCGATATTCGCGTCGATAAGGATGTGCCGTTTAACGCGATCCCGACCAAGGGACGCTGAGATGAGCGATCTCGACTTCGTCGAAAAGCTGCTCGCGGCGCGCTATTCCTGCCGCGCGTTCAAGCCGGACGAAGTGCCCCGCGCGACCATCGAACGCGTGCTGAGCGCGGCACAAAAGACAGCGTCGTGGTGCAACAGCCAGCCCTGGCAGGTGACGATCTTTTCCGGCGAGGCCGCGCGGAAATTCGGCGACGACATCTATAAGGCCGCAAGCAGCGGCGCGCATGGCGAATGGGATTTCCCGCATCCGCGCGAATACAAAGGCGTGTATCTCGACCGCCGCCGCGAAAGCGGGTTCCAGCTTTACAACGCGCTCGGCATCCCGCGCGGCGACAAGGCCGCGTATCAGAAACAGATGCTGGAGAATTTCCGCTTCTTCGGCGCGCCGCATGTGGCGATTGTCACGACGGCGGAAGAACTCGGCGTCTATGGCGCGATCGATTGCGGCGGCTATGTGAGCAATTTCATGCTGGCGGCGCAGGCAGCCGGACTGGCGACGGTTCCACAGGCGGCGCTCGCCGGCTATTCGGATGTCGTGCGAAAACACCTCGGTGCGGGTGATGAGCGCAAGGTCGTCTGCGGAATTTCGTTCGGCTTTGCGGATAGCTCGCACAAGGCCAACAGCTATCGCACCACGCGCGCGAGCGTTCCTGAAGCGGCTCGTTTTATCGGCGGCTAGCGCCGAATCACCACGGAACCGTGGCCTGCCTGCATCGCCTCACCAGAGAATGAACGCGGCGGGCTATCAGTCGCCGTGGTTAACCTTGCGTTAGGAAATCCCATTGCATCCTCCGGAAACGGAGAAATTCAATGGTGTCCAGCCGTACAGCTTTTGAAAACGACGCTTGCCCCGTCGGCGAAGAACTTCTCGGCAGCCTATATCGCGCAAGCGAACATGGTCTCGCCGATCTCGTCGAATCGGTTTCGCCCGACGTTCGTGCGATGCTCGCTCTGTTCTGTTATCGCCGCAATCATCTGCACTCGATGGGTCTCGCCATCGCGGCAACGTGCAGCCAGCGCGATCTGGTCGAGCAGGGCGGCATCGTCGGTTCCACGCTGTTTGCGATGTCTCGCGAAGCGCCGTCCACGCAGTCGTCGCCATCGGCCTACGGCAAGCGGTCGATCACGCTCTCGACCAAGCCGCTCAGCACGTTCGCGGCGTTCGACGATCTTGACGGTGAGACTGCCGCGCTGTCGGCGTAACCTCGGCTTTTAATCTGTCTTCCGGCGATCAGGCCGCAAGCGCGGCCAGTCCGAACTTGCGCCGCGCCATCGTGCATTCGGCGTCGCCCGGCATGCATGTCCGGCACACTTCGGGCCTTGCGTCGTAAATTCCGCAAGCCACCGATTTTCCGATTTCACCCTTGAGCGCGCAGCAGCGGTCGCCGTCGCAACGCATGCCCGATAGACGCTCGTTGACGAGAGATGCCGGAATGAGATCGAGCGCAGCGTCGTCCTCAATCGTAAAGCGCGGCCAGTTCCTCGAATAGGAACAACAGGCGCCGCAGCTCTGGCAGGGATTGGCGATCTCGCTCATCGCTAAGTTAAAGCACGGCGCGCTCAGGCTTTCGAGATCTGCTTTTTCAGTTCTACAATTTCCGCCTCAAGCTGTGCGATCCGCGCATCGCGCTGACCGACGACGGCAGCGACATCCGCCAGATCGATTTTCTGCGGAATGTGCTGCGGGCAATTGCTGTCCCACGCCGCGATCTTGAAGACGATGGCCTGCTCGGGCCTGGCCTTGTAGTCGCGCGGCATTAGCGACGCGACCAATGCGGGATCGTCCTCGACCACGCGCGCCTCGCCCCAGATCTTGATGCGGCGGCGATGCACATAGTCGATCAGGAAAATATACGCCTTGGGATTTTCCGCGAGATTGCCTTGCGTGATGTATTGCCGGTTGCCGCGAAAGTCGGCGAAGGCGAGCGTCTGCCTGTCGAGAATTCTGATGAAGCCGGGCGGCCCGCCGCGATGCTGGATATAGGGTTGGCCTTCGGCGTTGGCGGTCGCGAGAAAAAAGCTGGTCTGCTCGCCGATGAAGGCAGCCAGCGCCGCGTCGATCTCGGTCTGCCAGCCGCCATTCTGCTCGACGCGCGCGTAAGCCTCGCGCGATCCCTTGCGCGCCTGAATGTCCTTCACCGCGGGCGTGAAGGCGACGTCGCTGGGGAATTCGTGGACGTTTGGCATGGAGAGCCCGCCGGTTCGATTGATATGGAACCAAGATAGGCCGGGGCTCTCGAAGGACAATGCCCTGCGGCCCATTATGCGGGGCGCGGCTTGACGATCTTGAAGGTCGCGTTGGCCCGCGCGCAGGGCTCGCCGTCCGCGGTCACGAGACTTTGAGCGAAACAGATCGATCCGCCGGCCTTGACGAAGCCGGTCGTCACCTCAAGCCACTGCCCGATGCTGGCGGAGGAGAGAAAATCCACGCTCAGGCTGATCGTGACAAGCCGCGCGCCGGGCTCCGTGATTTGAAGTCCGCAGCTTAGTCCCATCGCATTGTCGGCGAGCGTCGAGATCAACCCGCCATGAACCATGCCGCGCGAATTGGTGTGCGGCTTCGCGAGGCGAAGACCGAGGACAAATGCAGTTGCGGTTTTTCTGGCATAGATCGGCTCCCACGGTTCGGTGATCGGACTCGTGCGGGTGTGCCGCGTGAAGCCTTCGGGGACGTCGGTCGCGATGTCTGTTGCGTTCATGACGCAGTGTTAGCGCGAATGCTTCGTGCCTTCACGAACAATGATTGTTTGAAACGGCATCAATTTGCAGTTTCAAACGCTCTCAATAAGGCAGGCCGACATAGTTCTCGGAGAGCGCCGCCGTCGCGGCTTTCGAGCTGACGAGGTAATTCAGTTCCGCGTTCTGAATGCGCGCACTGAAATCGTCGGTGTCGGGGAAGCGATGCAGGATCGATGTCATCCACCATGAAAAACGCTCGGCCTTCCACACCCGCGCCAGCGCACGCTGCGAATAGCTGCCGATCCCGGCTTCCGATTTTTCGGAATAGAGTTCACGCAATGCGGTTGCGAGGTAGTGCACGTCGCTCGCCGCAAGATTCAAACCCTTCGCGCCGGTCGGCGGCACGATATGAGCGGCGTCGCCGGCCAGAAACAGCCGCCCGAACCGCATCGGCTCGGCGACGAAACTCCGCAAAGGGGCAATGCTCTTTTCAATCGAAGGGCCGGTGACGAGACGATCCACCGCTTCCGGGTCGAGACGGCGTTTCAGTTCGTCCCAGAATTTGTCGTCGGACCAGTGATCGGCGTGATCGTCGAGCGAGCATTGCACGTAATAGCGGCTGCGGGTGTGCGAACGCATCGAGCAGAGCGCGAAGCCGCGCTCGTGATTGGCGTAGATCAGTTCTTCCGACACCGGCGGCGTCTCCGACAGGATACCGAGCCAGCCGAACGGATAGACCCGCTCGAAAATCCTGATTGCGTCCGCCGTCACGCTCTGGCGGCTGACACCGTGAAAGCCGTCGCAGCCCGCGATGAAGTCGCATTCGATTTCATGCGTGGTGCCGTCCTTGACGTATCGCACGCGAGGACGCTTGCCGTCGAAGTCGTGCAGGGTGACATCGTCGGCTTCATAAACTGTTTTCAGTCCGATCCTGTCGCGCGCGTCCATCAGGTCGCGCGTCACCTCGGTCTGACCGTAAATTGTCACCGTCTTGCCGCCGGTCGCCTGCTTCATGTCGATGCGGTGACGCGCGCCGCCGAAGGCGAGTTCGATACCGTCGTGGATCAGGCCCTCGCGATGCAGGCGTTCCGCGACGCCGACTTCCTCAAGCAGACTGACGGTGCCCTGTTCGAGAACGCCGGCACGGATTCGCGCCAGAACGTAGGCGCGATTCTTCCGCTCCAGAATGATGTTCTCGATACCGTAGGCGTGCAGCAGCTGGCCGAGCAGCAGGCCCGCAGGACCCGCACCGATGATCGCAACCTGTATTCGCAACCGCTTGCTCCCGGCATTTTGCTGTGTTTTGAAAGTCCCGATGCGTCAAGGTAGCGCGGCAGGTGCTATGCCGTGAAGCATCTGGTTGATATATCAACCACGCCGGCGGGAGAAAGGCCATCCCGATACCGCCACGCCGAACATTGGTTGCGGCGCAAACGCCGCGCTCCATTGACTCAACACCCTATCATTATACTGTATAACTATCTGTACGACCATTCTGCCAAAAAGCTCAAAAACCTCGAGGGGAGGACCGAATGAAGAAAATCTCAATGACCGCGATGGCGCTGCTGGCGTCGGTCGCGTTGCCGGGCGCGATTGCAACCGCGTCGGCGCAGGACGTCACCGTCGGCATCAGCATCAGCACCACGGGCCCTGGCGCGGCGCTCGGCGTGCCGGAGAAGAATGCGCTCGAATTCTGCCCGACCGAAATCGGCGGCGCGAAAATCAAGACCATCGTGCTGGATGACGCGGGCGACCCGACCACCGCGACCACCA
>JAFKKP010000023.1:0-7468 GCA_017305515.1 Hyphomicrobiales bacterium
CGGCGTCGGAATCTGCGTCATGCGGCCCATTTCCTGAACCACCGTCACCAGCGGATCGATTTCCATCGGCCGGCCGCGCTCCAGATCCTGCAACATCGACGTTTTGTGTGCGCCGACCTTGCGCCCGCCTTCGATGCGGCGGTCGACATCGACGCGGAATTTCACACCGAAGGTTTCCGCGATCTGCTGCGCCTCGACCATCATCGAACGCGTTACGGCTTTGGTACCGGGATCGCTGCACAACACATCGAGCGTCGCATGCGTCAGCGCGCTGATCGGATTGAACGAGACGTTGCCCCACAGTTTCAGCCAGATCTCGTCACGAATGCGGTCGAGCACCGGCGCCTGCAAACCGGCCTTTGTAAAAAGCTCCGACAGTTCGTTTACGTCGGACGATGTCTCGCCTGACGGCTCTCCAAGCGGAAAGCGGTCGCCGTAGACATGCTTGATAACACCGGGCGCTTCGATCTCGGTCGCGGGATACACGATGCAGCCGATGGCACGCTCCGCGCCGAGTTCGTTCCACTGGCGTCCGCCGGGATCGATGCTCTCCAGCGTCTTGCCTTCGTATTCGTTTCCGCCGTGCTTGTAGAAATACCAGTAGGGAATCCCGTTCACTGCCGTGACGATGCGCGTGTGCGAGCCGAGCAAAGGCCGCATCTGTTCGATCACGCCGGTGATAGAGTGGGCCTTCAGACAGACGATGACGACATCCTGCACGCCGAGATCGGCGGGATTATCCGTGCAGTTTGGATAGACGACATGCTCCTCGTCGCCGATCAGGAGCTTGAGACCGTTCGCCTTCATCGCGGCGAGATGCGGCCCGCGCGCGACGAGACTGATTTCCGCGCCGGCCTGTGCGAGCTTGACGCCGAGATAGCCGCCGATGGCGCCTGCGCCGTAAATGCAAATCTTCATACGACTGCGTTCCCCCAAAAGCGTGGAAGGTCGTTACCGCGCCGCATCTGCGGCGAGGTCATCTATCGATTTCAGTCAGATTCCAAATCGCCTGCGCCAGAGCGCAGCCGACCTCAGGCGATAGCGGGCTGCACGCTCGCCGCATTTTCATGCGCGACGACGAGATCGCGGATGCTGATGATGCCGACGAGCCGTCCGTCTTCGAGAACCGGAAGATGCCGAATGTGATTGTCCGTCATCACCTGGCTCACCTGCTCGACGGTGTCGGACTGCGAGCACGAGATCAGCTTCTGTACGGAAATCAGCGACGAGATTTTGAGGTCCGCGCCCTTCGGCCCGTGTTCGGCCATTGCGCGCACGACATCGCGCTCGGTGAACATTCCGACCACGACGTTGCCCTCGGTGCGGCACACGTCTTTTACGACAAGCGCGCTGGTGTTTTCGGCGCGAAGCAGTTTGGCGGCAACGGCGACTGTCTCATTCATGCGGACGGTGGCGACGCGCGCGGACTTGGTGCGCAGGATGTCTGCTACATTCATCGAAGCCTCCCTATGACTTTGACGCTCCCGTATTGGGTAGGGAAATTCTGGTATACGTTATGCCAGACGTCAAGCGGCGACTGACATCGCCAACTGAATTATTTGCGAAAATGACAGCGTTGCTGACCTTTCCAATGCCGGAGCACAAAGAAAGAGGGCGCACCGAAATGCGCCCTTTTGATTTTTTGCGATCAGGCTGTGGCGCTTATTCCGCCGGCTGACCGATCGCGCCTCTGCTGTCTTCGGCCTGGCTGATCGAAATGCGCCACGGCCGGACGACGAACAGCGCCAAGAGCACCACAACGAAGTTCATGATCGCGGCAACGATGAACACCGCATGCCAGCTGCCGGTCTGGGATTTCAGAACGTTCGCAAGCGGAACGACGAACGCCGAAAGGCCCTTTGCGGTGTAAAGCAGTGCCGTGTTGGTGGTCGCATATTTCGGACCGAACATGTCCGTGCAGGTCGACGGGAACAGGCTGAAGATCTCACCCCATGTGAAGAAGATGAGCGCCGCGCAGATCACGAAGGTCCAAGGCGTCGTGCCGAAACTGCCGAGCAGCCAGTAAGCGATGCCGCCCGCCGTGAACGCGATGGCCATCGTGTATTCGCGGCCGATCTGATCCGACACCCAGCCGAAGAAAGGACGTGCGCCGCCGTTGGCGAGGTTATCGATCACACCCGACACGATCAGCGTCGTCGCGCCGAACAGAACCACGGTGGACGCGACGCCGTAGTCTTTCGCGATCAGCGCGATCTGCGCTGCCACCATGAGGCCGCTGGCCGACACCAGCACGAACATCAAATAGAGCAGCCAGAACACAGGCGACTTGAGCATCTGGCCGGGCGTGCTGCTGGTCTTCGATTGAAGCACCTTGACGGCGGAGCCGCTCGGGACTTCGCCAGGAAGCGGCGGACGCAGAACCCAGGCAAGGACAAAGACGGTCACGCCCTGGAAGATTGCGAACCAGAAGAATGTGTCGGCATAGCCGATCGATTCGATCATCTTTTGGATCGGAATAACGGTGACGGCGGCGCCCGCGCCGAATCCTGCCGCCGTCAGTCCGACGGCGAGACCGCGGCGATCCGGAAACCATTTGACGGCGTTGCCGACGCAAGTTGCGTAGATCGCGCCCGCTCCAATGCCCGATACGGTGGCGCCGACGTAAAGCATTTCAAGCGTCGTCGCCTTCGAGTTGATGAGCCAGCCGAGAGCGGCAAGGATGCCTCCAATCGCGACGACGAGCTTCGGTCCACGCTGGCCGAGCGAGTCGACGATCCATCCCTCGACCGGCGTCAGCCACGTTTCCAGTGCCACGAAAATGCTGAAGGCAACCTGGATACCCGCGACGTCCCACGAATTGGCTTTCGCCATCGGGCCGACGAAATAAGTCCAGCCATATTGAAGGTTCGCGATCATCGCCATGCAGACGACGCCGATGATGAGTTGCGTCCAACGGAATCCGTTGGACACGGCCGCGCTTCCCGCAGCTTGTGATGTTGTGCTCATGTTCTCTCCCAGTGCGCTCGTTATGTGGCGAATTGTCACAAGGCTGTGACCAATTGTCGCAAGCGTCAAGGAGAAGCTGGTATAAATTATTCCACCGCGCAAGCGCGCCGTTAGTCTGATCGCGCAAATAGTGTGACGCAGCGCAGCAAGTTCCTCGCGTTCCGGTCGATGTAATCGGCCTCGAAAATCTTCTCATTCCCAACGCAAAACGCGCCCAACCCGAAGGTTGAGCGCGCTTGAACTGAGCTTCGCCGAGCGGCGAAGCGTAGAGGTCAGGACGACGCGACCGCCTTTGCGACGACCTGCTTGCGCCAGGGCTTCAACACCGCAATCGCAAGCAATGAGGCGAGAATGTTGGCGCCGGCCGCGACGAGGAACACGGTGTCCCAAGTCTTCGACGTCTGCTGGATGTAGTTGGCGAGCGGCACAAGCAGCGCCGCCGTACCCTTGGCGGTGTACAGCAGACCCGCATTGGTCGTCGCGAACTTCGCTCCGAATGTGTCGGTGCACGTCGACGGGAAGAGCGAGTAGATCTCACCCCACGCGAAGAACACGGCGCCCGACAGCAGCACGAACCAGATCGGATCGTGTCCGTAGAGATAGAGCAGATAGATGCCGATGCCTTCCATGCCGAACGCGATGAACATCGTGTTCTCGCGGCCGATCATGTCGGAGACCCATCCGAAGAACGGGCGCGTCAGGCCGTTGAGCACACGATCGATCGTCGCGGCGAACGTCACAGCCGTCATGGTCAGGCCCATCAGCGTCACCGGCAGATTATCGACCTTCCAGTCCAGCGCGATTGGCTTGAGGTTCGCAGTCACCATCAATCCGCCCGCGCCGACAATCACGAACATGAAGTACATCAGCCAGAAGATCGGCTGACCGAGAACTTCGGTCGGCGAGTAGTTGCGGCGGCTCTGGATGACGTTTGCGTTCGACGCAGTCGCCGGCACTTGCCCCGGCTTCGGCGCGAACATCAGAAACGCGAGGATCACGATGATGATGCCTTGTCCCAGGCCGAAATACAGGAACGTATTCTGGAAGCCGTCGTTCTTAATCATGGCCTGAATGGGAGCGACGGTGAGCGCGGAGCCCGCACCGAATCCGGCTGCGGTCAAACCTGCTGCAAGACCGCGCTTGTCCGGAAACCATTTCAGCGCGTTGCCGACGCAGGTGCCGTAGACGCCGCCGGCGCCGATGCCAGCGATAATCATGCCGAGATAGTAGCCGCTGAGCGTGTCGGCCTTCGCGTTGATGACCCATCCGATCGCGCAGAGAACGCCACCGAACAGAACGACGATACGCGGACCGTATTTGTCGACGAACCAGCCTTCGACCGGAACCAGCCAGGTCTCGAACAGCACGAACAGCGTGAAAGCCCACTGGATTTCAGTGCGCGACCAGCCGAATTTCTTCTCGATATCGGGGACGAAGAACGTCCAGCCGTATTGATAGTTCGCGATCATCACCATCGCGAGCACGCCGATGACCAATTGCGTCCAGCGATAGGTGTCGCTGACGCGACCGGCCGCAGGGTCCATGTGTGTGGTAGTTGCCATAAATCCTCCCCGAGAGGCCTGTTCTGTTTTGAAGATTGCGACAGGCTCCAAGGGCGGCACTCTGGTATGTGATATGCCAGCTAACAAGCAAAATTGTCGCACCTCGCTCGCTGAGAGGTATCAGCGTAAAATGAAAAAACCCCAGTAAATACTGAGGTTTTTTGCATTCCGGCGCGAGGTCCGCGACATTCTGCCGCATGAGTTTGCGGCGTACTATGCGGCCCTTTGCGCGCTGGACATCAATCTCGTCCAGCCATTCGAGATCACCGTCCAGAACAACGCGATCAGACCCAGCACCATGATCGTGCTGACCAGCCCATTCGAGAAGAAGACTCCGAGCGAACCCTGCGAACCGAGCAGCGATTGCCGGAAGGCTTCTTCCGCCTTGTCGCCCAGCACGATGGCGAGAACGAGCGGCGCCAACGGGTAATTGCATTTTTTCAACGCATAGCCGATCACGCCGAACACCAGCATCAGCATGACGTCGAACGTGCTGTTGTGGACCGAATAGGCACCGATCGCGCACAGCACCAGAATAAGCGGCGCGATGATGCTGAACGGCACGCGAAGGATCGCAGCGAAGACCGGCACGCATGTCAGCACGACAAGCAGGCCGAACACGTTGCCGAGATACATCGAGGCGATCAGGCCCCAGACGAATTCCTTCTGTTCGACGAACAGCATCGGTCCCGGCTGAAGGCCCCAGATCAGGAGACCGCCGAGGAGGACGGCCGCCGTCGGCGAACCCGGCACGCCGAGCGAAAGCATCGGCAGCAGCGCGGCTGTACCTGCGGCATGCGCGGCGGTTTCCGGCGCAATCACGCCTTCGACCTCGCCTTTGCCGAAATTTTTGCCCTGTTTGGAAACGCGCTTGGCGATGCCGTAGCTCATGAAGGATGCAGGCGTGGCACCGGCCGGCGTAACGCCCATCCAGCAGCCGATCAGACATGAACGCAGCGACGTCATCCAGTATTTCGGAAGTTCCTTCCAGGTCTTCAGCACCACGCTCAGATTGATCTTTGCATTGCCGCCGCGGAAGCTCAGCCCCTCCTCCATGGTCAGGAGGATTTCGCCGATTCCGAAAAGACCGATCACGGCGATCAGGAAGTCGAAGCCGTTCAGCAATTCTGTGAAGCCGAATGTGAGGCGCAGTTGTCCCGTGATGGAGTCGAGTCCGACGGCTGCGAGCGCAAAACCAATCATCATCGCAGCGATGGTCTTGAACGGCGGCTCCTTGCTTAAACCCACGAAACTGCAAAAGGCCAGAAAATAGACCGCGAATTTTTCCGCAGGTCCAAATCGCAGCGCGAAGTTCGCAACCAGCGGTGCAACTAGCGTGATCATGATCACGGCGAACAGCGCGCCGACGAACGATGAGGTGAAGGCAGCGGTCAACGCCTCGCCAGCCTTTCCTTTCTGCGCCATCGGATAGCCGTCGAATGTCGTCGCCACCGACCACGGCTCACCCGGTATGTTGAACAGGATCGATGTGATTGCACCTCCGAACAACGCGCCCCAATAGATGCAAGACAGCATGATGATCGCCGAGGTCGGCGGCATGCTGAACGTCAGCGGAAGAAGGATGGCGACGCCGTTGGCGCCGCCGAGGCCGGGAAGCACGCCGATGATAACGCCGAGCACAATGCCGACGAACATCACCATGATGTTGAACGGCTGAAGGGCGACGACAAAGCCATGAAACAGATTGGCGAGTTCTTCCATTTTATAAATCCTGAATCGGAGATTTTAGAAATCGCGAAGGTCTTGCAGCATCACAATCCGAGCCACGCCTCAACCGGGCCCTTGGGCAGCGGCACGAGAAACCAGCGTTCGAACACGATGAAGGTCGCAACCGGCATTGCGGTCGCGACAGCAAGAACCGTCGACCACGGGTACTTGCCGAGCCAGCGCATGAACCACGCGATGAAGATAAATGACGAAATGTAAAGACCGATGTACGGCATCACGCCGACATAGATCGCGGTCGGAAACGCGACACTGAAGACCTGACGGAGCTGCCCCCATTCGGCAAACAATCCGTCGTCCTTCTCGCGCAAGCCGTTCCAGAGATTTATCAGGCTCGAGGCAACGACAAACACACCGATATAAAACGGAAAGAAACCCGCGCGCGGACCTTCCGCACCCCAGTTGATTCCGGCCTTGATGCTGCCGAGGACGATGAGCAATCCGAATGCAGCGATAGCGAGCGTGACTCCGGCTTCCACTTTCCTGTGGGAAGGGCCCGCGTTGATTGAACGATGCTTAGCCATTGTAACTCCGTGCGCGAGCAGGCGTCCCGGCGGGCGCTTCGCGCACCCGCCGGCAAAACCGTTTCATCCGGTCAATTTGAAGTAGCGAGGAAGCCTGCGTCTTTCATCAGCGACTGATGCCGTTTCTCTTCCGCTCCGACCCACTTGGCGTACTCGTCGCCGATCATGAAAGTCGTGTTGAAGGCGCCAGTCTTCATGAATTCCTGCCAGTCGGGCGTCTCGCGAACCTTCTTGAACAGATCGACGTAGTAGGCGACCTCGTCCTTGGATGCCTTCGGCGACATGAAGATGCCGCGCAGCATCAGATATTCGATATCGAGGCCCGCCGATTTGCAGGTGGGAATGTCCTTCCATGATTTGCCGTCGGCGATTTTCTCGTCGTAGCTCATCTGCTTGCTGTCGAAGACGCAGAGCGGCCGTACTTTTCCGCCGCGCCACTGTGCAACCGCCTCGATCGGATTGTTGACGGTCGAATCGACGTGATTGCCGACGAGCTGGACCGCGACTTCTCCACCGCCCTTGTAGGGAATGTAGGTGAACTTCGCGCCGGTCGCCTTTTCCATCGCAACCGTGATGATCTGGTCTTCCTGTTTCGATCCGGTACCGCCCATCTTCATGGAGCCGGCAGGTCCGGCCTTCACGGCGTCGAGATAGTCCTTCACGGATTTG
>JAFKKP010000023.1:7555-9552 GCA_017305515.1 Hyphomicrobiales bacterium
TCGGCGTTGACCCACAGTACGAATTCATCGAGCGCCAGCATTGCGACCGGCGTGAGATCGGTCCACGCGAACGGAATGCCGGTTGCGAGCGGAGTCGTGAACAGGTTCGACAGCGTGATGATGATCTTGTGCGGATTGCCTGCCGACGACTTCACATCGAGAAAGCCTTCGCCGCCCGCGCCACCCGACTTGTTGATGACGACCATCGGCTGCTTCATCAGATTGTGCTTGGTGACGATACCCTGGATCGTTCGCGCCATCTGATCGGCGCCGCCGCCGGTACCGGCGGGAATGACAAATTCGACCGGACGTGTCGGCTCCCACGCGGCCGAAGCCGGAAACGCCGCAAGCGCAGCGCACATCGCAGTCCCGAAGCCGATTGCGCCGAATGAAATTCGTTTCATGTGATCTCCTCCATAACTTTTGTTTGCGCCGCTCTATGTCGGCTTCATTTTTTTTGAATCATCGCCGGCGTTTTGCCGACGAGACTCATCTTAGAAACGCCGCGGGTGCGACGGACACAGCTGACGCCCCGTTCTTTCGTTGTACGTCTTTCGCTGATTGAAACTTTGGTATGTGGGATGCCACATCGCAATCGAAAAAAAATCAGCGAAGGAGCTGCGGCATCTCGTCGCCGCCAATCAAAAACGTCCCGATAAAACGCGGACAAATTGAAAGAACGCCAAACAGCGCAAGCGTTATTCGACACGCGTCGCAAAAGTTTTCTGACAAGCATTTGCGTGATTGAAGCGGGTGCGTGTTTGTCGCGCGACAATATACCACGCCGTCAAATCATACCGCGCGCAACGAAAAGAGCCGGCGATCGACTCGCCGGCTCCGATTGCTCACTTCGATTTCGATGAGAATTATTCGGCGGCCTGAACCTTCGGCGGCGGCGTGAGGCAGCCGGAGGCGTGAGCTTCCGCGACCTGACTGTCGTTAAGTTCGAGCACCGATTTAAGGATTTCGTCGGTGTGTTCACCGAGCAGCGGCGAACGCTTCACCTCGCTCGGCGAAGCCGACAGCTTGATCGGGTTGCCGACCGACAGATACTTGCCGCGCTTGGGATGATCGACCTCGACGACGGTGCCGGTTTTGCGCAGCGACTGATCCTCGGCCAATTCCTTCATCGACAGGATCGGACCGCATGGAATGTCGTCCTTGTTGAGGATGTCCATCGCCTCGAACTTGGTCTTTGTCATCGTCCACTGTTCGATGCGCGCAAAGATTTCGTTCAGGCGCGACAGGCGGGCCGGCGGCTTGGCGTAGTCCGGGTGAGTCTTCCAGCCCGGTTCGCCGATCACGTCGCAGATCTTCTCCCACACAGGCGCCTGCGTGATGAAATACAGATAGGCGTTCGGATCGGTTTCCCAGCCCTTGCACTTGAGGATGCGGCCCGGCTGACCGCCGCCTGAATCGTTGCCGGCGCGAGGAACAGCGTCGCCGAACGGAATGCCTTCGCCGAACTGGCTGTATTCCTTGAGCGGTCCATGCGCGAGGCGCTGCTGGTCGCGCAGTTTCACGCGCGCCAGATTCAGCACGCCGTCCTGCATCGCGACGGTGACGCGCTGGCCCACGCCCGAATGCGTGCGCTGGTAAAGTGCAGTGACGATGCCGAGCGCGAGATGCAATCCGGTGCCGCTGTCGCCGATCTGCGCGCCGGTCACGAGCGGCAGGCCGTCACGGAAGCCAGTGGTCGACGCCGAGCCGCCGGTGCACTGCGCGACGTTTTCATAGACCTTGCAGTCTTCATAAGGACCGGGACCGAAGCCCTTGATCGACGCGACGATCAGCTTCGGATTGATCTTCTGGATGGTTTCCCACGGAAAGCCCATGCGATCGAGCACGCCGGGGCCGAAATTTTCCACCAGCACGTCGCACTTCTTCATCAGCGCGGTGAGGATTTCCTTGCCCTTCGGGTTCTTGGTGTCGAGCGTGATCGAACGCTTGTTGTGGTTCAGCATCGTGAAATAGAGGCTGTCCGCGCTCGGCACATC
>JAFKKP010000023.1:9562-14191 GCA_017305515.1 Hyphomicrobiales bacterium
GGCCGCGCGTGATGTCGCCGACGCCAGGGCGCTCGACCTTGATGACGTCGGCGCCGAACCACGCCAGCAACTGCGTGCAGGTCGGTCCCGACTGGACGTGCGTGAAATCGAGAATGCGAACGCCCTTCAGCGCCTGTGTCATGGTCTTACTCCGTAGCGGCGACGCCCCTCTGACGCCCCATTGAATTGCACAAATACCCTGAGCCTTGGCTCAGGGCGACGGCTTACTTCTTTTTCTTCAAAGCACTCTGCGGATTGAGATTGCCGATGCGGCCGCTCTCGGAACCGGCAGCCGGATCGAGAACCGCGTTGATGAGCGTCGGCTTGCCGGAATCCATGGCAGCATTCACTGCGCGCTTCAACTCGTCCGGTGAGGTCGCGTTGACGCCTACGCCGCCGAAAGCCTCCATCATCTTGTCATAACGCGCGCCTTTTACGAACACAGTCGGCGCAACGTCAGAGCCACCGGTCGGATTGACGTCGGTGCCGCGATAGATGCCGTCATTGTTGAAGACGACGACGCAGACCGGAAGGTTGTAACGGCAGATGGTTTCGACCTCCATGCCGGAGAACCCGAACGCGCTATCGCCTTCGACGGCAAGCACCGGCTTGCCGGTTTCGACGGCGGCAGCGATGCAATAGCCCATGCCGATGCCCATGATGCCCCAAGTGCCGACATCGATGCGCTTGCGGGGCTTGTACATGTCGATGATGCCGCGCGCGAGGTCGAGCGTGTTGGCGCCTTCGTTGACGAGGATAGCGTCGGGGCGCTCCTTGATGATGGTGCGCAGAACGCCGAGCGCGCCGTGATAGTCCATCGGCGAGTTGTTGTTCATCAGCTTTGGCGCCATCTTCGCGACGTTGTCGTCGCGCTTGGTCTGGACCGCCTTTGTCCAGTCAGCCGACGGAGCCTGCCAGCTATTGCCCATCGCGTTCAGCATCGCGGTGACGCATGAGCCGATGTCGCCGACCACGGGTGCAACGATCTCGACGTTCGAATCCATTTCGCGCGGTTCGATGTCGATCTGGATGAACTTCTTCGGCGCGTCGCCCCACGTCTTGCCCTTGCCGTGCGACAGCAGCCAGTTCAGTCGTGCGCCGATCAGCATGACGACATCTGAATCCTTCAGCACGGTCGAGCGCGCAGCGCCCGCGCATTGCGGATGCGTGTCCGGCAACAGGCCCTTGCCCATGCTCATGGGCAGGAAGGGCACGCCACTCTTCTCGACGAAATTCTTGATCGCTTCGTCGGCCTGCGCGTAGGCCGCGCCCTTGCCGAGAATAATGAGCGGCTTCTTTGCGCTCTTGAGCACATCGAGAGCGCGCTTCACTGAATCGGGCGCGGGAATCTGCGCAGGCGCCGCGTCGATAACCTTCACCAGCGACTTCTTGCCGGCGTCAGCATTCATCACTTGGCCGAACAGCTTTGCAGGCAAATCAAGATAGACGCCACCCGGACGGCCGGACACTGCGGCGCGGATCGCGCGCGCCAATCCGATACCAATGTCCTGTGCGTGCAGCACGCGGAACGCCGCCTTGCACAAAGGCTTCGCGATGGCGAGCTGATCCATTTCCTCATAGTCGCCCTGCTGCAAATCGACGATCTCGCGCTCGGATGAGCCGGAAATCAGAATCATCGGGAAGCAGTTGGTGGTCGCATGCGCCAGCGCCGTAAGACCGTTGAGGAAGCCCGGCGCGGACACCGTGAGACACACGCCCGGCTTCTTGGTGAGAAAGCCCGCGATGGACGCCGCGTAACCCGCAGCCTGCTCGTGGCGGAACGACAGCACACGGATGCCTTCGGCCTGTGCCATGCGGCCGAAATCCGTGATCGGAATTCCGGGCACGCCATAGATCGTATTGAGACCGTTGAGCTTGAGCGCGTCGATGATGAGATGGAAGCCGTCCGTCAGTTCTTCTTCGGCGGCCGGATTGATGCTCTGAACTACTGCGGACATACCGCCTCTCCCTGATACTTTTTTGTATTTGTCGTTTCGTCGTTCGTTTTACGTCGTCGTCGTAAAAAGCTCCTGGCCGTGCGTCTCGACATAAGTCGCAAGACCCAGCGTATGATCGCGCGCGCGTTTCTCGGCCAATTCAGTGTCGCGTTCTTCCAGCGCCTCGATAATCGCAAGGTGCTCCGGCAATGAGACGGCGGTGCGATCCGTGCGCCCGATGGTCAACTGGCGGAAACCGCGTACATGCAGAAGAATGTCGTTGGTCATTTCGATCAGCGTCGGCGATTCGCTGAGACCGATCAGCGCCTGATGAAACGCGATGTTGGCCTTGGAGTATTCGACGCGATGATCCTGCGGCAGGCGGTCCTTGCTGAAGTTCTTGAAGAAGTCGCGCAGCGCGGTGATGTCCTTCTTGCGCGCGGTCGTCGTGATGAGACGCGCTGCCATGCTTTCGAGCGCGGCCCAGGCGCGGATCATGTCCACGATTTCCGCTTTCGTCTTGCGCACGACGATGATGCCGCGGCGCGGAACGGTTTTGACGAAACCGTCCTGTTCGAGCATCGCGATCGCCTCGCGGATCGGTGTGCGCGACACGCCGAGGCGCTCCGACAGCGCACGCTCGTCGAGCATCACGGGTTCAGGCGTCGTGTAGATGTCCATCTTGAGGATGGCATCCTTCAGCGCCTCATACGCTTTGTTCTTGAAACTCGTTTCCGGCGCGATACGAACGATGGCGAGATCGGCATCGCCGCCCGCCGTTGCCGCTGTCTTGGTCGTTTTCTGTGCCGCCATGATTCCCTCGCCTCTGTGGGGATTCATTAATACCACGAGGGCGCAATGTCAGGTTCTTGGCATGCCAGATGCCAAAGTGTCAAGGATGTGACGCCGTGCTGCAATGCGGCTGTGGAACGCGCTTGACAACAATGTTCTTGGCATACCAAATGCCAAAAATCCTCGGAAAAAGGCGTTAGGAGAGAGAAAAGATGCCGCAGGCCAAAACCGAAGTTCGCAAGATTCTCGACGCCGTAAAGGCCGATAAACGCAACAGCCTCACCGCGCCCGAAGGCAAGATCGTCTGCGACGCCTACGGAATCCCGGTCCCAAAGGAAGGTCTGGCGAAATCCGCCGCCGACGCCGCCAAGCTCGCGGGCGGCATGGGCTTCCCGGTGGTCATGAAAATCGTGTCGCCGGACATTCTCCACAAGACCGAAGCCGGCGGCGTGATGGTCGGCGTGAAAGACGCCGACGGCGCGCAGAAGGCCTACGACCAGATTCTCGCCAACGCCAAGAAATATAAAGCCGACGCCAAGATCGAAGGCGTGCAGGTCCAGCAGATGTTGATGGGCGGCACCGAAGTCATCGTCGGCTCCATCACCGACAATTCGTTCGGCAAGCTCGTCGCCTTCGGTCTCGGCGGCGTTCTCGTCGAAGTGCTGAAAGACGTCACCTTCCGCCTCGCGCCCGCAACCAAGGCCGACGCGCTGTCGATGCTCGACGGCATCCAGGCCAAGGAAATGCTGCACGGAGTTCGCGGCGGCGATCCGGTGAACCGCGATGCGCTGGCCGATGTGATCGTGAAGGTATCGCAGCTCGTCACCGATTTCCCCGAAATCGTCGAACTCGATCTGAATCCGGTATTCGCCACCAAGAAAGACGCGATTGCCGCCGACGTCCGCATCGTCGTCGATTTCAACTACAAGCCGCGCCCCGCGCCGCGCTCGAACGACGAAATCGTCAAAGCGATGAACCGCATCATGATGCCGAAGTCAGTCGCCGTGATCGGTGCATCGTCGGAAGACGGTAAGATCGGCAACTCGGTGATGAAGAACCTCATCAACGGCGGATATAAAGGCGAGATTTATCCGATCCACCCGAAGGCCGACGAGATTCTGGGCCGCAAGGCCTATAAGAGCGTCAAGGACGTTCCGGGCGTGATCGACGTCGCGGTGTTCGCGATCCCTGCGAAGTTTGTCGCCGGCGCGCTCGAAGAATGCGGCGAAAAGAAAATTCCGGGCGCGGTTCTCATTCCGTCGGGCTTTGCCGAAGCTGGCGCGCCTGAGCTTCAGGAAGAAATCGTCAAGGTCGGCCTCAAGCACAATATTCGTTTGATGGGTCCGAACATCTACGGCTTCTACTATACGTGGTCGAACCTCTGCGCGACCTTCTGCACGGCCTACGACGTGAAGGGCCACGCCGCGCTGTCGTCGCAATCCGGCGGCATCGGTATGGCGATCATCGGCTTCTCGCGCTCGGCGAAGATGGGCGTCTCGGCCATCGTCGGCCTCGGCAACAAGTCCGACATCGACGAGGACGATCTGCTCGCTTTCTTCGAACAGGATCCGAACACCACGATCATCGCGCAGCATTGCGAAGATCTGAAAGACGGCCGCGCCTTCGCGGAAGCCGCCAAGCGCGTCTCCAAGAAGAAGCCGGTCGTCGTCCTGAAAGCGGGCCGCACCTCGGCCGGCGCGAAGGCTGCGTCGTCGCACACCGGCGCGCTTGCCGGTAACGACAAGATTTACGAAGACGTTCTTGCACAGTCGGGCGTCATTCGTGCCCGTTCGCTCCGTCAGCTCCTCGAATTCGCGCGCGGCATCCCTGTGCTGCCGACGCCGAAGGGCGAGAACGTTCTCATCATTACGGGTGCGGGCGGATCGGGCGTGCTGCTTTC
>JAFKKP010000024.1 GCA_017305515.1 Hyphomicrobiales bacterium
CTTGAGCGCCGCCCAATCGAGCGATGCCCCTCGGCAGGCATCGGCGAAGGCTTCATCGACGCCGCTTTCCATACCTTTAAGCCCGCAGATATAGATGTGCGTCTTTGAATCGCCGAGCAGCTTGGCGATCTGCGCCGCCTCGCTGCGGATGCGGTCCTGCACATAGACGCGCGGCTCATTCGGCACGCGCGAGTAGCAAAAATATTTTCCGAGCAGTTTGTCCGGTACTTTCTGCAGCGGTCCAAAGTAAGGAAGCTCTTCCGGGCGGCGCGCGCCGAAGAACAGCAGCAGACGCCCGGATGCATCCGGCATCGCGCGGCGTCTTCGCTCAGTAAAACCGCGAAACGGCGCCGAACCCGTGCCGGTGCAGATCATGATGATGTTCGCCGTCGCATCATCCGGCATCAGGAAGGTCGCGCCGAACGGCCCGGTGACTTCGACCTTCGCGCCGCGCGGCAGATCACACAGATAGTTCGAGCACACGCCTTTGTCTTCGCGCTTCACGGTGAGCGCGAGATTGTTGGCGTTCGGCTTCTCGCCGTCACGCGAGCTGGCCACCGAATAAAGCCGCGCGACATGAGGCTTGCCGTTGGCGTCGTTGCCCGGCGCGGCGATGCCGATGCTCTGGCCTTCCAGCACCGGAAATTTCTGATCGCCGAAGTCGAGAATGATGTGACGCACGTCGGAATCCGAAGTCGCATCCGTCAGCCGGAAATTTCCGGTGACGGTCGCAATCGCCGGCTTGCTGCGATTGAAAAGATTGACCGTCGGCTTGCTCGCCGAATGCGGCGCGACCGGCTTGCCGCCGAGGCCCTTGCGCGCCTCTTCCAGAAGTTTTGCGACTTCGTCTTCGATGGCTTCGACCGCGCCGCCCGCCGCCTTATCCGCGACGATCTCTTCCTGCTTCGGCAATTCGCCCCAGGAAAATTGTTCGTCGAGAGTGTAGGCCTTCGCCACCACGCGCCAATTGTCGATCGAGCCCGTGGGACAGGGCGAAATGCAATCCATGCAGTGATTGCAGATCGACGCATCCACGACATAATTGTTGCCGTCATGCGTCACCGCATCGACCGGACATGTCTCTTCGCAGGTGTTGCAGCGAATGCATATTTCCGGATCGATGAGATGCTGCTTGAGAAGTTCGGTTACCGGTGCGTTCATGGCTGTTTGGTTTCTTGTCATCGCCGGGCTTGTCCCGGTGATCTCGATGAAGTGAGCACGGTGCCTGCTGTATCGGGATGGCCGGGATAAACCCGGCCATGACAATAGCGAGAACTGTTACGCCGCTTCGATCTTCACATATTCGAAGTCGCCGGGCTTGTTGTCGATACCCATCTTCGGCGGCGAAATCCAGTTCGCGAACTTCCCCGGCTCGTTCACAGGCGTCATCAGCGACGAGATGAAATCGCCATCGGCGGCGGACGGCAGATAATCGTCCTTCGCTTTCGCCCAATCGCCGTCGCTCAGCAGCACGCCCTTCGGCGACGCATGCACGTTGGCGAATTCGCCGATCTGGCGATGGAACGCGGTGTGCGGCAGTTCGAGACGGAAATTCACACCGGTCTTTTCGATCACCTTGTTCCAGCGTTCGACGCCCTTGGCGCAATCTTCGGTATAATCGTCGCGCAGGCGCATGTTGAGTGCGGTCAGCGCGGGTTCATCCACCAGCGTGATTTTTCCGTCGACCATCTTCAGCACTTTATAATGGTCGTCGGTGAGACGGTGATCGTCGTCGATCTTGGTCTCCATGAACCGGCCTTTGAGACCCGCATTGTAGAAATTCGCGGCGTTGGTCGAGACTTCCGATCCAAAGAGATCAAGAGACAGCGAATAATGCAGGTTCATTTTCTTTTGCATCGTCGGCAGATCGATCACGCCGAGCGCGCGGACTTTCTCGATCTCGTTCGGGTCTTCGATGCCGGCCTGCTTCATCGCCTCGCAGGTGCGCTGAAGCACGCGGCTGACGCCCGTTTCGCCGACGAACATGTGATGCGCTTCTTCGGTCAGCATGAAGCGGCAGGTGCGCGACAACGGATCGAAGCCGGACTGCGCCAGCGATTCGAGTTGCATCTTGCCGTCGCGATCGGTGAAGAACGTGAACATGAAGAACGACAGCCAGTCGGGAGTGGCTTCGTTGAACGCGCCGAGCATGCGCGGCGCGTCAGCGTCACCCGAACGGCGGCGCAGCAGATCGTCAGCTTCTTCGCGTCCGTCGCGGCCGAAATATTTCTGCAACAGATAGACCATCGCCCAAAGGTGGCGGCCTTCCTCGACATTGACCTGAAACAGATTGCGCATGTCGTAGAGCGACGGCGCGGTTTTACCGAGATGCCGCTGCTGTTCGACCGATGCAGGCTCGGTGTCGCCCTGAATGACGACCAGCCGCCGAAGCATCGCGCGATACTCGCCCGGCACTTCCTGCCACGCCTTCTCGCCCTTGTGCTGGCCGAAATTGACCAGACGCTGCTCGTCCTGCGGCGCAAGCAGCACGCCCCAGCGATATTCCGGCATCTTGACGTAATCGAACTTCGCCCAGCCCTTCGGGTCAACGCTGACAGCGGTGCGAAGGTACACGAGCGACTCCTGGAAACCTTCCGGCCCCATGTCGTTCCACCAGTCGAGGTAACCCGGGTGCCAGCCTTCGAGCGCCTTCAGCACCTGACGATCCTCGGAGAGATTGACGTTGTTCGGAATCTTCGTCGTGTAATCGACGTTCATGATGTTCATTGGCCGCTCCTAGACTTTCCGTTTTGTCATCACCGGGCTCGTCCCGGTGATCCCGACAGATTGAGCACTGTGCCGAATGGATCGGGATGGCCGGAACAAGTCCGGCCATGACACAGCAAAATTTCTCACACCCTTGTCATATCGAAATTCGCTTTGACGCCGGTGCCGTAACGCAACAGCGCGCCTTCTTCGCCCACCGCATTGGGCCGCTGGAAGATCCAGTTCTGCCACGCAGTGAGGCGCGAAAAGATTTTCGATTCCATCGTCTCCGGCCCGACGAAGCGCAGGTTCGCCTCCATGCCGGTGAGACTGTCGGGCGAGAAAGACGTGCGCTCCTCGAAGAACACGCGCACTTCGTCTTCCCAGTCGATGTCGTCGAGCGCGAAGGTGACGAGGCCGAGTTCTTCCGCGGTCTCGGCATCCAGCGCCTCGCCGATTTTCGCTTTCGCCGTATCGACGTCCGACGGATTGGCCTGAAAGCGCGACTCCAACCGCGTCAGGCCGTGGCTCATCGGATAGGGTCCGAAATTCTGCGCGGTGAGCACGATCTCGGCGGGCGGACGGTTGTCGCCCTGCATCCGGCCGATCAGCATGTAGGAGCGATCCGCCGCGAACACGAGTTCGGCGAGTGTGCCCGCGAAACACGAACCCGGCTCGACCAGCGTCACCAGTGTGCGCGAGGTGACATCGACGCGCTTGAGCACGCGCTTCCAGTAATGATTGATCTCGTTGACGAGCCAGTTCGACTTGTTCGCTTCGAGGAACGCATCGTAAGCCAGCACGCGTGCGCGTTCACCGACCGATTTGAACACGAACATTGCCAGCTGCAATTCGTTGATGCGCAGATGCAGAATGGCGTCGTCGAGTTCGCGCGCGACTTGCAACGGCCAGAACCTGTCTCCGAGCGCGGCCAGCGCCGCCACATCATTCGGCGGATCGGCCTCCGGCGTCTTGATTGTGAGGGTTGCGATGCGCTTGTCGCGGTCGATCTCGACATTGACGAATTCATACTTCACGCCGTTGTCGGAAAATTCCCGTTTCAACGGATTGAGCTTGATGCCCTTCTCACCCGCACGCTTCGATTTCGCCGCGAATTCCCTGGCGCGCTCGGCGACCTTGGCTTCGAGTTTGGAGTTCGAGACAATTTCATCGACGAGCCGCCATTGCACAGCGCGTTTGCCCTTGATGCCTTCCTCGATGGTACAGAAGAAGTCCGCGTGATCGCGGCGCACCTTGCGCTTGTCCACCACGCGCGTGAGGCCGCCGGTGCCCGGCAGCACCGCGAGCAGCGGCACTTCCGGCAGCGCCACCGCAGCCGCGCCGTCGTCCGCCATGATGATGTGATCGGTCGCAAGCGCGAGTTCGTAGCCGCCGCCCGCGGCCGTGCCGTTCACCACCGTGATGAAACTCTGGCCGGAATTCTCCGACGAGTCTTCGAGGCCGTTGCGGGTCTCGTTGGTGAATTTGCAGAAATTGACTTTATGCGCGTGCGTCGATCCCGCGAGCATGCGGATATTCGCGCCGGCGCAGAACACGCGGTTCTTGCCCGAGCGCAGCAGCACGACCTTCACTTGCGGATGCTCGAAGCGCAGGCGCTGCACGGCGTCCGCCAGTTCGATATCGACACCGAGATCGTAGGAGTTCAGCTTGAGCAGATAGCCCTCGAACAGACCGCCGTTCTCGTCGACATCCATCGTCAGCGTGGCGACATCGCCCGCAACATCGAGCTTCCAGTGCCGGTACTTCGACGGATCGGTCTGGAAATCAATGTAGCGCGCGGAATTGCTAAGTTTTCTGTCTTCGGCAGCCATTTTCAGGTCTCGGCGGGTCTTGGAATGATATGCACAATAATTCCACATTTTCGGGCTGTCTAGCCCTATATGCATTTTATTTCATGTCGTCAAAAATCAGGCCGCGCGGCCCAGTTCGCCCTCGCCGTGGAACCTGAGCAGGCGGTTGGCGAAGTCGGACGCGATTTTCAGCGTGACGGCGGCGGATTCCCGATGCGGCGAATGCGCGGCACCATCGATGAGCGAAACATCGACGGGGCAGTAACATTCCTCGCGCGCGATCTCGATCTGCCGCAGCGTGCCGTACTGATCGTCGGCGCCCTGGATGATCGCAATCGGCACGCGCACATAGGCGAGCGATTCCGAAATGTCCCAATTGCGGAATTGCGGAGACAGCCAGATGTCGTTCCAGCCGATGAAGGCGTTATCGACATTCTTGTGCCAACGCGCGAGCTTCGTTTTGAGATCGGTCGTGGCGTAAGCCGCTTTGATTTCGGCAATCGACGTCACCGAAATGTCCTCGACGACAAAATGCGGCGCGACGAGAATGAGTCCGCGCACGCGATGATCCTGAATTCCACCGGCATAGATCGCCGCGATCGACGCGCCGTCGGAATGACCGAGCAGAAGCCCGCGCCGGAATCCGATTGCGTCGAGAATCTTCGGCAGCACATCGAGCGCCTCGGCATGCATGTAATCCAGCTGTCGCGGCAACCTCACTGGCGACGACCGGCCATAACCGGCGCGCGAATAGACTAACACGCCTGCGCCGGTCGCGGCTTGCAGCTTGTCCGGAAACTCGCCCCACAGTCCGACCGAGCCGAGACCTTCATGCAGCATCACGATGGTCGGCGCCTTGTCGGGCGCTGGACCGATCATGCGGTATTCGAGTTCGGCATCGCCGATCTTCAATGTGCCGGAGGGTTCGAGAATGGTCATCGTCTCTACCTTCTGTCGTCATTGCGGGGAGCAAAGCGACGAAGCAATCCACTCTTAAAGCTGGATTGCTTCGCTTCGCTCGCAATGACGGTTACGAATTCGCTCCATCACGCAGCTTGAAGCGTTGGATTTTCCCCGTCGCGGTTTTCGGCAGCGCATCCACGACTTCGATCCAGCGCGGATATTTCCACGGCCCGATCTTCTGCTTCACATATTCCTTGAGTTCGTTATCGAGCGATGCGCCGCCCGCGCTGTTCTTCAGAACGAGAAACGCTTTCGGCTTCAAAAGCCCCTCGCCGTCCGCCGCCGGAACGACGGCGGCCTCAGCGACAGCCGGATGCGTGATGAGCGCGCTCTCGACCTCGAACGGCGACACCCAGATGCCCGACACCTTGAACATGTCGTCGCTGCGGCCACAGTAGGTGTAGCGGCCGTCAGCCTCGCGCGTGTATTTGTCGCCGGTGCGCGTCCATCCGCCCTCGAATGTCTGGCGGCTCTTGCTGCGCTGATTCCAGTAGCCTTCGCCCGCCGACGGTGCGTTGACGATCATCTCGCCAACTTCGCCGTCCGGCACGTCTTCCCCCGCGTCGTTCACAAGGCGGACGGCGTAACCCGGAACAGGCTTGCCCGACGAGCCGTATTTGATGTCGCCCGGCGCGTTGGACAGAAAGATGTGCAGCAGTTCGGTCGAGCCGACGCCGTCGAGAATGTCGACGCCGAAACGGTCCTTCCACGCCTGTCCCACCGCTTCGGGCAACGCCTCGCCCGCCGACGTGCAGACGCGCAGGCGCCTGGTGCGCGGCGCTTTTTTGTAGGCTTCGTCGTTGAGCATCGCCGCGAACAATGTCGGCACGCCGTAGAAAATCGTCGGATCGTGTTTGGCGACCAGATCGAACATGACCTGCGGCGTCGGACGTTCGGGATTGAGCACGGTCGTCGCGCCGACGCTCATCGGGAACGTCAGCGCATTGCCGAGGCCGTAGGCGAAGAACAGTTTCGCCGCCGAGAGGCAAACATCGTCTTCGCGAATGCCGAGCACTTGTTTGGCGTAAGTCTCCGCCGTCGCTTCGAGATTGGAATGAAGATGGCGCACGCCTTTCGGCATGCCGGTCGAGCCCGACGAATAGAGCCAGAAGGCCGGCTCGTCCGGATGCGTCGCGACGGTGTCGAACTTGTCATTCTCTTTCGCCAGTTCGTCCTTGAGCAGCGCATGGCCGTGCGCGGCCTGTCCCGACACGACGACATGCTGCAAATCCGGCATACGGCCGAGTACGTCTTTCACCACCGGCAGCAGGGCTTCGGAAATGAAGAGCACGCGCGCGCGGCAGTCGGCGAGGATGTAGGCGTATTGTTCGGCGGTGAGCAGCGTGTTGAGCGGCACCGGAACGATGCCGGCGCGGATCGCGCCCAGAAACACGATCGGGAAGTCGATCGTATCGAGCATCATCATCGCGACGCGCTCCTCGCGCCGCACGCCGAGCCGCTTCAACACGTTCGCGAGTCTGCGCGTCTGCCTCTGCAAATCGGCGTAGGAGATTTCGCTGGCCGGATCGCGGAAGACGATCTTGGAGCCGCGTCCCGCTTCGACATTGCGGTCGAGCAGATACGTCACGGCATTATAATGTCCCGGCACGCCGCTCATGATGCGCGCGCCCGAGCCTGACGCCGAAAAGTGCCCAGCGGTTTTCGGGCCACGTCATGCTCGCAATCCATCATGCCGACCCTCACGGCGTTCTCCCCAGCTTTAGAATTATAATTCATATAAAGTCACCGCGTTCGCTTGCTGTCAATCCCGCGCGGCATTATGTTTCCGGTAGCGAAAATGGGGTCGCATGCCCAAAAAGCCTGACGTGGAAGACGAATTTCTCGAACAGCTTGGCCAGCGCGTCCGGACGATGCGTGCGCTGCGCGGCATGTCGCG
>JAFKKP010000025.1 GCA_017305515.1 Hyphomicrobiales bacterium
TCAAGTAACTTGCGTTACTTAAGCTCAACCTTGGCGCCGACCTTCTCGAGGGTCGCCTTGATCTTCTCGGCTTCGTCCTTCGGAACGCCTTCCTTGAGGGGCTTCGGCGCGCCTTCGACCAGGTCCTTGGCTTCCTTGAGGCCAAGACCCGTGATCGCACGGACTTCCTTGATGACTTCGATCTTCTTGTCGCCGGCCGAAGCCAGAACGACCTGGAAGTCGGTCTTTTCTTCAGCGGCAGCAGCACCGCCGCCAGCACCAGGAGCCGCAGCAACCGCAACAGCGGCAGCAGCCGAAACGCCCCATTTTTCTTCAAGCATCTTGGCGAGGTCAGCCGCTTCGAGAACGGTGAGCTTCGACAGGTCGTCTACGATCTTCTGCAAATCAGCCATTTTATCTTTCCTTCAGCGTATCAGTTCGAACCAGTTGAGATGGAGAATGGCATCACGCCGCTTCACCCTTTGAGGCATAGGCCTGAACCACGCGAGCCAGCTTGGAAGCAGGCGCGGTGGAGAGCTGAGCGATCTTGGTCGCCGGCGCCACAAGGAGGCCGAGGATCTTCGCGCGCAGTTCATCGAGCGACGGCAGCGCGGCGAGTGCCTTGACTGCGTCGGGATTCAGGACAGTCGTTCCCATCGCGCCGCCAAGGATGACGAACTGTTCGTTCGTTTTGGCGAATTCGACGGCAACTTTCGGCGCTGCTACCGGATCGTTGGAAGTCGCGATCACGGTCGGTCCCTTCAGCAGGGAGCCGATGGAAGCAACGTCGGTGCCTTCAAGAGCAATTTTGGCGAGACGGTTCTTCGAGACCTTCACATTGGCGCCAGCCTTCTTCATCTGCATGCGCAGAATCTGCATCTGGGCCACGGTGAGGCCGGAATAGTGAGCGACGATCGCTACGCCGGTGGAACTGAACGTTCCCTTCAGCGCATCAACCGCCTCTTTTTTTGCCGCTCGTTCCACAGCAAGCTCTTTCCGGTTTGGCGGTTGTGCCTTGAGCAAAACCGCCGGGTTGCACCGATCGTCTTGCCAGGCTCGTCTCGAGACTTCTTCTCAGGACACGTCGGGCACGACGACATTTCGGAAGCCTGCCCTCTCGCCCCGAACCGCCCGAAGGCGGCCCGACACGAGGTGTCGAGGTTCGAACCAAATCCGCTGGCGCCGCCAATTAAGGAGGCGGGTCGCGAAATCCGGTTTTCACCCGTCTGTGCAGGAGATTAAGCGTGGCGGATGATCCCTAGGGATTAAAGCCTTGCACCTGCAGTCTTGGACAGGATGAAGCCTTCTTTGGTCCCCGGAGGGCCAAAAAGACCTCTGTCCGTTTCTTCTTATAAAACAGCGGGTTGCCTTTCACCGATCGAACAGTCCAAGCGGAATGATCGACGTTGAAAGGTCTCCTCTCTGCCAGATATTCGGAAAACGAACACGGACGTGCCGACAACAGCCAGCACGCCCGGAAAGGAATGTTTAACGAGTCTGAACGCCCTTGCCAAGGGGATTCTGGCCCTTGAAAGCATTTTTCGGGCCAAAAATCAGACCCTTGCGCCCTGCTCCACAGGATAAGGCAGCGGCTTTCTAGCAAAGAATGCGTCCAGATTGGCGATCACGCAGTCCTGCATCGCCACATGGGATTCCACGGTGTGGCCGCCGATGTGCGGCGTCAGAACGGCGTTCGGAAGTTTCGTCAACGCATCCGGCGCATGCGGCTCTTTCTCATATACATCGAGGCCCGCACCCGCGATCGCGCTGTTTTCGAGCGCCGAAACCAGCGCAACCTGATCGATCACCGAACCGCGCGAGATGTTCACGATCACGCCGCCCGCGCCGAGCTTTTTCAGAATATCCGCACCGATGATGTGTTGTGTGTCCGCGCCCGCGCGAACCGCGACCATCAGAATGTCGCACCATTCCGCGAGAGCGCCGAGCGTCGGAAAATATTGATACGGCACATCGTGCTTGCTGCGGCTGTGATACCCGACTTCGGTCTCGAACGCCGCGCAGCGCGCAGCAATCTTGCGGCCGATCTCGCCGATTCCGTACACGCCAACCTTGCGCCCGGTTATCGCGTGCGGCGGACGCATCATCGGCGACGGCTTCGATCCGGCCCAGTCGCCGCTGCGAACGTAATCGCTCGCGGGCAGCAGACGGCGCGTCGCCGCAAGCATCAGCGTCATTGCCAAATCCGCAACCGCGGCCGCATTCGCGCCGGGGCTATTGCCTACGACAATCCCGCGCTTCCTGATTTCCGCAAAATCGATGCCGTCATAGCCGGTGCCGTAACAGACGATCGCGCCAAGCGATGGCATCGTATCGAGGATCACCGGCGGAATCTGCTGACTACCCGCTGTAATCAAGGCGCGGATCGGCTTGAGCTGCTCTGCACTGAACGTCTCGATCGGTGGTTTGCCTGCGGCATCGAGCAAATCGTAACGCTCGCCGATGCGCACCATCTGCGCCTTCGGAAATCGCGAATAGATCAATACGGGTTCGGGCATCTCGAATTTCCATCAATCCAAAAGAAAACGGAGCGGCTTTTGGCCCGCTCCGTTCTATTCCTCAATGCAGCTACCCGATTACGAAGTCAGGGTGCTTGGTTCGATCTTCACGCCGGGGCCCATGGTCGAGGAGATCGCGACACGCTGGATATAGGTGCCTTTCGACCCCGCCGGTTTGGCCTTGGCCACCGCGTCCGCAAGCGCCTTGACGTTCTGAACGAGCTTGTCCTCGGAGAACGACGCCTTGCCGATGCCGGCCTGAACGATGCCAGCTTTCTCGACGCGGAATTCGACCGAGCCACCCTTGGCGCCCTTCACGGCGTTGGTGATGTCCATCGTCACCGTGCCGATCTTCGGGTTCGGCATCATGCCGCGCGGGCCGAGTACCTTACCGAGACGGCCGACGAGCGGCATCATGTCGGGGGTCGCGATGCAGCGATCGAAATCGATCGCGCCACCGTTGACCTTCTCGACGAGGTCTTCGGCGCCGACAACGTCAGCGCCTGCGGCCTTGGCTTCTTCAGCCTTGGCGCCGCGCGCGAACACGCCGACGCGCAACGTGCGGCCGGTTCCGTTCGGCAACGTGACAACGCCGCGCACCATCTGATCTGCGTGACGCGGATCGACGCCGAGATTCATCGCAATCTCGATAGTCTCGTCGAACTTTGCGGACGCGCGCTCCTTCACCATCTTCACGGCGTCGGCGAGCGGATAGAGTTTCTCGCGGTCGATGCCTTCGCGTGCTTTGCGAATTTTCTTGCCTGCTGCCATGTCCGTTACCCCGCCACTTCCAGACCCATCGAACGGGCAGAGCCCTCGACCATTTTCATGGCCGACTCGATGGTGTCGCAGTTGAGATCCTTCATCTTCTTCTCGGCGATCTCGCGCACCTGCGCTTTGGTCACCTTGCCGGCCTTGTCGCGGCCCGGCGCTTTCGAGCCGGACTGGATTTTGGCCGCCTGCTTCAAGAAATGAGACATCGGCGGGGTCTTCATCTCGAACGTGAACGAGCGATCCGCGTAAATGGTGATGATCACCGGGATCGGCGTGTTCTTTTCTTCCTTGGCGGTCTGCGCGTTGAACGCTTTGCAGAACTCCATGATGTTGAGACCGCGCTGACCGAGCGCGGGTCCGATCGGTGGCGAGGGGTTCGCCGCACCGGCCGGGACCTGAAGTTTCAGGTATCCGGTCACTTTCTTTGCCATCTTTGAACTCCTGTTAGTGGTGCGGTTTGAGACGGCTGGCGACCGCCCTCACCTCCCACGGCTTAAATTCATCCCTGCGAAGGGATGTACGCGATCAGACCTTCTCGACCTGACCGAATTCCAGTTCGACGGGCGTGGCGCGGCCGAAGATCGACACCGCGACCTTCACGCGCGAGCGGCCTTCGTCGATTTCCTCAACGACGCCTGAGAACGATGCGAACGGACCGTCCGCCACGCGCACATTCTCGCCGATCTCGAACGACACGGATGCCTTCGGACGCTCCACGCCCTCCTGCACCTGATGCAGGATGCGCATCGCTTCGGCTTCCGAAATCGGCTGCGGCTTGTTTTCCGCGCCGAGGAAACCCGTCACCTTCGGTGTGTTCTTGATGAGATGAAACGCCTCGTCGGTCAGATTCATCTTCACCAGCACGTAGCCGGGGAAAAACTTGCGCTCGGTGTCCATCTTGCGGCCGCGGCGCACTTCGGTAACCTTTTCAGTCGGCACCAGCACCTGCTCGAACAGTTCCTCGAGCCCGCGCTGCTTGGCCTGCTCGCGAATGGATTCGGAGACCTTCTTCTCGAAGTTCGAGTAGGCGTGAACGATGTACCAGCGCATGCTCATAATAATGTAATCCGCGCGTCAGCCGTGGATGCCGAGAATAAGCGTAACGACGTAACGCAAAATCTGATCCGCCACGAAGAAGAAGATCGAGGCGGCAGCGACCATCACGAAAACCATGATCGTGGTGATCGTGGTCTCGCGGCGCGAGGGCCATGTGACCTTCGACGTTTCGCTGCGCACTTCCTGAAGGAATTTGAACGGGCTGATAGCCATCGTTGCGGTCCGATTTCTTCTAGTCGCGATACCAGGTGAATTTTTTCAAAATCCGGACAGTCTTGTCGTGCGCCCAATCCTTGCTTTCAAGGATGAGCCGCGAAGCGGGCTCGATTGTCCGAGGATTCAGTGCCGCGCCGGATATCCGTTGAACGGGCCGACAGCAGGTGCCGCTATCTACTGCGGCAGCCTTAAAACGTCAAGGCTCGGCGGTTGCGTGCCCGCACCGCCTGACCGTTCATTTCGAGAATGAAAACAGCGTCTTGCTACGGATGGCAAGCGGATTGCGTGACAGATTGGCCACCGCTGCGGTCAACCATTTCCGGGTCCACTTCTGCCCGGGACGATCAACGTAACGCCAGATCAGGAGAGCGGCCACCGCAAGCGAGGACAGAATCTGGGTCACGGTCGCGACCTGATCCTGCTGGCCGCCGAGACGGACAAACGCGACATATCCGATTTCGGCGTGGAACAGATAGAGCGGATAGGTCAGTCCGCCGAGTGCAAGAACGACCTCCGCAGGCAACGGCATGCGCTCTGCCCGCGTCGCCGTGAATGCAAGCAGAATGATCGCGATGCAAATCGCTGCAACCACGTAAGGATCGAAGAGCAGCTTGAATTCCGCCGCCATCAGATATGAATTCAGCACACCCTGCGTGACCGCGACCGATGCTGCGAACATCAGATTGACGCGCGTCATCAGGTCGCTGCGGCCACGATAAAGCTCGTACAGCAAAACGCCCGTCGCGAAGAAGCCGCTCTGGTCGGTCAAAAGCACCTTTGTCAGTGCGTGCGAGTGAACGAACACTTCATTCACGAGCGAGATGGAAAGCCATGCGGGCAATATCACCGTTGGCAATTTCTGCATCTGATTTGTCAGCATCAGCGCAAAGATCCAGGCATAGAAAGTCAGTTCGAGGATCAGCGTCCAGTAGACGAGATCGACATAAGGCTGTCCCAGCGCAGGCGCCGCGATAAACAGGTTTGCAATGTATTGCTTCGCGCTGACATGAAATTCAGGTCCGCCGAACAACACGGATGCAAGAACGGTCAGAGTCATGCAGAACAGAAACGCCGGATAAATTCGCGATATGCGCGCGATCAGAAATTCGCTCGCGGTGCGGCCCTGCGCGGAGAACGCAATGACAAAACCGCTGACGACGAAAAACAGCTGCACGCCGAGATAACCGTAGCGCGCGATGCCGCCGATACCGGGCAGCGCCACGTATGTGGTGCCGTTTGCGGTGGGTCCGTTAAATCCGAAGTGATAGAGCACGACCGCCGCGACGGCGAGTAACCTTAACAGATCGAGTGCATCGACGCGGCCGCTCGGCTTGGCGATTGCCGCAGAAGGCTTCCTTTGTGCCGGCATGAACTGCTCCAACGGTGTTCTCTTACTAAAGAGCAACCGGCGTGCCAGAAAATCTGTCCCAAAAGCACACAAGGCGAAGGCGTTGTTGGGTGTTCAGCCAAGTCTCAGGCCGAAAACGAGACACCGCTTCCGGCCGTATACAGGCACCGGAAGCACCTGCCAGACTGCGCCGGCCTTATTTACAAAGCGTTGAAGGGATCGTTCGGCAGCGGGCTAGCCGCTGGCAGGAGTGGCAGGGCTCGAACCTGCGACCCCCGGTTTTGGAGACCGGTGCTCTACCAATTGAGCTACACTCCTATCGGGCGCTTCTATAACGAACAGTTTTCGCCACGTCACGCCCTGAAATGGCGCCTTTGGCGGTGCGCTGGAACCGAATTCTCCAGCAATTGCCGCCATCTGGCGCTGCGGTTAAATTTCGTCAGAATCGTTTGCATATCGCTGAAGGATGCCGGCGTGCCGCTTCGCAATTTTTTCCGCCGGATGCCGCTGACCCGCCGCCTGCTGGCGCTGACGCTGGCTGCGTCGCTGCCGGGACTTGCCGCCCTCGGCTATAACGCCATCGACCTTCGCAACACACGCTACGATGAGGCGCGAGCCGAGGCGCTGCGCAACACCGAGATTGTGGCCTCCGACCTCGACCAGATCTTCGATGGCATCGAGGGCGCGCTTCACGCCGTAGCCGAGGCGGGCGAAGTCAGCGAGATGACGAGCGCCGCCTGCACCGATTACATCGTGCGCGTGCGCCCGACCATCGAACCGCTCACCGCGATCCTCGCTGTCGGCATGGACGGCAACATCCGCTGCTTCAGCGATCCGACACTGGCTTCGCCAAATCTGTCGGACCGCGATTACTTCCGCGATGCCGTAAACAACAAGAAATTCGCCGTCGGAACATTCACCGCGAGCAAGATATCCGACCGCAATGTCATTCCGCTGGCAATCCCGATCATGCGCGGCGACAAGGCTGTCGGCGCGATTGTCGCCGGTCTCAATCTCGAATGGCTCGGCAAGCATCTGCGCGAGCGCAGCGGATCGCGCAGCGGCACCGTCGTGATTGCGGATCGCAACGGCATCGTGGTGTCGCGCCAGCCCGACGGAGAGAAATATGTCGGCAAACCGCTGACGACCGCCAGTTCGGATCGCATCAATGGCCCCGCGCCCGGCGTCACCGACATTATCGGTGTGGATGGTGTTCCAAGAATCATCGGTTACGTTCCGGCATCCGTGACCCCGTTCGGCCTCTATGTCAGCAGCGGCATTTCGCGTGAAGAAGCGTTCGGCTCGATCGACCGCGCGCTGCGCAACGGCATTCTGCTCTATGCGCTCGGAAGCGCGATTGCATTTATGCTCGCATGGATCGTCGGCGAAGGCATGATCCGCCGCCCGCTGATGAAGATGGTCGCGACCGCGCAGGCCTGGCGGCGCGGCGACAACACG
>JAFKKP010000026.1 GCA_017305515.1 Hyphomicrobiales bacterium
ACGCGGATGCGACGATGCGTCTCCTCACCGGCGAACAGGTGCCGCAGCCGCGCAACCGCCGCCAGAGCACGCGCGGCTCGACCATCGCCGCGACACAAGGCTGAATTTTCAGAAAATCAGGCGTGGCCTGCTTCGTTGGACAGCATCGCAATGTCGATGCCGATCTTGTCCAGCGCGCGCTTGTATTTGTCTTCGACGTTGCGGCCGAAAATCAGATCGGGATCGGCGTCGCAGTGCAGCCAGCCATTATGCTGGATTTCATTTTCCAGTTGCCCCGGCGCCCAGCCTGCATAACCGAGCGCGAGGATGGCCTGCTTCGGTCCGGTGCCGCCCGCGATGGCTTTGAGAATATCCAGCGGCGCTGTGAGGCAGATGCCGTCGTCAATCGGCGGCGTCGCGTCCTTGATGAAGAAATCGCTGGAGTGAAGCACGAAGCCGCGTCCGGTCTCGACCGGGCCGCCCTTCAGCACTTTCAGATTTTCCGCCGAGTCCGGCAATCTGATCTGGCGGTCCTTGTCGATGATGTTGAGCTGAATGAGCAATTCGGGGAAATCGATGCTGCCGGCGTCGCGGTTGACGACAATACCCATCGCGCCTTCCGACGAATGCGCGCAGAGATAGATCACCGAGCGCGCAAACCGTTCGTCTTCCATCACCGGCATCGCGATCAGAAGCCGGCCGTCGAGATAGCCCTCGCCCGAGAGCTCGCCGCCGCTTTCGGTCTTTCTGCGCTTTTCCGTCATCGGTTTCCGACTCTCCTTCTTACAATCCTGATATTGGGATTTTCGCCTGTCAATCAATGAGGCGGGTTGGCGCCACAAAAGAAACCGGATCACGCGCAATTCAGTGGTACGATTGTCACGCTCTGCTAAGGACGCCGGATGAAAAACGCTTTCGCCCGATTTCTGTTCAGTGCCGCAGGCATGTTGCTCGTTGCTTCGGCAACATGCGCGCGAGCTGAAGATTCCTCGCCTTGGATAAGGGATTCGCATTCCGCCGTGCGGCTGATTGCCGGATCGCGCAGCGGCAACGCGTTTCTCGGCGGCATTTCCTTCGACATCGCGCCGGGCTGGAAAACCTATTGGCGAACGCCCGGCGATTCCGGTGTGCCGCCGCGTTTCGATTTCTCGAAATCCGACAACGTCGAGAGCGTCACGGTGCTGTGGCCCGCGCCGGTGAAATTTCCGGACGGCAATGGCGGCTTCTCATACGGCTATCAGAAGCAGGCAATACTGCCGCTCCGCATCGTGGCAAAGGACGGCAAGAAGCCTGTCACACTGCGCGCCGCGATCAACTACGCGGTCTGCGAAAAACTCTGCGTGCCCGTGGAGGCCAGCGCGGAATTGAATTTTATCTCCGAATCCAGCACCGAGGATAACAATATTTCTGCGGCCCTCGACACTGTGCCGAAGCCCGCCAAGATCGGCGATGCCGGCGATCTCGTCATCCGCGACGTCAAGCGCGACGGCAAGATCGGCGTTGTCGTCGACGTCTTTGCGAAGGACGGCAAGGACGCAAATCTGTTCGCCGAAGGCCCGACTCTCGACTGGGCGCTTCCCGTGCCGAAACTTGTCAAACGCGAGCCGGGAAACATCCAGCGTTTCGCTTTCGATCTCGATGGTCTGCCGCCGGGCGCTTCAACCGACAACGCCGCGCTGAAACTGACATTGAGTGGCGGCGCGGGCGCAACCGAATACAATGTCAATTTGAAATAGCGCGTCACGAGCCGTAGCGCGCGGACGTGTCCTCGTCTATGACACGTCCATAGTTCAGGGAGAGTAGTATGACGATTAAAGTTGGCGACAAGCTGCCCGAGGCGAAGTTCCGCGTGATGACCGGCGAAGGCCCGCAGGTCAAAACCACCGACGATATTTTCAAGGGCAAGAAGGTCGCGCTGTTCGCCGTTCCGGGCGCATACACCGGCACCTGCCACAAGATGCACATGCCGAGCATTTTCCTCAACGCCTACGCCATCAAGGGCAAGGGCATCGATACCATTGCTGTCGTGTCCGTCAACGACGTGTTCGTGATGAACGCATGGAAGCGCGACACCGACCAGCGCGACGAGGCGACGTTTCTTGCGGACGGCAACGGCGATTTCACCAAGGCGATCGGCATGGATTTCGACGGCTCCGGCAACGGCCTCGGCACGCGCTCGAAGCGTTATTCGATGCTGGTCGAGGACGGTGTGGTGAAGAAGTTCAATCTCGAAGCCAATCCCGGCAAGGTCGAGGTTTCCGGCGGCGACACGCTGCTCGGTCAGCTTTAAGAGCGCGACCTCATCCTGAGGAGGCGCTTTGCGCCGTCTCGAAGGATGAGATGTGTCCAATGCCTCATAGTTCGAGACGCGGCTACGCCGCTCCTCACCATGAGGCATTCACCTGCTCGCCGCCATTCCGTCGCGCGCGAGCTGATCGGCGCGCTCATTCTCCGCGTGCCCGGCGTGACCCTTGATCCAGTGCCAGCGCACGTCGTGCTGCCTGAGCGCCTCGTCAAGCCGCTGCCACAGATCGACATTCTTCACCGGCTTTTTGTCGGCGGTGCGCCAGCCGTTTTTCTTCCAGTTGTGAATCCAGCTCGTGATGCCCTGACGGACATATTGGCTGTCGGTCGTCAGATCGACCGAACTCGGCTTCTTCAACGCTTCGAGCGCGGAGATTGCCGCCATCAATTCCATGCGGTTGTTGGTGGTCGGATTCTCGCCACCCTTCAATTCCTTCTCGACATCGCCGAAACGCAAAATCGCGCCCCAGCCGCCCGGACCCGGATTTCCCGAGCACGCGCCGTCGGTGAAGATCGTGACTTTCGGCAAATCGCTCACGCGGCGAACCCCGACTGATCGAGGCCGTAGTCCGTGATGCTTTTCACGCCCTGATGAAAGCGCAGTTTGCGGACATATTCGAGCGGATCTTTCGGCTTCACCAGCGCGCCCGGCGGCACATTCAGCCAATCGACAAGCCGCGTCAGCAAAAAACGCATCGACGCGCCGCGCGCCAGCAGGGGAAACGCTGCCTGCTCTTCGGCCGACAGTTTGCGCTCGCGCGAATAGGCGTTGAGCAATGCGCGCGCCTTGGTGACGTTGAACGAGTGATCGATCTCGAAGCACCACGCATTCATCGCGATCGCAACGTCGTAGGCGAGCATGTCGTTGCAGGCGAAGTAGAAGTCGATCAGCCCCGACAATTTGTCGCCGAGAAACAGCACGTTGTCCGGAAACGCGTCAGCGTGAATCACGCCTTGCGGCAGCGATTTCGGCCACGATTTTTCCAGATGATCGAGTTCGGCGCTGAGCAGATCGCGCAATCCCGGCTGCACGCCGTCGGCGCGATCTTTTGCCTGATCGAACAGCGGACGCCAGCCCGATACTGACAGCGCGTTCGCGCGCGTCATTTTGAAATCGGCGTCCGCAAGATGCATTTTTGCGAGCACCTGCCCGACCGCCGCGCACTGGATGGCGTTGGGACGGCGGGGCCACACGCCTTCGAGAAAATCGATGATAGCGGCGGGGCGGCCTGCGAGCGTGCCGAGCGCGTTGCCTGATTTGTCGGCGACCGGCTGGGGGCACTTGATGCCGTGCTTTGCCAGATGCGCCATTAATCCTAAGAAGAACGGCAGATCTTTGGCCGCGACGCGTTTTTCGTACAGCGTCAGGAAAAAATAGCCCTTGGAGGTGTGCAGCAGATAGTTGGAATTCTCCACGCCCTCGGCGATGCCTTTATAAGACAGCAAATCGCCGATCGCGTAGCGGGAGAGAAAATCCGAAAGGTCTTCGGCGGTGACGTCGGTGTAAACCGCCATTTTCCAAACGAGCCTATTCCGCCGCGTCGTTCCGCAGCGGGCGCGGCAGCGGGAAGAATTCGTTTTCCATCGCAGCCGAGACGGTTTCGACGTTGAGCTTATAATGCTGCGCGAACGCGTCCATGATTTCCTCGACGATCACTTCCGGCGCGGACGCGCCCGCCGTAATCCCAAGTGTCTTGATGTCCTTGAACTTCGACCAATCGATTTCGGACGCGCGCTGCACCAGCACCGAGACCTTGCAGCCTTCACGCTCGGCGACTTCGCGCAGACGCTGCGAGTTCGACGAGTTCGGCGAACCGACCACGACCATCGCTTCGACCTGCGGCGCGACCTTCTTCACCGCCAGCTGACGGTTGGTGGTGGCGTAACAGATGTCTTCCTTGTGCGGGCCGTCGATGTCGGGGAAACGCTCTTTGAGAACAGCGACGATTTCCTTGGTGTCGTCGATCGACAGCGTGGTCTGCGTCACGAAAGCGAGCTTGGATGCATTCTTCGGCTGGAAGGTGCGCGCCGCTTCCATCGTCTCAATGAGGACCACGGCGCCCTTCGGCAACTGGCCGAGCGTGCCGACGACTTCGGGATGGCCGGCATGGCCGATCAGGATGATCTCGCGGCCGCGCTTGAAATGGATCGCCGCCTCGCGGTGCACCTTCGTCACCAGCGGGCAGGTCGCGTCCAGCGTGAAGAAATTGCGCTTGTCGGCTTCCGACGGAATCGCCTTCGGCACGCCATGCGCGGAAAACACCACCGGGGCGTCGGTTTCGGGAATTTCATGCAATTCGGCGACGAAAATCGCGCCCTTGGCCTTGAGGCTTTCGACCACATAGCGGTTATGCACGATCTCGTGACGCACATAGACCGGCGCGCCGTAAATCTTCAGCGCCCGTTCCACCGTGTCGATGGCCCGCACCACGCCGGCGCAGAAGCCGCGCGGGGAACAAAGCACGACGGAGAGTTCAGGTTTTTGGGCGTCTGGGGTCATTTTTGAGCCGGAATCGAGCGTTTTAAGGGGTTTATCACTTGAATCTACGAGGGACTTGGGGCCGCACTCCCCTGTCTGTCAAGGGCGATCCGAACCATTGCACGGCCTGCCCTCGCCAGACTATATAGGTGCGAATTCCCGTCATCACCGATGACCATCCAGCTTTACCCCCAAAAAATCCGGTGGGCGAAGCGTAAAGGAGATTTGCCATGAGCAACGCACCGCTGATGCCGAAGGCGACTGCCGTGTGGCTGGTCGATAACACCGCACTGACCTTCGATCAGGTCGCCGAATTCACCAAAATGCACCCGCTTGAAGTCCGCGCCATTGCCGACGGCGACGCGGCGCAAGGCATCAAGGGCATGGACCCGATTTCGACCGGGCAATTGACCCGCGAGGAGATCGAAAAGGGCGAGGCCGACCCGGATTATCGCCTCAAACTCGGCGAATCCAAGGTCGTGCTGCCGGAAGCCAAGAAGAAGAAAGGCCCGCGCTACACGCCTGTGTCGCGCCGCCACGAGCGGCCGAGCGCGATCCTCTGGCTCGTTCGCAACCACCCCGAACTGAAAGACAGCCAGATCATGCGTCTGGTCGGCACCACCAAGACCACGATCGCCAGCGTGCGCGACCGCACCCACTGGAACGCCGGCACGCTGACGCCGATGGATCCGGTCACGCTCGGCCTTTGCTCGCAGATCGAACTCGATTTCGAGGTCCAGCGCGCGGCCAAGGAAAAGCCGGCCAAGCAGGAATATGGCGGCGCGACGCTGCTGCCTGCCTCGGAAACCACCCGCAAGCCCGAGCCGGAAACCACCGCGCCTTCCGACAAGCAAAGCGACGACATCAACGTCGATGCGGTGTTCGCCAAGCTCAAGACCATCGGCGGCAAGAAGCCCGAAGACGAATAGGCTTAGCAGCCTGACCTCATCGTGAGGAGCGCGCCAGTCAGCGCGCGTCTCGAACCATGAGGTAACCGCCTCTCATCCTTCGAGACGCGCGAAGATCGCGCTCCTCAGGATGAGGCCTGCCAGCAGAACGCGCCGGCCTGCATGCTTAACCCTGCCCAAAAATAGCCATCGCGACCGCTGGTATTCGCGTAAGCATGCGGTATGATTTTATCATGACCGCAAACGCATCAATTTATCGCGTCAAGATTGCCACCGCCGCCCTTCTGGCCATCGCGATGAGCGATGTTGTCGCGCTGGCCGACAAGCTGGTCGATCCCTCGGCCGTCGCGCCGGAATTCCGCGAGGCTGCCGAAAAGCGCCGCGCCGAGCAGATCAAGATCATCAACTGCAACAACGCGGCGAAGTTCGCCAATGTCCCGCCGCGCGAGTCGCTGAAGTTCATGCAGGACTGCATCGATAATGGCGGCCCGCCGTCCGACGTTTCCTCATCCACGAAAAAATAATCCGCACGAAAAAATAATCCCGCGGCGCATTTCAGCGTCCGGGTTTTGATTGCACTTCACCGCAACAACGGTGGAGCGCGAGAAGGCGCCAGGATGCTTGCGAGACATCCTTGAGGCTTGCCTTGCGATCGGCCCGCCTCGCGCGGTTTGCGAGCGAGGGTGCGACGCCCGCTTGCGAACCGTGCGCGCCCGTTGACGACAGGCGCTGCGCCTTCCGGCGCTCCACCGTTGTCACGGAGCTTCGTCTCGATGGTGATCGGTCATCGAAGCGATTGATAGGAATATAATCCCAATATTATACTTCGCGTACCCAAGAATCCGGTGCTACCATGAGTAGCGCCGTGGGGTGGGCTCACGGCAGGCTTTGGAGCCTGTTGGAAATGCTGGGCAAGTACGCGTCGGCTTACGTCTATGCGGTCGAGATCATCGACGGCCTCATGCACAATCTCGACGAGATCATGAAGCACCCACAGCCAGGGGGTGACAAGAATACCGACGCTCTGATGCTCGCCGTCATGGGAAAAGAAGTGCCACTGGCGAAAGCATACGGCGACTCAATCGAAGGCGCAGTAAGGGCCTTAATTGAAAGCCTGCTTACGCGAATGAGCTTTCCTTCGGTCATTGCGCAGAGCAACCGTCTCAGCAATGCTCTCAAAAATAATGCCGGTCCTAAGGAGGTAAAGGGAATCCTCAAGGAGTTAAAAACTCGCTTGCTTGATGAACTTAACGAGCGGCTTTTTCTTTATGTTAAACCGGAGTCAGTGCACTTCTACAACCAGCCGATGCTCATGGGGAAAGATGTTAACGAGCGATTCCCGCAAGCGATAGACGACATCGAAGAAGCAGGAAAATGCTTGGCTTTAGGGCAAGGGACGGCTTGCGTACTGCACACTATGCGCGTTCTCGAAGTTGGCCTGAAGGCGTTAGCCAAAGCTCTTGGAATTCCCTACGCGCCCAGCTGGGAAAGCTATCTTACTCAAATAGCCACCAACATCGGGAAGAAACACAAAGACAAAACGGCAAAGTGGAAACGAGACGAGAAGTTCTATCGCGATTTGAGCGGCGATCTTCTAATCGTAAAGCAGGTTTGGAGAAATCCAACGATGCATGTTGACCGCAAATATTCGGCGGAAGAAGCGTA
>JAFKKP010000027.1 GCA_017305515.1 Hyphomicrobiales bacterium
GGCGCAGACCCCGTGTGATTGTTTCATCAGATGTCAGCGCCCATAGCGGCAAGGGAGTGACGGCATCCACTTCTTCACCGTCGGCGACGATGCGGCCGATGGCAACGCGGCTCAGCGTGCGCGCGCAGACGGGTGTAGAAGCAATCGCCGAACTGACGACGAAGCCTTGCCTGTCAAGCGAAGCACACACCGTCTGCATCATCTTCGCTTCACCGCCGAACAGATGCGCGCAGCCGCTGATGTCGAGAAACAATCCATGCGGCGGATCGAGCGCCACCAGCGGCGTGAAGCGGTCGCACCAGTCGGCGATGCCGCTCAGTAATTTTGCGTCCGCAAATTCGTCCGCGTCGAATACCTGAAGATCGGGACAGATCGCGCGCGCATTTGCCAATGGCTGACAGGCATCGAGACCGAAACGCGCGGCAGCATCGTTCAGCGCAACAATCACCAGCGCGTTGCCGATCCTGGCGACAACCGCGCAAGGTTCAGCGTCATCCAGCACGCCACTGGATGAAAGCTGGTGCTTCAGGCGGTCGATCGGCAGGCGCGGAAACCAGAGGCTGAGAATACGTCTGCCATTCACGGAAGAGGCACGCATCACAATTCCATTCCATGATCCACTGGCCGGTCTGACCATGACGATTGCGAACGAGTTCGACGGCGAGCATCGGCATGCCCCACGCTTCAAAGTTCGGCGGCGAATGCGCCGCGCGCACGATCCATCGCGTTTCAGCCGTACTGGGCGAAGGCGTCGCGGCGATACGCGACATCAAAACCGTGACGCCGGATGAACGCGCGGCAAGCGTCAATTTGCGGCTGGCGACGAGATCGAGCGCGCGCACCTCGCCCCAGACATCGAGCACGACGCAACCGAGTGCATCGCAGGCGACGGCATCGGCGGCCACACGCAGCGCGGTTTCTCCATCCGCCGCATGCACACACACGATACGGCGCGGATCGAGACCCAATTCAGAGAGGCCATGCATCGACAGCACACCGGATTCAATGTCGAGAAAATCCTGGCGCACCCACAGGATGGGACGAGACCTCGCCACGCGATACGCAAGCCCCGCAACGAAACCCGTCGCTGCAGCAGTGTGCCGCCCCGCCTCGGCAAACACTTCATGCAACGCGCCGCGCACCAGCCCGCCCTGAAGCATCGCGTCCGCACCGGCATGACCAAGGGTCACGCGCGACAGGCCACCCACGTCGCCTTCAAAGCGATCGATGGTCCTTCGCAAAGCCGCAAGCGTTCTCGTGCGCGCATTCATGATGCGGCGCTCCTGAATTGGATAACCCGTCTGGTTTTGAGAGAACCAATGACACGGCTATTTGTTCATGATATGTTCTAATATAAAGCTAACAGAACCGGGGGAGTCAACCGGACTTTTTCACGGTCTTTTCGGCAGCAAAAACAATGAGATTCAAGGCCGTATGGTCAAGGCAGGCTCGCCGTTTCAGCCGCAATCCCGGCTCAGCCGGCGAGCTGCGTCTCGACGAGCCTGATCCAGTACGACGAGCCATAGACGATGGCGTCGTCGTTGAAATTGTAGGACGGGTGGTGAAGACCCGCGCTCTCGCCATTGCCGATGAAGATGAAAGCGCCGGGACGCTTTTCCAGCATATAGGCGAAGTCTTCTGCCCCCATCACGGGCGGAATATCCAGGCTGACATTGGCCTCGCCGGAAATCTCGGTGGCGATTTTAGCCGCAACTTCAGTCTGCTCGGCGTGATTGACCAGCACCGGATAGCTGCGCTCGTAATCAAGCGTGATTTTGGAACCCGTGAGCTTCGCGACGCCCTCGCACACTTCTTTCACACGCTGCTCGATCAGATCGCGCACTTCGGCCGTTAGCGAGCGCGCAGTCCCCTCAAGACGCGCCGTCTGCGGGATCACATTGTTGGTGTTGCCGGCGTGGAACTCGCAAATCGAAATCACCGCCGCATCCAGCGGATCGACGCTGCGCGAGACAATCTGCTGTAGGGCCGTGATGAGTTGCGATCCGACCAAAATTGAATCGATGCTCTTGTGCGGGCGCGCGGCGTGGCCGCCGACGCCTTCGATATGAATCCGGATGTGATCGGTCGCCGCCATCGCAGGACCGACGCGCGTGGCAAACGTGCCGATCGCCATGCCCGGCGAATTGTGCATGCCGTAAACCTGATCAATCTTGAAGCGATCCATCAGCCCGTCTTCGATCATGGCTACCGCGCCGGCGCCGCCTTCTTCGGCCGGCTGGAAAATCATGATCGCGTCGCCGGCGAAATTGCGCGTCTCGGCGAGATAGCGCGCGGCACCCAGCAACATTGCCGTGTGCCCGTCATGGCCGCAGGCGTGCATCTTGCCCGGAACAGTGGAGCGATAGTCGACGCCGGTTTCTTCTTCGATCGGCAGCGCGTCCATGTCCGCGCGCAGACCGATGGCCTTGAGGTCTCCACCGTTGACTTTCTTGCGGCCCTTGATGACGCCGACGACGCCGGTGCGGCCCATCCCGGTGACAACTTCGTCGCAGCCGAATTCACGCAGACGATCCGCGACGAATGCCGCAGTGCGATGCACGTCGTACATCAATTCGGGATGCGCATGCAGATCGCGCCGCCAGCCCATGATGTCGGGTTGCAGATCGGCGACGCGATTGACGATGGGCATGGAGAAAAACTCACGCTAAAGGCTGACGGATGCAACGCTAGCATAGGGTTTTCCGCTGCCCAATATGCCGCCGCTTGCGAAAACACCGGCAATGGCCATAAACCAGCGCGACAATTGCGAAACGGACCGGGATATGGCGACGCGGATCGAGGGAGATTTCGACTACATCGTCGTGGGCGCAGGCACCGCCGGCTGCATCGTCGCCAATCGCCTGTCGGCCGATCCGTCGAAGCGCGTGCTGATCCTCGAAGCTGGCGGCAAGGACAACTGGATCTGGTTTCACATTCCGGTCGGCTATCTGTTCGCGATCGGCAATCCGCGCTCGGACTGGATGTTCAAGACCGAGCCGGAAGCCGGTCTCAACGGACGCGCCCTGTCCTATCCGCGCGGCAAGGTGATCGGCGGATCGTCGGCGATCAACGCGATGATCTCGATGCGCGGACAATCCGCCGACTACGATCACTGGCGGCAGCTCGGCCTCAAGGGCTGGGGCTGGGATGACGTGCTGCCCGCATTCAAGCAGATCGAAGATCACTTCCTCGGCGACAGCGAACATCACGCGACCGGCGGCGGCTGGCGCATCGAAGCGCCGCGCCTGTCGTGGGACGTGCTCGATGCGGTCGCGGACGCCGCCGAAGAAATGGGAATTCGCCGCGTGTCGGACTTCAACACCGGCAACAATGAAGGCATCGGGTATTTTCACGTCAACCAGAAGCGCGGACGGCGCTGGTCCGCCGCGCGCGGTTTCTTGAAACCGGCATTGTCGCGGCAAAATCTGCGGCTCGAAACCAATGTGCTGGCCGATAAACTGATCGTCGAGAATGGCCGCGCGGTTGGTATTCGTTTTTCGCAAAACGGCGAGACAATCGAAGCGCACGCGAAAGGCGAAGTGATCTTGTGCGCCGGCTCGATTGGATCGGTACAAGTGCTTCATCGCTCAGGTATTGGCCCGCAGGAGTGGCTCGCGCCGCTCGGCATCGAAACTGTTCTGGATCGTCAGGGCGTCGGAAGAAATTTGCAGGATCATTTGCAGCAGCGCGCCATCTATAAGGTGAGCGGCGTCCGCACGCTGAACGAGACTTATTATAATCTGTTCCGGCGCGGCTGGATGGGCGTGGACTATGCGCTGCGCCGTCGAGGCCCGCTGACGATGGCGCCGTCGCAACTCGGCATTTTCACCCGGTCCGATCCGCATCAGGAGCGCGCGAATATCCAGTTTCACGTCCAGCCGCTGTCACTGGATAAATTCGGCGACCCGCTGCATCGTTTTCCCGCGATCACGATCAGCGCCTGCAATCTTCGCCCGACTTCGCGCGGCACGGTGCGCATCACATCGAACGCCGCGGACGACAAACCAAGCATTGCGCCGAACTATCTTTCAACGCCAGACGACCGGCAGGTTGCCGCCGATGCCATTCGCGTCACGCGCAGGCTGATGAAGCAGCATGCGCTGGATAAATATCGCCCGGACGAATATCTGCCGGGACATTCGGTCGGCGATGACGACGCATCGCTGGCAAAAGCCGCTGGCGACATCGGCACGACGATCTTCCATCCGGTCGGCACGGCGAAAATGGGCGCCGCAACCGATCCGATGGCCGTCGTCGACGAACGGCTGCGCTTTCATGGAATGAAAGGACTGCGCGTCATCGATGCGTCGGTGATGCCGACGATCACTTCCGGCAACACCAACACGCCGACCGCGATGATTGCTCACAAGGGCGCGGCGATGATCTTGGAAGACTCGAAGTCTGCTTAAGGTCGCGCGGTGAAGGTGGCGACGCCCGGCGTTAGTAAAGGCTCGGCCAGTCGCGCAAACTCGCAAAGCAGCGACCGCGTCTTGCGCGGATCGATGATTTCCTCGACCCAGAACTTTTCCGCCGAGCGAAACGGCGAGCGCAATTTGTTCAATCGCTCGTCGATCCGTTTGCGCTCTTCCACAGGATCGTCCGCCGCTTCGATGTCCGCGCGATACGCCGCCTCGATGCCGCCTTCCAGCGGCAGCGATCCCCAATAGCCCGACGGCCACGCATAGCGCATCGAAAAGCGGCCGGCGGGCTGATGCACGACGCCTGCAACGCCGAACGAGTTACGCACGATGATCGTGCACCACGGCACGGTCGATTGATTCACCGCCGCCATCGCGCGCACGCCGTGCTTGATGGTCGCAGTCTTCTCGGCGTCGAGTCCGATCATGAAACCCGGACAATCCATCAGATAGACAATTGGAAGATGAAAGGTCTCGGCGAGATCGACATAGCGCACGACCTTCTGGCAGGCATCAGCCGTCCACGACCCGCCATAGATAAAGGGATCGCTGGCTAGCAGCATGACGGCGCGGCCCTGTAGGCGCGCAAAGCCTGCGATGAGCGAGCGGCCGAAATTCGCGCTCATCTCGAAGAACGAGCCTTTATCAACGACGGACTCGATGATCGGCCGCATCTTGTAGACCTGCTTGCGGCTGCGCGGCACGACGTTGAGCAGCATCTCGTCCGCGCGTTCGGGATCGTCGTCGCAAGCAATCGCCGGCGTCAATTCATGAACCGACTGCGGCAGGTACGACAAAAACCGCCGTGCGCAGGCGAACGCTTCGTCTTCGGTCTCGACGGCATGATCGACGCCGCCGGCGCGCGTCTGGATTTGCCAGCCGCCAAGCTCCTGCTTGTCGAGTTTCTGACCCAAGGCCGCGACCACCGGCGGACCGGCAACGAACATAGCCGAGGATTTCGTCATCACCGAATAATGCGACGACGCCAGACGCGCCGCGCCGAGGCCCGCAACGGACCCCAGTCCCAGACCGACGACGGGCACCTGCGCGAGATTGGACGTCGTGTACCAATACCATTCGTTGCCGCCGATGCCGCCGGGAAGATTTGCGGCACCTTTCGTCTCGATGGTTTTCACCGAACCGCCGCCGCCCGATCCCTCGATCACGCGAATGATGGGAAGACGCAGGTCGTGCGCCATCCGCTCGGCCATGATCGGCTTCGCGGCGATGGATGCGTCCGCCGAGCCGCCGCGCACCGTGAAGTCATCGCCGACGACGACAACGGTGCGGCCGTCGATCGTGCCGCGCCCGAAAACGCAATTCGCGGGCGTTACCGTTTTCAGTTCGCCGCTCTCGTCATATTCGCCGATGCCGGAGACCGCGCCCATTTCATGAAAACTGTTGCTATCGAGCAGCCTGTCGATGCGCTCGCGAACCGTCAGACGACCCTGATCGTGCTGCCGCTTGACCTTGTCGGCGCCGCCCATTTCCCTCGCGAAGGCTTCGCGGCGCGCGAGTTCGTCGAGTTCAGGCTTCCAGTTCATCGTCTGCTCCGCTCTGCCTTGCGCAATACAACGCAAGCCGCCGTTTCTTCATTCTGTTGTACGGAATGAATTTTCACTTGCGGCAGAAGTTACCCCGCGCAATCTTGGGCCACAACACGGCGGACCCGCACCCGGTATCCGTTTCTGATGCGATGCACGCGGAGCTTAAATGGCGGAAATCAAGCTCGTCACTGAAGTCGCCGGACGCATCTGCGCCATATCCGCGAACAAGGGCGCGCGGGTCAGCGTCGGCGACGATGTCGTACTGGTCGAAGCCATGAAGATGGAAATTCCGGTGCCGTCACCAGTTTCCGGAACGATCAAGTCGATCCTTGTTGCGGTGGACGATGTCGTGGCCGAGGGTCAGGCCGTCGCCGTTCTTGAGACATAAGTCGTAGCGCGACAAACTGTCATGGCGGAAATCGGATCGCCACGCGGCGTTGCGCTGCCGGATATGCGATGACATGATCTGGCAAAATCAAAACGCATTTCGCATAGCGAAAGCATTCGGGAGAAAATGTCCATGACGAGCCGCACCATCACGCTTGCTGCAATGTCCGCCGCTGTCGCCGCGCTTTCGATGTCGCCGTGCTTCGCAGACGACGTGAAGCTGCCGCCGACACTGGCGTTCACCGCCTACGACACCGGCACCGCCGGATTCAACATCGCCGTCGGCGTCGGCAAGATGATGAAGGACAAATACAACACCGATGTGCGTGTGCTTCCCGCCGGCAACGACGTCGCGCGCCTCGCGCCGTTGCGCGCCGGACGCGCGCAGGTCGCCTGGATGGGATCGGGAATCTATTTCGCTCAGGAAGGCGTTTTCGAATTCGGCGCGAAAGAATGGGGACCGCAGGCAATCCAGGTGACGCTGAGCACCATCGACTGCAACGCCGGCACGCTCGGCGTCGCGAAGGACACAGGCGTGAAAGAGCTGAAAGACCTTCGCGGCAAGCGCGTCGGCTTTGTCGTCGGCTCGCCTGCGCTGAACCAGAATGCACTTGGAATCATGGCCTATGGCGGACTCACCCAAAAGGACGTCAAGATCGTTGAATTCGCCAGTTACGGCGCGATGTGGAAAGGACTCATCAACAACGACGTCGACGCCGCCTTCGGCACGACGATCACCGGTCCTGCGAAGGAAGCCGAGACATCGCCGCGCGGCATCGTGTGGCCACCGATGCCTCCGGGCGACAAGGAAGCATGGGCGCGCGTGAAGAAGGTCGCGCCCTTCTTCAATCCGCATCTGGCGACCTGCGGCGCGGGCATCACACCGCAGAACCCGATCGAGTCGAGCACCTACCCCTACCCGATTGCTTCGGTTTACG
>JAFKKP010000028.1:0-2688 GCA_017305515.1 Hyphomicrobiales bacterium
CAGCACCGGGCAATAGTTGGCGATGAACCGCGCATCCGAGGTGCCGCCGCCGGTGTTCAATTCGGGCTTGCGCTTCGTCACCTCCTCGATGGCCGCGACCACCATATCGGTGAACGGTCCCGGCTGCGTGCGGAACACATCGGCGTTCGACGGCTCCCATTCGACGCGCGCGCGGATCGAATTGCCGGACGCTTTCGCAACGCGCTGCTCGATCAGTTGACGCAAAGAGTTTTGCGTGTGGCAATCGTTGTAGCGGATGTTGAAGCGCGCGCGGGCGGCGGCCGGAATCACATTCCACGCCGGATTGCCGACATCCGCAGAGACGAATTCAAGATTCGACGGCTGGAAATGATCGGTGCCCTGATCGAGCGGCTCCGCGCTGAGCGCCGCGATGAGCGATGCCATTTGCGGTACCGGATTGATCGCGCGATGCGGATAGGCGACGTGGCCCTGCGTGCCTTCGACAATCAAGGTCCCTGATTGCGATCCTCGCCGCCCGATCTTGATGCAGTCGCCGAGTTCGTTGACGTTGCTCGGCTCGCCCAGCACGCAGTGATCGAATTTCTCGCCGCGCTCCGCCGCCCATTTCAAGAGCTTGATCGTGCCGTTCACAGCGACGTCTTCCTCGTCGCCGGTGATGAGAAACGAGATTGAGCCCTTTGGCTTGCCGCCATGCGCTTTGAGATAGTCGAGCGCGGCGGCGACCGAACAGGCGATGCCGCCTTTCATGTCGACCGCGCCGCGCCCGTAGAGAAATCCGCCAGCGACATCGCCCGCGAATGCGCCGTGCGTCCACTTTGTCTCGTCGCCCGGAGGAACGACGTCGGTGTGACCCGCAAATGTAATGTGCGGTTTCGCGTTTCCGATGCGCGCGTAGAGATTATCGATGTCGGCGGCACCCGGTTCGGAGAACGTCACGCGATGAGTCTCAAAGCCCGCGGCTTTCAGAACGTTTTCAAGAACGCCGAGCGCGCCTGCGTCTGCCGGCGTCACCGAGGGGCAACGCAACAGATCGCGGGCAATCGTCAGCGCATCGCTCATATATAAAGTCAGTCCCGCAGCAATTCGTTGATACTGGTTTTCGAGCGCGTCTTTTCATCGACACGCTTGACGATGACGGCGCAGGCGAGCGACGGCGCGGGCGAACCATTCTTGGTCGGCTTGCCCGGCAGCGAACCCGGAACGACGACGGAATATTCCGGCACTTCGCCGATGAAGGTCTCGCCGGTTTCGCGGTCCACGATCTTGGTCGATGCGCCGAGGAACACACCCATCGACAGCACCGCGCCCTTGCGCACGATCACGCCTTCGGCGACCTCCGAACGCGCGCCGATGAAGCAGTCGTCCTCGATGATAACGGGCCCGGCCTGCAACGGCTCGAGCACGCCGCCGATGCCGACGCCGCCGGAGATGTGCACGTTCTTTCCGATCTGCGCGCAGGAGCCGACGGTGGACCATGTGTCGATCATCGTCGATTCATCGACGTATGCGCCGAGATTCACAAACGACGGCATCAGCACGACGTTCTTTGCGATGAAGGCCGAACGGCGCACGATGGCGCCGGGCACCGCGCGGAAGCCGGCGTCGCGGAAACGGTTCTCGCCCCAGTCCTCGAATTTCGACGGCACCTTGTCCCACCAATGCGCGCCGCCGGGGCCGCCGGTGATCGGTCCCATATCGTTCAGACGAAACGACAGCAGCACGGCCTTCTTCAGCCACTGATGCACTTGCCACTTGCCGTCCTTGCCGCGCTCGGCCACGCGCGCCTCGCCCTTGTCGAGCATGTCGAGCGCCAACTCTACCGCGTCGCGCACCTCGCCTTTGGTCGATGTGTTGACCTTGTCGCGGGCGTCGAAGGCGGTATTCAGCGTGGATTCGAGAGCGGCGTGGGACATTCGGATTTCCTGAGAGGCAGCGGTGATTGTCACCGGATATGTTGATTATCAACATCTTCTCAAGTCATATTGCGCTTGAGTCAAGAAGCGCGGCGGTCGATGGAAATTGGATTGTCATGGCCGGGCTTGTCCCGGCCATCCCGATTGGCAGGTCACTGGATCAAGTTGTCGGGATCGCCGGGACAAGCCCGGCGATGACATCTCAATGCAGTCAGGCGTCGTTGAGCTTGCCCAGAAACCCGGTCAGATCGTCGGTGACGTGATCGACGTAGCCCGCGTCGCGGCCTTCCAACTCCCAGTCCTCGCGCACGACATTCCTGGTGCCGTCGGGCACCACGAGAACGGTCGTCATGCCGAGATCGTGCGGGGTCACGAGATTGCGCGCGAGATCCTCGAACATCGCCGCCTTGTTCGGGTCGACATCGTGCATTTTGAGAAATCGCAAGTATGTCGGCCGCGCAGGCTTGGGCTCATGTTCGGCGGAAATAATGTCGAACACGCCTTCAAAGTGCTGAGGGAAGCCGAGCCGCTCCAGCACTTTCGCCGCGTGCGCTTTCGAGCCGTTGGTGAGCATCAGTTTGCGGCCCGGCAAATTTTCGATGGCCGCGCCCATCGCCGGATTCGGCTGCAGCGGCGAATGATCGATCTCATGTACGTAATCCAGAAAATCGTCTGCGTTGAGACCGTGCTCGGTCATCATGCCGCGCATCGTGGTGCCGTAGCGCTTGTAATAGTCTTTCTGAATCCTGAACGCTTCGTCCTTCGACACATTGAGATATTGCGCGACGAAATC
>JAFKKP010000028.1:2779-10015 GCA_017305515.1 Hyphomicrobiales bacterium
CGAGATCGAACACCCACGTATCGACATGGGCGAAGCCGCGCTTCGCATTCTTCATGGCATTGCAAACCGAAGCGTCTTGCCGCTGCCGGCGGCGAGATCGACCGCGCCATAGCCTGTCGTGTTGAGGCCGCGCGTTGCGCAATCGCCATGCTCGGTAAACTCGAATTGCGTTTCGCGTGTGCAGAGCATGGTCGCGCCGCCCCAATTCACGGGCTTGCTGTTGACCTTGATGGTGCGTCCGTCGGTGTCGATGGCTTCGGCGAAACTGTAGATGTTGCGCGGATTGCCGATCACGTCGGGATGCAGGCACTTTCCGCTCTCGATTCGATACCAGCCGCGGCTGGTGATTGTCTTGCCGTCGTCGGTGCCGATCGAGGCCATCACGCGATAGGGCGTGTCGTTACACCATGTCAGCCCGGTCGCGGACGGCAATTGCACGGCGGCGATCATCGTCTCGAAAAAATTTGGTGACTGTGTTGCGTCGGCATTCAGTCCGCGCGCTTTGAGGAAAGCCGCGAGCGCGTTCTGTGTTTTAGGTCCATCGACGCCGTCGATGGGCGCGGCATCGTAACCGGCGATCACGAGCAGTCTCTGAATCGCGGCGAGGCGAGCCTGCTCGTCGTCGTATTCCGCGCCTTCGGCGAGATAGGCGATCATGTTGCCGTCGGCATCCGCCGTCGGCTTTATTTCGGTGAAGGGAGCCGCAGTTTGTCCGCCACGGCACTGGCGCGCGGCGGCGATGACAAAATTGTTCGGCGCGATGCAGAAATTGTCGGTGCCGCTCTGAGGAACGGGCGATGCGCCATAGACCGGCAGCGCGCGCGCATGAAGCAGAATGCGATCCGCGCTCAGCGTGCCTTGAGCGACAACGCGGCATCCGGCGGGGTCGATGCGAAACCAGCCGCGCGTGGCGGTCGCGTTCTTATCGTCGATGCCGATGGCGGCTTCGACGACATAGCTCATGCGGTTGCAGATTTTCAGATCGGCGCGGGCGGCGGACGCGAGAATTAGAATTGCGATTGAGGCAATCAAAGCCGTAGAAATACGGTTTCCAAGATTGTCATGGCCGGACTTGTTCCGGCCATCCCGATAGCGAGGGCATGGTGCCGATATAATCGAGATCACCGGGACAAGCCCGGTGATGACATTTGTTAGTGCGGCGGCGACGCGCATCATCACTTATGAATCAGCGTTCCGGTGCCCTGATTGGTGAACAGTTCGAGCAGCACGGCATGCGGCACCTTGCCGTCGAGAATGACCACGCCCTCGACACCGGCATCGAGCGCGTAGATGCAGGTCTCGACCTTCGGGATCATGCCGCCGGAAATCGTGCCGTCGGCGATCAACTTGCGTGCGTCCTTCACCGACAGTTCCGGAATGAGCTTCTTGGATTTGTCGAGCACGCCCGGCACGTCGGTGAGCAGCAGCAGGCGCTTGGCTTTCAGCGCACCGGCGACCGCGCCCGCGAACGTATCGGCGTTGACATTATATGTGTGACCGTCCTTGGAGGCAGCGACCGGGGCCAGCACCGGAATGAGATCGTAGCCGATCAGCTGGTTGAGCAGTTTCAGATCGACCGTATCCGGCTCGCCGACGAAGCCGAGGTCGATGACCTTCTCGATATTGGAGCCGGGATCGACGGTGGTGCGCGTCGCTTTCGTCGCGGTCACCATGTTGCCGTCCTTACCGCACAGGCCCACGGCCTTGCCGCCCGCCTTGTTGATGTTGCTGACGATCTGCTTGTTGATCGAACCGGCAAGCACCATCTCGACGATCTCGATGGTCGCGGCGTCGGTGATGCGAAGCCCGGCCGCGAATTCCGACTTGATGCCGAGACGCGTCAGCATCGCGGCGATCTGCGGTCCGCCGCCGTGCACGACGACGGGATTGATCGCGGTCTGTTCGAGCAGCACGATGTCGCGCGCGAACTGCCGCGCCATTTCCTCTTCGCCCATCGCGTGACCGCCGTACTTAATGACGATGGTTTCCTCGTCGTACTGCTGCATATGCGGCAGCGCCTCGGAGAGGATGCGGGCCTGATCCTGAGGGCTGATGTTTGGAGGCAGGTCGATCATTTCGGCGATCTCGTTCGGGCGAATTCAGCGTGGGTTTAGCCGATTGGCGGCAGGCGCGCAAAGCTCGGACGCGCGTTTTCAACCCGCGCGGCGCGGCCACGCTGCCGCAAAGGCAAGCACGAGCCAGCTCAAAATGAGAAGCATGCCGCCGGTTGGCGCGGCCATCGGAAACAGCGCGCTACCCATGTAATGGCGGAACGTCAGGTCACCTGCGAACAATGTCGCGCCCACGATGAGGCCGAAGCATGCGGTGATTCCAAGCGGGCGCTGGACCATGCCGTGCGCGGTCACGAGTGCTGCGGCGATGGCGGCGGGCGCATGAAACAGCAGCATGGTCGATGACGGGCCGAGGCGTCCGGTGTCGCCGGCATGCGCAGCGAGCGACGCAAGCACGACGCCGGCTGCGCCCATCAATCCGGCGAGGCCGGTGGCGAGGCGAACAAATCCGTTCCGATTCATGACGTGCGCTCCCTCAGAAGTTTCACCATCGCCGCGCGCAATTCCGACATGCCGTCGCCGGTGCGCGAGGATGTCACGAGAGTTTCCGGGAAAGCCGCCGGATGTTTCCGCAGCGCCTCTTGCGTCGAGGCAATCGTCTTGTCGAGTTCGGACTTCTTCACTTGGTCGGATTTCGTCAGCACGACCTGATAGCTCACGGCGGATTTGTCGAGCGTGGTCAGAACGTCGGTGTCTGCGTCCTTGAAGCCGTGGCGCGAGTCGATCAGCACATAGACGCGTGCGAGATTGGCGCGGCCTTGCAGGAATTTATGAATCAGCATCGTCCAGGATGCGATCTGCGATTTCGGCGCGGAGGCGTAACCGTAGCCCGGCATATCGACGAGACGCAGGCTGTTCGGCTTGTCCTTGTCGGCGGTGTTCTCGAAGAAGATCAGTTCCTGCGTGCGGCCCGGCGTATGCGAGGTGCGCGCCAGAGCGTTGCGGCCGGTCAGCGCGTTGATGAGGCTCGACTTGCCGACATTGGAGCGCCCGGCGAACGCGACCTCGATCCCGGCCATCGGCGGCAGCGTCTCGACGGACGGCGAGGCCCAGAAGAATTGCCATTCGCCGGCAAATAATTTGCGTCCGGCTTCCGTCAATTCGACGTCCAAATCGGTTGTCATGGAAACTCTCGGCGAATGCTGTCTCGACGCACAAGATCGTCATACGCGGGCTTGACCCGCGTATCCATCCTCAAAAAAGATGGATGGCCGGGTCAAGCCCGGCCATGACAACTTGGATCAAGCGGGAAAGAGCCGCTACGTCGTCTTCTTAGCGCCGCCGAACGACGACTTAATATTGTCGAACAGTTCGACCTTCGCGCCGTTCTTTTTCATGATGTAGCTCTGCTGCAAGACCGAGAGCAGGTTGTTCCACGCCCAGTAGATCACAAGACCTGCGGGGAACGACGCCAGCATGAAGGTGAAGATCAGCGGCATCCATGCGAAGATCATCTGCTGCGTCGGATCGGGTGGTGTCGGGTTCAGTTTCATCTGCACCCACATCGTGATGCCCATGATGATCGGCCAGATGCCGAGCGCGAGGTAGTGACCGAAGAACGGCACCGTTGTCGGATCGAAATTGAGCAGGCCGAACAGGTTGAACAAATTGGTCGGATCGTGCGCGGACAAATCCTTGATCCAGCCGAAAAACGGCGCGTGGCGCATTTCGATGGTGACGAACAGCACCTTATAAAGTGAGAAGAACACCGGAATCTGAATCAGGATCGGAAGACAGCCCGCGATCGGGTTGATCTTCTCCTTCTTGTAGATTTCCATCATCTCCTGCTGCTGCTTCACCTTGTCGTCGGGGTAACGCTCCTTCAGCGCGGTGAGCTGTGGCTGCACGGCCTTCATCTTCGCCATCGACGCGTAGGACTTATTAGCGAGCGGGAAGAACACCAGCTTGACCAGCACCGTCACCAGCAGAATGGCGACGCCGAAATTGCCGACGATGTGGAAGAAGAAATCGATCAGCCAGAACATCGGCCGGGTGATGAAGTAGAACCAGCCCCAGTCGATCAGGCGGTCGAACTTGTTGAGCTTGAGCTGCTTGTCATAGGCATCGACGGTCGCGCTTTCCTTGGCGCCGGCGAACAGGTTGACGGTCGTCGTCGTGGTGCCGCCGATGGAGACCGTGACCGGATCGAGCAGATAGTCGGTCTGATAGGTGCGCAGCGTGCCCACGAGATTCGACGAGAATTTGGCATCCATTTTTGCGGTAGGGCTCGGGAGAAGTGTTGCGGCCCAGTATTTGTCGGTGATGCCAAACCATGCATTGGTGACGTGGTCAAACTTTATGCACGACCGTGTCGGTGCGCTTGGGTCGCACTTCTTCTCGTCATCCATTTTCTTGTAGCCGAATTCCTTCAGGCCCTCATCGCCAAGGTAGCCGATCAGCCCCTCATGCAAAATGTAATAGCCGGACACTTGCGGTACGCCGTGCCGTGAGATGAGGCCATACGGGTAAATTGTCGCAGCTTTATCTCCGACATTCGACACGTCGTCCTTGATCGTGAACAGATACTTATCGTCGATGGAAATGGTGCGCTTAAAGGTCAGGCCCTGACCGTTGTTATATGTCAACACGACAGGCGTTGTTGGCGTCAGCGCGTTGACGCCTTCCTGCGTCCACATCGTCTCTGGGGTTGGCATCGTAAGAGTCGAACCTGTCGCAGCAGAAAATCCGAACTCCGCGTAGAACGGCTCCTTGGTGCCGGACGGCGAAAACAATTCGATGGCCGGCGATTTCGGATCGACCGTCTCGCGATATTTCACGAGTGCCACGTCGTCGATGCGCGCGCCTTTCAGCGCGATCGAGCCTGTGATGCTCGGCGTGTTGATCTTGATGCGCGGCGAGGCGGCGAGAACCGTATCGCGCGGCTGCACGGCGGCGGGCGTTGCGGCCGGGCCGCCGGGGATCGCGCCTGCGGACGGCGTGCCGCCCTGCTGCGCGGGCGTCGGTGTTGTGCTGGATCCCGGCGCGGGCGTGGTCTGGCTCGCCTGCTTCTGCGCCTGCTCGGCGGCGCGCTGCTTTTCCATCGTCGGGATGTTGTAGAAATATTGCCACGCGATCAGCACGAAACCCGACAGGATGACGGCGAGGATGGTGTTGCGGTTGTCAGGCATCATCGTTTGGGTCTCGTCAGATTGTCTTTTCGGATTTCGGCGGGTTGCCGGATTTCGGTGTCTGCTGCTCGAGGCGGCTGAGCGCCGAGCGCAGATCGTTGAACATGGTTTCAAAGCCGCGGTCCAGCGCCGCCCTGCGGCCAACTAGCACATAATCATGGTGGGGTCGCATGGATATGACGTCCAGCCGCTTCACCAGTTCGCGAAGCCTGCGGCGGACCCGGTTGCGTTCGGTGGCGGTTCCGACCTTCTTGGTGACGGTAAAGCCGACGCGGACCGGGCCATTGTCGTTGCGGGAGCGGGTCTGGACCACAAAAGCCGGACTCGCCACGCGCGGGCCTGCGGACGCTGCGACGAAATCCGCGCGCTGCTTCAACCGGTCCATGATCTCAACCGGCGCATGGGAAATGTCCCGGAAAGAGTTGGTTAGGCGCTCAGGCGCTTGCGGCCACGGGCGCGGCGTGCGGCGAGAACCTTGCGGCCGCCGGCAGTCGCCAGACGTGCGCGGAATCCGTGACGGCGCTTGCGCACCAGCTTGCTGGGTTGATAGGTCCGCTTCACGGGTCGTTCTCCGCAGTCGAGCAGTTGTCCGGCAAAGTGCCGAGTGAATGAAATTCGTCCAAAACGGCCATTTCCGGTGCAAAACGGAGCGATCTGGGCTCCAAAATGAACCGGCCCGGTCAAGCCGGGCCACCGAGGACAATTGGCGCGGTTTATAGGGGAGCGGCCTGTTTTCGTCAATCTTGGGCTTTATGACGTGAGCCGCGGTTGAGACCATCCAAATCATAAGGATTGCAGGGGTTTGACCGCCCTGAGCGGCGGGCGCATTCTCCCGCTTCGATGACCGGAAGGCATTTGGCCGGATGAGCCTGACCGAGCAGCCGATACCTCAGCCTGCGCCCCGGCCATTGCCGGGGCTGCGCTTCGGCCTGTCCGCGAAGCTATTGCTGCTGACAATTCCGCTGATCCTGATCGCCGAAATCCTGATCTACGTTCCCTCCATCGCCAACTTCCGTATGAACCGGCTCAACGACCGGCTCGCGGCGGCCAGCACCGCGGCGCTTGTGCTCGATGCTGCGCCGAGCGGCATGGTGCCGGACGAACTGGCGCGGCAGATCCTCGACAGCATCGGCGCGCGCGCGGTTGCGATCAAAACCGGGCAACAAAGACGGCTGCTGGCGGCGGCCGACATGCCGAAGAAGATCGATCACGACGTCGACATGCGCGACATGAAAGTGTGGCCCGCCATCGTCGATGCGTTCCAGATGATGATCGACAACGACGACGAGGTGATCCGCATCCTCGGACCTGCGCCGGGCAGTGGACAGTTTCTCGAAGTTATCGTCAGCGAACGCCCGCTGCGCGAGGCGATGTTCCGCTTCTCGCGCAATCTGCTGTTGCTCTCGCTGGTGATGACCATCATCACGGCGGGGCTGATCTACTACGCGTTGCATCACCTGTTCGTGCGGCCGATGCGGCGCGTGTCGGCGAACCTGGCTGCGTTCCACGAAAATCCGGAAAATCCCGCGCGCGTGATGCGGCCGTCTCAACGCAGCGACGAGATTGGCGTCGCCGAGCGCGAACTCTCCGACATGCAGCGCGATCTCGTGTCGATGCTGCATCAGAAAAGCCGTCTCGCCGCGCTCGGTCTCGCGGTCTCCAAGATCAATCACGATCTGCGCAATCTTCTGGCGTCGTCGCAACTGCTGTCGGACCAACTCTCTAGCGTGCCCGATCCGCGCGTGCAGCGATTTGCGCCGAAGCTCGTGCGTTCGCTGGAGCGTGCCATCGCGTTCTGCCAATCGACATTATCCTACGGCAAGGCGCAGGAAGCGCCGCCCGATCGCCGCATGATGGCGGTCGAGCCGATCGTCAATGAAGTCCGCGAGTCCGCCGGCCTGTCGTCCGATGCGTCCATCGAATGGATCAACGCGATCGAGCGCGGTTTGATGATCGACGCCGATCCGGACCAGCTTTTTCGCGCGCTGCTTAACCTCGTTCGCAACGCGGCGCAGGCGCTCGAAGCCGACAAGTCG
>JAFKKP010000029.1 GCA_017305515.1 Hyphomicrobiales bacterium
CGTTCCAGCATTACAGCGCGGCGAGTTTACCGACCGTCAAAGATACGGGCCTTAGCGCGCGCATCATCGCGGGCAAGGCTTTCGGCGCTTCCTCGCAGGTCGAAATGGTTTCCGACTGGTTCTATGTAGAAGTGGCACTCGACGCCGGCATGACCGCGCCGCTCGATGCGGATCACGAGGAGCGCGCGATCTATGTCGTCGACGGCGAGATAGAGATTTCCGGCGACAAGTTCTCCGCGCCGCAGCTTCTGGTGTTTCGCCCCGGCGACCGCATCACGGTGAAAGCACTTCGCAAAACACGGATGATGTTTCTCGGCGGCAGTGCGCTGGAAGGCCCGCGTCATATCTGGTGGAATTTCGTCTCGTCGTCGAAAGACCGGATCGAGCAGGCCAAGGCCGACTGGAAAGCCGGCCGCTTCGAGCATGTGTCGGGGGAAAACGAATTCATTCCGCTGCCGGATTAAAATATCGCAACTCTCAGCAGGCATTTCATGAACGAGAACATTGCCCGGATTCAGGATCAGATCAGATCGCTGCATACCGAGCTGGAAGCCGAATTCGCAATTCTGCGAAACAGGCTGAATTACAAACTCGAGGGCAAGCGCGCCGTATTCGAGACGGAAATATTGAAAGCGCATCGCGCGCTTCGCGTCGGGCTTGCGAAATACATCGTCAACGCCTCGCCGCTTGTGATCCTCACCGCTCCGATTATCTATTCTGTGATCGTTCCCTTTGTCTTGCTGGACATTTTCATTACGCTCTACCAGTGGATTTGTTTTCCGATCTACGGCATCGACCGCGTCAGGCGCAGCGACTATTTCATCTTCGATCGCGCTCACCTCGCCTATCTGAATCTCGTCGAGAAGATCAATTGCGCTTACTGCTCCTACGGCAACGGGCTAATGGCCTATGCGAGCGAAATTGCCGGACGCACCGAGCAATATTGGTGTCCGATCAAGCACGCGCGCAAAGCGATCTCCGCACACGAACATTATTCGAGCTTTGCGGAATTCGGTGACGCGGAAACGTTTCGCAAGAAATACGGTCACGCCGAATAGCGCGCTCCGCTTTCGCCATGCGAAACGCAAAGCCGCATGCATGGCTGACTTGATGTCCGCCGGCGTGGGCGCGCCGCCGTTTACAGTCTGAGAATGTTGCCGGATAGTCGCGCGCGAAAGCGCGGCGAAAGGACGCCGCTCACCAGCGAGGATACGTCCATGCATTTCACGCAGTGCCGGTTGGAAGTCGACGGCAACGTCGCAACGCTCCTGATGGATCATCAGGAGGTCATGAACGCGGTCTCGGTCGATATGCTAGGCGGCCTGAGCGAAGCTCTCGATACGGTCGCCGACAAGCGCGATCAGATTCGCAGCCTCGTCCTGACGGGTGCCGGCAAGGCGTTCTGCACAGGCGCAAATCTTCAGGGCCGCAACAAGGAGCAGAATGCGGTTCGCCGGAATGCCGGTGCCGCGCTCGAAACGGCGTTCCATCCGTTTCTGCGGCGGCTGCGCGATCTGCATTGCCCGCTGATTACGTCGGTCAACGGACCTGCGGCAGGCGCAGGCATGAGTTTCGCATTGATGGGCGACATCGTGATCTGCGCGCGCTCGGCGTATTTCCTTCAGGCCTTCCGGCGCATCGGTCTTGTGCCGGATTGCGGCTCGACATGGATTCTGCCGCGTTTGATCGGACGCGCACGCTCCATCGAACTGTCGCTGCTGGGCGAACGTCTGCCGGCCGAGAAGGCCCTGGAATGGGGTCTCGTCAATCGCGTGGTCGACGATGCTTCACTCGCAGACGAAACCAGAAAGCTCGCGCACGATCTGGCGAACGGACCGACGGTCGCGCTGTCGCTAATCCGGCGTCTTTATTGGGAGAGCCCGGAAAATTCTTTCGAGCAGCAGATCGACCTGGAAAAACGGTCGCAGGTCATGGCGGGCCGCGCGGAAGATTTCAAGGAAGGCGTTGCGGCGTTTCTTGAAAAGCGTCCCGCGAAGTTCACCGGACGCTGAACGCCTCTCAGGCGACGCTGCTCATATAGGCTTCGCGGCGGCCGATCACGCGCTCCGCCGCGATCTTGGCGTCGGCGCGCGACGCCGTCGACAGCGTGCGGAATTCGAGATCGGGAAGCGCAAGCGGATTTCGCCGCCCGAAAAACGACAGCAGCGACTTCGATCCGAATGCGAGATTCGAGAGGGCCTCGGCAAGATTGCCTGTATCGGCAAACGCAAACAACGCGCCCGACGAGACGTGCCTGACTTCAAAAATTCCCGGACCTGCCGGTGCGACTAGCGCCTCGCCGCGCGCGATTTTCGGGTAACGCTTCCACTCGCTCCAGGCCGCAATCATCGTGTCCTTCCGGGGCAGAAATGCCCCATCGCATTCATTTAATTAAATGTGGTGAGATGTCAGGTAGACTTACGTGGCGTCTCAAACCGGCATTTCAACGGCAGAACGCGTGGAATGTTCCCGCGACGTTCTTACACCTTTGTCGTATCGGCTGCACTTCCGGTTCAAACCGGCAATCCCTGCGATTGCGCCAGCTCTTTAAGAGATGTCTGCGGCCGTGCGCCGATATGCTGGATCACTTCGGCCGCGGCGAGCGCGCCCAGCCGCCCCGACTGCTCGTGAGTCATGCCGCGCACGGTTCCGAACAGAAAGCCCGCGGCGAACAGATCGCCCGCGCCGGTCGTATCGACGACCTGTTTCACAGGAAACGCAGGCACCGCAGTGACCTTGTCCTTGGCCGCAACGACGCAGCCCTTTTCGCTGCGGGTGACGACGGCAAGGTTCGCGTCATTACGCAACTGGGCCAGCGCCGCATCGAAATTGTCGTTCTGATAAAGCGACGACAGCTCGGCTTCGTTGGCAAAAACCAGATCGACTGTCTTCGTCCTGATGAGATTCAAGAACTCGTCGCGGTAGCGGCCGACGCAGAACGCATCCGACAATGTGAGCGCGACAATGCGCTTGTTGTCATGCGCTATCTTCGATGCTTTCAAAAAGGCATCCTTCGCGTCTTTCGGGTCCCACAAATAGCCTTCCATATAGACGATCGAAGACGCGGCAATTTGATTGGCGTCGATATCGATCAGCGACAAATCCTGCGCCGCGCCCAAAAATGTATTCATCGTCCGCTCACCGTCGGGCGACACGAGGATGTACGACCGCGCTGTCGCAGCGCCGCCCTTTGCCGCTGGAGTTTCAAACACGACATTCGCGGCCTTGATGTCGTGCCCGAAGACATGACCCAATTGATCGTCGCGCACCTTGCCGACGAAAGCTGCGCGCGCGCCGAAGCTCGCGAGGCCCGCGATGGTATTCGCAGCCGAGCCGCCGGAAATTTCGGTGGCCGGACCCATCGCTTTATAGATGGCAGTCGCACGTTCTTCGTCGATCAGCGCCATCGCGCCCTTGGTCATGCCGTGACTGACAAGAAAATCGTCGTCGGCCTTCGCCAGAATATCGACAATCGCGTTGCCGATCCCGAGAACGTCGTATGTCGCTGCCGCCATTAATGATATTCCTGAAGGACGCGGCGCTGTGTCGCCGAAGCTGATATTTGATGGATTGAGGCCGCGACCTATCACGACATTGCGCCTACCGGCAAGCGCACAGCCCATGCCAATACTTCAAGAATAGCTGCATGATCCGCCACATCCTCACCGTTTCAACCGGAACGCTGGCCTCCCGAATTCTGGGCTTTGTCCGCGATTCGATGATCGCAGCACTGCTCGGCGCGGGGCCTGTGGCTGACGCCTTTCTTGTCGCCTTCCAGTTCATCAATGTTGCGCGGCGCTCGCTCACCGAAGGCGCGCTCAACGCCGCGCTGATTCCCGGCTATCTGCGCGTGCGCGAGACTGAAGGACAGGTCGCTGCGGCAGCCTTCGCGGGCCGGGTGCTGGGAAGCGTCAGCCTCATTCTGATCGGCATCGCGATTGTGCTGACACTGCTGATGCCGCTTGTGATCGCGTTGCTCGCGCCGGGGTTTGCGGGGCGCGAGCCTTTGCAACTCGCAATCACCGACGCGCGCCTGATGATGCCCTATTTCGCATTTGTCGGACCGGTCACGGTGATGATGGGCGTGCTCAACGCCGAGCATCGCTTCGTGCTGACGGCGATTTCGCCAATCCTGTTCAACATCACGCTCATTGCCGTCATCGCTGCCCTGCTTGTGTGGCGTCACGACATCGCGATGTCCGCGACAATCATCGCAGGCGCGGTCGGCGTGGCAGGATGTCTGCAAACCGCGATCCTCATTCAGCGCAGGCCGTGGCGCACGGGGGTCGCGACACCGATCAAAGTCTCGTTCGACAAGCAGACCCGCGGATTTTTCCGCAAGGGAATCCCCGGCATGATCGCGAATGCGGGCCCGCAGTTTCTCATCGTCGCGGGCGCAATCGTCGCTTCTGCGTCTCCGGCTGCGGTGTCGTGGCTCTATTTCGCCAATCGCCTGATCGAATTGCCGCTCGGTATTGTCGGTGTCGCGATGGGCACCGTGCTGATGCCGGAACTGACCCGCGCGGTTCAGGGCGGAGATCGTCATGCTTTGATGACCGCCGAATCGCGCTCGCTCGAACTTGCCATCGGCCTCGTGATGCCGGCGATGCTCGCTCTGATCGTGCTCAGCGCGCCCGCCATTCGCGTGCTGTTCGAGCACGGCGCTTTCACCGCAGCCGACACGGCGGCAACGGCGCAGGCACTATCGATACTTGCTGTCGGCCTTCCGGCGCATGTTCTCACTAAAGTTCTGTCGCCGGCGTTCTTCGCACGCGACGACACCCGCACGCCGCTCTATGCCACGCTCGCCGGCATCGCGGCTGCGATTGTCGCAGGCCTATTGATCGGCCGCAGCTTCGGTGCCAACGGCGTTGCCGCCAGCATCTCGCTGGGTGCGTGGTCGTGTGCCGCGATTCTCGGCTGGCGCGGCGTCACCACCATCGGCTTTTCGGTCGATGCGACGGCGCTGCATCGGCTGCCGCGCATTGCAATCTGCGCGGCGACGATGGGGCTGATGCTGGTGACGTCGGTGTATTTCGTCGCGCCCGTGGTTGCGAATGCGGGCTTTATGGCCCAGCTCACCATTCTCGGCGGACTTGTCGCGGCGGGCATCTCATTCTATGGCCTGCTGCTCGACCTGATCGGGGTTGTGAACTGGGGCGAAGCACTTATCGCATTGCGCGCGGGCGACTTGCGCGGACCGGACTCGCGTGGCAATTGACGCACCGTATAAATCCAGCCTCTCCACCGGGCTAAGGAATGACGACCATGACGAAAGAGCTTGTTTTCTCGGGCGTGCAGCCGACCGGCAATCTGCATCTCGGCAATTATCTCGGCGCCATCGTCAATTTCGTCAAACTGCAGAACACGCATCATTGCATCTATTGTGTCGTCGATCTTCACGCGATCACGGTGTGGCAGGATCCGGCCGAACTGATGCGCAACATCCGCGAGGTGACGGCCGCCTTCATCGCCAGCGGAATCGATCCGAAGAAACACATCGTCTTCAACCAGAGCCAGGTCGCAGAACATGCGGAACTGGCCTGGGTGTTCAACTGCGTGGCTCGCCTCGGCTGGCTCAACCGCATGACGCAGTTCAAGGAGAAGGCCGGTAAGGATCGCGAGAACGCGTCCGTCGGTCTTTACGCCTATCCGAACCTGATGGCGGCCGACATTCTCGTCTATCGCGCGACGCATGTGCCGGTCGGCGAGGACCAGAAGCAGCATCTGGAGCTGTCGCGCGACATCGCGCAGAAATTCAACAACGACTTCGCCGACTCGATCAAGGCGCATGGCTTTGCGGAAAAATTCTTCCCGCAGCCGGAGCCGCTCATCACCGGCCCCGCAACGCGCGTGATGTCGCTGCGCGACGGCGCGAAGAAAATGTCGAAATCCGATCCGTCGGACTACTCGCGTATCAATCTCTCCGACGACGCCGACGCTATCGCGCAGAAGGTCCGCAAGGCAAAGACCGATCCCGAACCGCTTCCAAGCGAGGAAGAAGGTTTGAAATCCCGGCCCGAAGCCGACAATCTCGTCGGCATCTTTGCGGCGCTCTCCGGAAAATCGAAGCAGGACGTTCTGAAGGAATTCGGCGGTGGGCAATTTTCCGGCTTCAAGGCAGCACTGGTCGATCTCTCGGTCCACAAGCTTGGCCCGATCGGCGCTGAGATGAAAAAACTTTCGCAGGATTCCGCTTACGTCGATTCGATCCTAGTCGATGGCGCAAACCGTGCTCGCGCGATCGCCGCCGAAACGATGAATGCAGTGAAAGACATCGTCGGGTTCATCCGCAAAGCATAAGTCGCTGCGCCTCGGCTGAATGTTCCCGCAACCCTGAACCGCAAGAAGTTGCAAGCCGCGCGCCTTGTCGGCATGGCCCGGCGCGTGGCAGCATCGCCACCGTGTTCGTTCATCATCCGGGACATGCATGAGCAGCCAGCGCCGAAGCTACGAGCAGGGCCATAAGCCGAAATGTCTCGTCATCGTCGACGATACCGCCGAATGCGACCGCGCGGTGTATTACGCCAGCCGCTGGGCGGTGCGTGTCGGCGGCGGGGTGGTGATGCTTCGCGTCATCGACACCGAGGACCGCAATCAGCAATGGCTCGGCGTTGCCGAGGTGATGCGCGCCGAAGCGGAGGAAGGCGCCAACGCTGCGCTTGACCGTGCCTCCGCACGCGCCAACGGCATCGCCGCGATTACGCCGGAGCGTGTCATTCGCGAAGGCGAGCCTCAAGAGCAGATTCTGGACGTGATCGACAAGGACGTCGATATCGCGCTTCTGGTTCTGGCCGCGAGCGTCGGCGCGGAAGGGCCGGGCCCTATCATTTCCATGCTCGCCAATACCGCCGGCACATTTCCGATCCCGCTTGCCATCGTGCCCGGAAATCTCAGCGATGCAGACATGGATGCATTGTCTTAATGAATGGGCGCTCGCTGCCCCTTGATCGTGCTTTTTTCGGCGCCATCTGCTAAGGGAACCTCACTTTCAACCGTTCGCGCCGGCCTTGAACCGGCGATGTGCCGGAGACACCGATGTTTATCCAGACCGAAGCGACCCCAAATCCCGCCACCCTGAAATTCATTCCCGGACGCACCGTGCTCGACAACGGCACGATGGAGTTCGCAAACAAGGAAGCCGCTACGCGCTCGCCGCTGGCGGATCGCCTGTTCGCCGTACCCGGCGTGACCGGCGTGTTCTACGGCTCCGACT
>JAFKKP010000030.1 GCA_017305515.1 Hyphomicrobiales bacterium
ATCGTGTCATAGCGCCGGGTTTCGTTTTTCAGCAAGGTGCCCTCGCCGAACCATGCGCCCGATGTAAGACCCGTGAAGCTCATCGCCTTGCCGTCGCGCGAAACGTTGCCGATCCGCACGAGTCCCGTGACCACGCCGGTCCAATAATCGAAACGGTCGCCGTGCATGCAGATCGCTTCGTTCGCGGTAAACGACTTTTCGATGACGCCCTTGCGGGCGATCTCGATTTCCTGATCGTTCAGGCCGCGCGACCAGGTTGCAATGCGCTTGAGATAATCGACGGCAATCATGAACTCTCTAACCGGAACTCTTGACGTGACAATGTTGCGGCGCGGTAAACCGCGATTGGTATACAGCGCGTGTTGCGAATTTGCTCAGCGAATTGTCAGGCGCAAGACATTTCGGCGCGGCGCTTTGCCCTAATGAGAATTTTGCAGGCTCCGGCCTGCGGCACAAAACACCAATAGTAGAATGGCTTACCAAGACCGGTCGCGATAGGATCGGCATAACAAGCCAACCGAAGATAAAGAGCGCAAAAGCGCCGTCGAGCATGATGCCGAAAAGTGTAAAGCGGTTTTCGGATCGCATCATGCTCCCTTGAGCGGGGAGGATTTGAGTGGCTGTTGCGTTGGAGGTTCAGGGCGTTTCCCTGCGTTTCGGCGGCGTGCGCGCGCTGACCGACGTGAGCTTCGCCGTGAACAAGGGCGAGCTGTTTTCGATCATCGGCCCCAACGGCGCCGGCAAAACTTCGATCGTCAACTGCATTTCCGGCCGCTACATGCCGACCGAAGGCAGATTGTTCTACAACGGCAAGAACATCACGGGCCTCAAGCCGAATGCGCGCGCCTCGCTCGGCATCGGCCGCACCTTCCAGAATCTCGCGCTGTTTCACCACATGAGCGTGCTCGACAACATCATGGTCGGGCGGCACCATCTGCTGAAGAACAATTTCATCACCGGCTCGCTCTATTGGCTCGGCGCGCGGCGCGAAGAACTCGAACACCGCCGCAAGGTGGAAGAGATCATCGACTTTCTCGATTTGCAGTCGGTCCGCAAGGCTGTCGCCGGCACGCTTCCCTACGGCCTGCGCAAGCGCGTCGAACTGGCGCGCGCGATGGCACTGGAGCCGAACCTCATTCTTCTCGACGAGCCGATGGCCGGTATGAATTTCGAGGAGAAGGAAGACATGGCGCGCTACATCGTCGATCTGAACGAGGAGTTCGGAATGACGGTGATGATGATCGAGCACGACATGGGCGTGGTGATGGATATATCCCATCGCGTCACGGTGCTGGATTTTGGGAAAAAGATCGCCGAAGGCCTGCCTGCCGAAGTCCTGTCCGATCCGCACGTCAAGCGCGCCTATCTCGGCGAAGTCGATGACGTGCTGACCGATCCGGACGACAAGAGGATTCTGGAGGCGTCGGCATGATCGACTACGCCGCCCGCGCCGCGAAAGCCGACACGTTCCCGAAAATGCTTCGCCTGAACGCGAAGGAGCATGGCCGCGAAATCGCGCTGCGCGAAAAGGACTTCGGCCTGTGGCGCACCTTCACCTGGAACGACTATCAGGCGCGCGTGCACGATTTTGCGCTCGGCATGATCGAACTCGGCCTCAAGCGCGGCGATGTCGTCGCCATCATCGGCGATAACCGGCCCGACTGGGTCGCCGCCGAAGTCGCCGCCCACGCCATCGGCGCAATGTCGCTCGGCATGTATCGCGAGTCGCTCGGCGAGGAAGTGAAATATCTGCTCACCTATGGCGAAGCGAAAATCGTATTCGCGGAGGACGAGGAGCAGGTCGACAAGCTGCTGGAGCTTGGCGAAGCGATCCCGAGCGTGCGCCATATCGTCTATTCCGATCCGCGCGGCATGCGCAAATACGACGATCCGCGCCTGATGGAAGCAAACCAGATTGCGGCGCTGGGCCAGAAGCGCGCGGCGCGCGAGCCGCAGCTTTACGATCAGATGGTCGATGCGACCAAGGGCGAGGACGTCGCGATCCTCTGCACGACCTCCGGCACCACGGCAAATCCGAAGCTGGCGATGCTCGCGGCCGGGCGCGTGCTCAATCACTGCGCGACCTATCTCTCCGCCGATCCGAAAGACCACACCGACGAATATGTCTCCGTGCTGCCGCTGCCGTGGATCATGGAACAGGTCTACGCGATGGGCAAAGGTCTGCTCAGTCGGATGAAGATCAACTTCGTCGAGCAGCCCGACACGATGATGAACGACTTCCGCGAGATCGCGCCGACCTTCGTGCTGTTCGCGCCGCGGATCTGGGAAGGCATCGCCGCCGACGTTCGCGCACGCGTGATGGATGCGTCTGCGATGAAGCAGAGTCTTTACGAGATGGGCATGAAGTCCGGCCTCCGCGCGCTCGACGCCGGAAAGAAGTCGGCGGTTGCCGAGACATTGGTTTTCCGCGCGCTGCGTGACCGCCTCGGCTTCACGCGCCTGCGCTCGGCCGCGACCGGCGGCGCGGCACTCGGTCCCGATACGTTTAAATTCTTCCGCGCGATGGGCGTGCCGCTGCGAACGCTCTACGGCCAGACCGAATTGCTCGGCGCCTATACGCTGCATCGTCCGGACGCCGTCAATCCGGACACGACCGGCGTGCCGATGGACGACACCATCGAGATTCGCGTCGACAATGCGGATGCCAACGGCGTCGGCGAAATCGTCGTGCGCCACCCGAACATGTTCCTCGGCTACTACAAGAATCCTGAAACGTCCGCCGCCGACATGCGCGACGGCTGGCTGCTGTCGGGCGACGCCGGTTACTTCAACGACGACCAGCAGCTTGTCGTCATCGACCGCATCAAGGACATGGCGGAAACCGCGCGCGGCGACCGCTTCTCGCCGCAATACATCGAGAACAAGCTGAAGTTCTCGCCTTACGTCGCCGAAACGGTCGTGCTGGGCGACGGCCGCGATTATCTCGCCGCGATGATCTGCATCCGATTTTCCATCGTGTCGAAATGGGCGGAGAAGAACCGCATTTCGTTCACGACCTATACTGATTTGTCCTCGCGCCCCGAAGTCTACGAATTGCTTCGCAAGGAAGTCGAGGCCGTGAACGCGACGCTGCCGCCGGCGCAGCGCATCCGTAAATTTTTGCTGCTGTATAAAGAACTCGACGCCGACGACGGCGAACTGACGCGCACGCGAAAAGTCCGCCGCAGCGTCATCAACGAGAAATACGCCACCATCATCGACGCGATCTACGGCGGCAAGAAAGACATCGACATCGACACCGTCATCAAATTCCAGGACGGCACGACGCAGCGCATCCGCACCACACTCGAAGTCGTCGATCTCGGTGCTGCGCGCGCGACCGCGGAGGCCGCCGAATGAACACGCAGCTTCTGATCCAATTGCTCATCAACGGCCTCGTCGTCGGCACGCTCTACGGCGTGGTCGCAATGTCGTTCGTACTGATTTACAAAGCGACGCAGGTCGTCAACTTCGCGCAGGGCGAATTGCTGCTGGTCGGCGCGTGGGTGTGCTGGTGGCTGATGACGAAATATCAGCTGCCGTTCTATCTCGGCATGCCGATCACGCTCGTCTTCATGTTCCTGTTCGGCATCGCGATCCAGATCGTGATCCTGCGTCCGATGATCGGCGAACCGATCATCTCGGTCATCATGGTGACGATCGCGCTCTCGACCGTTTTCTCCGCGCTGATGAAATGGATGTTCGGCGTCAATCTCCAGCCGTTCCCGCGCGTGTTCGATACGCAGCTGGTGAATATTTTCGGACTGCAAGTGCAGACCGTCTATGTGATGAGTCTCGTGGTGTCGGTGCTGATGATGGCCGGCATGGCGTGGTTCTTCAAAGTCTCGAAATATGGCCTCGCCATGCGGGCCACCGCGTTCAACCAGCAGGTCGCCCAATCGCTCGGCATTTCGGTCAAAAGCGTGTTCGCGATGGCGTGGGCGATCTCGGCGACGGTGTCGGCGGTTGCAGGCGTCGTGGTCGCCGTCGTCAACGGCGTGTCGGCGGGACTTGCGAATTACGGCATCAAGGTTTTCCCCGCCGCGATCCTCGGCGGCCTCGACAGCGTCGGCGGCGCCGTGATCGGCGGCATCATCATCGGGTTGCTTGAAAACTTCGCCCACTTCCTCGACAGCGAATATCTGCACTGGGGCAACCTGTTCGAGATCGCGCCGTTCTACGCGCTGATTATCATTCTCATGATCAAGCCTTACGGCCTGTTCGGCACCAAGGACATCGAGCGCATCTGATGGCTGGACAAACCCTCCTCCCCGCCGGCGACTACCGCACCTCCTACGCGGCGGACACCACGATCTTTCCGACGACGACCAGCCGCAACATGCTGATCCTCGGCATCGTGCTTGTTTGTTTCGCGCCTTACGTGCTGAAGGAATACGCGCTGAGCCTGCTGATTCAAATCGGCATTTTCGGTATCGCAGCCCTCGGCCTCAACATCGTCGTCGGATTCACCGGACAGATTTCAATCGGCCACGCCGCCTTCTTCGGCTTCGGCGCGTTCACGTCGGCGTATCTGTCGAACCACCATATCCCGGTGTTCTTCTGCATTCCGCTGGCCGGATTTATCACAGCACTCGTCGGCCTGATCTTTGGCCTTCCTGCCGCACGCCTGAAGGGACTCTATCTCGCCATCGCCACGCTCGCCGCGCAGTTCATCCTGCTCGATTTCTTCGGCCGCGCCGAATGGTTCACCGGCGGCAGCGCGCCGGCACTCGCCGAGCCGTTCTCGATTTTCGGCAAGGTCATCCGCGGCGACAAGCAATACTTCTACGTCGTGCTCGCCTATCTCATCGTCTGCTATGTGCTGGTGACGAACCTGATGCGCACGCGCGACGGACGCGCGCTGGTCGCGGTGCGCGATCATTATCTCTCCGCCGAGATCATGGGCATCAATCTCACCAAATACCGCACGCTGTCGTTCGGCCTGGCGGCGTTCTTCGCCGGCGTCGCAGGCGGTCTCTATGCGCATTATAATCAAGTTGTCTCCAACGAAGGCTTCGGCATCGACCGCTCGATCATCTTCCTTGCGATGATTATCATCGGGGGCCTCGGCTCGATCATGGGCACGCTGATGGGGACCGCCTTTATGGTGCTGCTGCCGGAATCGATGGAGTGGATTACCTCCGCCATGAGCGGCAGCACGATCGATCACTATCTCGGATTCAAGAACAACATCTCATTCTTGCGCGAGATGTCCATCGGCGTCATCATCATCGTCTTTCTGATCTTTGAACCCGACGGGCTCGCCCATCGGTGGCGACAGATCAAGGCTTACTGGAAACTTTACCCGTTCTCGCATTGAGGTCGGAACGGGACTGACAGCAACAAGACCTCGCAAGAAGACTTCAGAGGAAACCGGAGGAAAATTATGACCATTACGAAAATGCTGGGTACAGCATCCGTCGTTCTGCTGATGGCAGCATCGACGAATGCCGCGCAGGCGCAGGTCAAGCTGGGCCATCTCGCCGACTATTCGGGCCCGACATCCGACGTCGGCACGCCGTTCGGCCAGGGCGTCGCCGACGCCTTCGCCTATGTGAACAAGAACGGCGGCATCGGCGGCAAGCCGGTGGAAGTCGACACCAACGACTACGGCTATCAGGTGCCGCGCGCGATTGCGCTCTACAAGAAGTGGTCGAGCCCGGACGGCAAAGTCTCCGCCATTCTCGGCTGGGGCACCGCCGATACCGAGGCATTGAAGAAGTTCGTGGCCGAAGACAAGATTCCGGATATTTCCGGTTCGTACTCGGCCGCGCTGTCGGACCCGACGGGCGCCGGCGGCAAGACCGAAGCCGCGCCGTATAATTTCTTCTACGGGCCGAGCTACTCGGACGCGCTGCGCGGCATGCTGACCTGGGCCGCTGAAGACTGGAAGGCCAAGGGCAAATCCGGCAAGCCGAAGTTCGTTCACATGGGTGCGAACCATCCATACCCGAACGCACCGAAGGCTGCGGGTGCTGCGATCGCAGCCGAACTCGGCTTCGACGTGCTCGAGCCGATCGTGTTCGCGCTCACCCCCGGCGACTACAGTGCACAGTGTCTGACGCTGAAAAGCTCCGGCGCCAACTACGCCTATCTCGGCAACACCGCAGGCTCCAACATCTCGGTGCTCAACGCCTGTAAGGCTGCGGGCGTCGATGTCCAGTTCATGGGCAACGTCTGGGGCATGGACGAGAACGCCGCCAAGGCTGCGGGTGCCGCCGCCGACGGCGTCGTGTTCCCGCTGCGCACGGCCGTGGCCTGGGGCGGCAGCGCGCCCGGCATGAAGATGGTGCAGGACATTTCCAAAATGTCCGACGCGGCAGGCACAGCCTATCGCCCGGTGCACTATGTCGCCGGCGTCTGCACCGCGCTCTATATGAAGGAAGCCGTCGAATGGGCCGCCAAGAACGGCGGCGCAACCGGCGAGAACGTCAAGAAGGGTTTCTACCAGAAGAAGGATTGGGTGCCTGCCGGAATGGAAGGCGTCTGCAATCCATCGACCTGGACCGAGACCGATCATCGCCCGACCACCAAGGTCGACATCTATCGCATGAAGGTCTCGGGCGCGACCGACGCATCGGTGGCCGATCTCGTCAAGGCCGGCACGATCAAGCTCGAAAAGGTCAAGACGATCGATCTGCCGCGCAAGGCCGAATGGCTCGGCTGGTAAACTGACGACATGCCGCTCCGCGTTCGCGCGGGGCGGCTTTTCTCTCAACGGGACGAACGCACTTGCAGACTGCCGAACTCAACGCACCGACGAAAGCCGCGACGCAGATGCCGCTGCTCGCCGTCAACAATGTCGAGGTCGTGTACGACAACGTCATTCTTGTGCTGCGCGGCCTGAGCATGGAGGTGCCGAAAGGCGCCATCGTCGCGCTGCTCGGCGCGAACGGCGCAGGCAAATCGACCACGCTGAAAGCGATTTCAGGATTGCTGAAAACCGAAGACGGCGAAGTGACGCGCGGCGAGATCGTGTTCGACGGCGAACGCATACACGGCGTCGATCCCGACAAGATCGTGCGGCGCGGCATCTTTCAGGTGATGGAAGGCCGGCGCATCATCGCCGACATGACGACGCTGGAAAATCTGAAACTCGGCGCCTACACGCGCAGCGACAGAAGCAATGTCGATCGCGACATCGACATGGTGTTCAATTATTTCCCGCGCCTGAAAGAGCG
>JAFKKP010000031.1 GCA_017305515.1 Hyphomicrobiales bacterium
GGCATCATCGCCCTACTCCGCCGCCTGCAACGAGCCGGTTGATTTCGCAGGCTTCGGCGCGCCCACGCGCAAACGCCGGTCCGACAGCGACAACATTCCGCCGAACGCCATCAGCACCGGGCCGAGCCAGATCAGAAGCACCAGCGGCTTGTAATAGATGCGAACCGCGATGGAGCCGTCGGCGTTGGCGTCGCCGAGCGAAATATAGAGCTGGCTGAAACCGCGCGTCAGCAACGCGGCCTCGGTCGTGGACATGCCGCGCGTGGTGAAACTGCGCTTCGACGGCGTCATGATGCCAACTGCGCTGCCGTCGAGCGTCACGTTAAATCGCGAAACCTGCTCGCGGAAATTCGGACCCTGCGCCTGCGAAATATCGTCGAGCCGCACTTCGTAACCGCCGACATTCGCGACATCGCCTGGTTTCATCGAGGCGATGCGTTCGGAATTCCACGTCGTCTCGCAGACGATGCCGATCAGCGCGATGCCAAGCCCCGCATGCGCGAAGGCCGATCCCCAGACCGAACGCGGCAGACCGCGCGCGCGTTGTGTCGCCGTCGCCAGCGGTACGCGAAACAATTGCGTGCGCTCGGCGATGTCGCTGACCGATCCGGCGATGACGAACACCGCAAGACCGATGGCCAAAGGCGCGAGCGCACTACCGCCGCGCGCCCATGCCCACACGATTGCAAGCGTGACGAGCGCGAGAATACCCGCCGCCAACAATCTTTGCGCCGCGGCGACAATGTCGCCGCGCTTCCACGCCAGCATGGTGCCGAACGGCACGGCAACCAGCAGAGGCACGAACAGCGGGCCGAAAGTGAGATTGAAGAACGGCGCGCCGACCGAAATTTTCTGATCGGTGAGAACTTCAAGTGCCAGCGGATACAGCGTGCCGATGAACACCGTCGCGCAGGCCGTGGTCAGAAATAGATTATTGAGAACCAGCGCGCCCTCGCGCGAAATCGGCGCGAACAGCCCGCCCTGTTTGAGCGACGGCGCACGCCACGCATAAAGCGTCAGACTGCCGCCGATGAACAGGCACAGGATCATCAGAATGAACACGCCACGCGCCGGATCGCTGGCGAATGTATGAACCGATGTCAGCACGCCGGAGCGCACGAGGAACGTGCCGAGCAGCGACAGCGAGAAAGTCAGGATCGCAAGCAATATGGTCCAGACTTTCAGCGCGTCGCGTTTTTCCATCACCACAGCCGAATGGAGCAGCGCAGTTCCGGCCAGCCACGGCATCAATGACGCGTTCTCGACCGGATCCCAGAACCACCAGCCGCCCCAGCCGAGTTCGTAATAGGCCCAGTACGAACCCATCGCGATGCCGAGCGTAAGAAAAATCCACGCCATCAGCGTCCAAGGCCGCACCCAGCGCGCCCATGCCGCATCGACCCGGCCCTCGATCAGCGCAGCGACCGCGAACGAAAACGAAATCGAGAAGCCGACATAGCCGAGATAGAGCATCGGCGGATGAATCGCCAAACCGATGTCCTGCAGTATCGGATTGAGATCGCGGCCTTCGATCGGCGGATTGGCGATGCGCAGAAACGGATTCGAGGTCAGCAGAATGAAAAGATAAAACGCCGTGCCGATCCAAGCCTGCACGGCCAGCACATGCGCGCGCAATGTCAGCGGCAGATTGTTGCCGAACGCCGCGACCAGCCCGCCGAACAGCGACAAGATCAGAACCCACAGCAGCATCGAGCCTTCGTGGTTTCCCCACACGCCGGTGATCTTGTAAATCATCGGTTTCAGCGAATGCGAATTCTCGAACACGTTGACGACGGAGAAATCGGACGTGACGTGCAGGAGAACAAGTGCCGCGAACGACAGTCCGGTAAACGCGAATTGCGCCAGCGCGGTCGAGCGCGCGACATTCATCAAGGCGGCGTCATGCACGCGTGCGCCGAACACCGGCACCGCGGACTGGATCAGCGCCAGAGCCAGCGACAGCACAAGCGCGTAATGTCCGGCTTCCGCTATCACTGTGTCGCACCTTTGGTGTCGGAGATTTTCTTCGGCGCGCCCTCGTTCCAGAGGCCTTTCTTTTTCAGCTCGTCTGCAACGGCTTTGGGCATGTAGGTCTCGTCATGCTTGGCGAGAACGGTATCGGCCTTGAACACGCCGTCGGGACCGATCGCGCCTTCCGAAATAATGCCCTGCCCTTCGCGGAACAGATCGGGCAGCACACCCTGATATTTCACCGGCACGGTCGCGCTGCCGTCGGTGACGTCGAATTTCACGTTGAGATTGTCGCCGCGCACGATGGAGCCTTCGCGCACGAGGCCACCGAGACGAAACCGCTGGCCGGGCGCGATATGCTTTTCAGCGATGGATGACGGCGTCGAGAAGAACACGATGGAATCGCGTAGCGCATTCAGCACCAGAAATGCCGCCACCGCCAGCACCGCGAGCGCGCCTCCGATCAATGTCAACCGCCGCTGTTTGCGCGTCATATCATATCCTTAGAAGGCATGACGTAATCCGAAAACCGCTGCACACTTTTCGGCGTCATGCCTTATCCATCAATCCCAAGTTCTTTCGCGCCGTCGTTCAGCTGCTTGAGGCGGCCCGCGTCTTTTGCCGCAGCACCACGCGCGTCCTTTAGTGCGCTCTGCGCCTTGTCGCGTTCACCGAGCACGATATAGGCCCGCACCAGCCGCAGCCAGCCCTCGACATCGTCGCCATCGGTTTTGAGCCGCGTGGCAAGCCGCTCCACCATGCCGCGGATGATCTCGTTACGATCCGAGTTAGACATATCCTTGGCGGCGGCGATCGTATCGTCCGACAGTTTCGGCGCAGCAACGCCGACACGCGCCAGCGCCTGCTGGATCAGCGGACGCCACGGCGCATCGGCCGGCGCATTCGCCAGCATGCCGCGCCAGATATTCGCAGCGTCGTCCTTGCGGCCGTCCTGCTCGGCGGCAAGGCCGACGAGATAGCGCGCCTTCACTTCGTTGGAATCGAGTTTGATTGCGCGTTCAAGTTCAGCCTTGGCGTCGCTTGTGACGACGCCACCGGCAGCGGCGGCCATCGCCTCGCCCAGATCCGCGCGGCGCGATGCGGTCTCGCCGTTATATTGTATCGAATTGCGCCATGCGCGCGCTGCGTCATCGTAACGGCCGATCTTGAACAGCACGGGCGCCAGCACTTCCCAGCCCCGTCCATCGGATGGATTCTTTTCAAGATGCGTTTCGACCTGCGCGACGAGCTGGCTGAGCGACGCGTTCGCGCCGGGTGCAGCGGTGCGAGATGCAATGGGAAAATCGCCGATGGAAGGCGAACCGAGCCGCGCATAAAGAGCCGCGGCGATCAGCGGCATCGCGACAAGCGCAAACACTGCGACGGCACGACGAAACGAAACGCTCGCGTTCGCTGCAACATTTGCTTCGGCATCTGATGCCGCCAGCAAACGCCGGCTGATTTCGACGCGCGCGGCGTCCGCCTCGGCAGGCGCGATCAGGCCGGATTCCGCATCCCGCGCGACTTCCGCAAGCTGGTCTTTATAGACAACGACCTCCGACCCTTCGCGCTGCGTCTTCGCGCCGCGCCCGAGCGGCCACAGCACGGCAAACACGGCAGCCGCAGTCATCAGGGCAAAGACGAACCAGAGCGCCATTCAGAAAGGGTTCCGGAATGTGATGCCGAACCGGCTCGGCACCGAATGATGCGGGTTACACCATGGCTGGATCGGACGCGCAATTGACATTTGCGGCACGGAATAACGCGATTTCGGGAGAATATTTTGAGGCGGATCAACCGGCGCGATCAGCCGGTTTTGCGCTCGCCGGGGCGGGCCATGTCGGCGGCCTTGCTCATCAGCATGGCGTAGTCGGGCCCGAACAACACGTCGCAGAAGCGGATCGCAGCCTGCATCTGCATCTTGCGGAACGCGCGGACGGTGGGATTGGTTGTGCGCAGCGACTCGACGAGGTTTTCCGTCGCCGTCTCGACATATTGCTGCAACTCGGTGAAGGAGCGCAGCGTCACTTCGTTGATCGCGAGTTCCGACGCATAGTTGCGGCACACCGCGACGAATTCGATCAGCGCCGCCGTCTCGTCCACTTCCGTGGGATCGATCTTGCTGTTGGCGGTGACGTCCTTGTCTGGCCCCTGACGCAACAGACGCCGCACCCGGCCCGGCACACCGTCGATCTCCGACTTCATGCCGTTGGAAATGTCGGAGCGGATCGCCGCGAGCTGGCGGCCCCAGTTCGAGTCGGTGCGGAAGTCGAGTTCGGTGCGAAGCCCGCGCACGCCGTCATGCAGCGTCTTGAGATGATCGATGATGTTCTTGTACTGGCCGCGCTTGATGTCGGCGCGCAGTTCGTTGGTCACGCGCGACAGATCGTGGATCGCCATCGTCACGGTCACGCCAAGCGGCGTGCCGGCCACGCGCACTTCGTCGTCGGATGCAGCCACCGAAATACCAAGACGGACGATCTGCCAGGGCGAGCCGAGCCGCTGCATCACGAGCGACAGCGCGAATGGAAGCACCTGGGGAGATTGCAGCGAGGGCATGTTGAGCGCCCCCAGCACCGAGCGCACCTGCGATTCCTCGAACTCGCGCATGTAGCCTTGCAGGCGGATGCCGAGCGTGTCGAGCGCCTCGCGCACTTTCAGCACGGCACCCATCGGGCCGATGTCTTCGACGACGCTCGGCGCACCGAGACGGCCGAGGCGCTGGCGATCCGGTCCGGGTGCGGTGATCTTGGCGATTGCCTCGGAAGCAGCGATCTGCGTTGTGCGGGTCACGCGGTCGATGTCTGGCGTAGCTGGATCGGCAAGCGCCGCCTCGAATTTGCGGATGTCTTCGGGGATGCCTTCGCGCGCGCACCACAGCCACACCGGCGCGAGCGACGAGCGGCGAATTTGCCCCGGACGGATCGACGGGGTGTTCTCGACAAGGAAGGGTTCGAGCGGCCGAAACAGCAACCGCATCGGATCGGCGGTGCGCGGCGTGGCATCCTCGCTCGGCGCGCGGACGATGGAGCGCAATTGCTCGATGACGAAATTGGCGACGGCGACATCCTCGCCGCGCTCGATGGCGCGTTCGAACTCGCGCATCAGCAAGGCCTGCGCCTTCGGCGGCAGCTGGCCGAGATAGTCCCGCAATCGCTCGATCGTCGGCTGACCCATGCGCCCCAACGCTAACCCGTGGCTAACCGGCGGCGGTGCCGCGCGGTATCCACCGGGTGTCATAGCCGCATCGTGGTTAAGATCGCTTTAAGGATTGGTATTCCGGGGTGGGTCTGAACCTCACACCCCCGGCAATTCCAGCTCCGCCCGCAGGCCCCCGATAGGGGCCGAGCCGAGCCGTAGCTGGCCGCCATAGAGCGTGGCGAGGTCCGAGACGATGGCGAGGCCGAGGCCTGAGCCGGGCTTGGATTCATCCAGCCGCTGGCCGCGCTTGGCGACCTGCGCCCGCTCGGCGTGGGTCAGGCCACGGCCGTCGTCGTCGATGATAATGTGAATCGTGGGACCGAGATCGCCCGGCGACGGCTCCTCGATATTGACCTCGATGAACACCCTGCCCTCGGCCCATTTGCAGGCGTTGTCGACGAGGTTGCCGGCCATCTCCTCGAGGTCCTGCCGCTCGCCGCGAAACTTCGCCTCGCCGTGCGTTTCGACATCGATGATGAGATCGCGGTTGCGGTGGATTTTCTCCATCGTCCGGCGCAGCGCCTCGATGACGGGATTGACCTCGGTGACGGTGCCGATGGTGGTGAGACGCGCCGCGATACGCGCGCGCTCCAGATGATGGGCGACCTGATCGCGCATCACGCCGGCCTGTTCGAGAATCTTTTGCGCGAAGGGATCGTGGCCGTGCTGCCCGGCTTCGTTGACAATCACCGACAGCGGCGTCTTGATCGCATGCGCGAGATTGCCGACATGGGTACGCGAACGCTCCACGATGGCGCGGTTGGCGTCGAGCAGCGCGTTGGTTTCGCGCGCGAGCGGCGCGATCTCATTGGGGAATTCGCCTTCGAGGCGTTCGGCGTTGCCGGAGCGGATGTCGGCGAGCGCACGGGAAATGCGCTTGAGCGGCGCGAGGCCGTAACGCACCTGAAACAATGTCGTCAGCAGAAGCCCGAGCGTCAGCGCGGCGAAGGTGCCGGCGAGATAATAGTCGAAGGTGCGCGTTTCTTCGGTGATTTCGGTGGAGTCACCCGCGACGGTGGCGAGGAATTTTCCTTCCGCGCCAAGATCGACCGGGCGCTCCACCATGCGCAGGTGCTGGTCTTCGGGGCCGTCGACATAGGCGATCCGGACGCCGGATTGATTGAGTTCGACGCCGCGCTCTTCGAGTTTCGGCAGCGAGGCATCCCACAATGAGCGCGAGGCGCGCACCTCCGGCTTCTTGCCGTCGACGCGCTCCATCTTCCAGTACCAGCCGGAGAGTGGAAGCTCGAACAGCGGCTCGCCGAGCGACTGCACCGGCGGGTTCTTGTCCTTATCCTTGTCGTTCGGATCGTCCGGCGCTTCGGCTTCGGCGATCAGCGTGCGCAGATAAAAATTCAGGCGGCGGTCGAAGGCGCGCTCGACCGAACGCTGATAGACCGCCGACAGCACGATGCCTGTCGCCAGCAGAATCAGCACGACCCACGCCGTCGCCGAAAGAAAAAGGCGCGCCGCCAGCGAATTGGTGCGGGATTTCAAACAGGCTCTCCATGCCGGACGCGCCGTGAGGAGAAGTCTAGGAGGATTTGCGGATTCGGACCACTAACGCGCATCGGTCGCGGAGGGCTTCGCGTCGGCGCGCTGGTGCCAGATCATTTCGAACCCCAGCGGGGCGATGGCGAACGACATCAGGACCGCCAACGCCAACGGCATCAGCACCGGGCGCCCGAAATAGAGCCCGCACACGGCAATGGCCGCGATCACGGCCATCATGAATTTGGGGGTCAGGCTGGTGGTCGCGGTACCGCGGGGTGGCATGTCAGCTCGGTGATGCTCCAGGACCGCGAAAGTGCGGCACACCCACTATAGCGTATGAAAGGACGGATCGTTCAGGGCAATCCGCCAGGGCCGGGCCGGTCAGGCCAGCTGCCGGAAGAAGCAGGTCGGCGCCCCGGTATGGCAGGCAGGGCCCAGCTGATCGACCTTCAGCAGCACCACATCGCCATCGCAATCCACCCGCGCCTCGACCAGCCGCTGGGTATGGCCGCT
>JAFKKP010000308.1 GCA_017305515.1 Hyphomicrobiales bacterium
CCGCGCTCGTTCCAGCCGATGAACATCAACTTCGGATTGTTTCCGCCGCTCGCCAGTGCGCCGAACAAGAAGCCGGACGGCTCGCGCCTGCGCGGCAAGGACAAGACGATTGCGAAGAAACAGGCGATGAGCGCGCGCGCTTTAAGCGATCTCGACCGCTGGATCGCGGATCATTTACAAACAGCGCGGGCGGCGTAATTGTCTCGTTTTGATTGTCATCACCGGGCTTGTCCCGGTGATCTCGATTTCCTTAGCATTGTTCTGCGGTTGTCGAGATGGCCGGGTTAAACCCGGCCATGACAAGCACTTAAGTCATTCGTTCGGTCGCAATGGCGAAACGGTGACGGACCTGGAATCGAAGGGCGAAAACGTGGCGGGATCGCGGTACGCAGCCGAAGCGGGGTTCAGTTTCTGCAAACGGCGAGAGTTAACTTGACTCGCTTGTTCCGGACGCGCGTTCAAAACTTAGACGCAAGCCTGTCGCGCGCCTTACCCGGCAAATGCATTCCCGTCTTTCATTGAACACGACGTGGAGCCAACGGCGGCCGACTGGTATTCGAGCTGTTCGCCTTGCATGCCGGTCCCCTTTGCGACGCCGTTTTCTCTTACGATAGAAATTTTCGCACTACAGCTTGCGAACGACGGATCGAACGTCACAACGATGTGCCAAAGCAGACCTTCGGTGCCCATGAAATTCGTCATGGTGTTGCCGTCGAAACTAAAGCGACCGGATTGTTTTTCCGGTCCGACGTCGCGAGCGCGAGCATTTTTGCCACTGCTGGATTTCGTTCGCGCGAACGGCCGGCCGGCGTTGCTGATATAAATCAGCCGCTCCACATTGCTTTGGCCTGAGCCGGTCACGCCGTCGTAAACCCGCCGCCACGTAAAGGTCTGCCCCCAGTAAAGCACGATTGTCTTGTTATGAAGCTGAACAGGCACGCCGCCTGCTCTGACAGGGCCGCAAATCGCAAGAATGAAAAACGCAGCTAACGAGAGACGAATGACATTCACAGGACTCTCCCGATTCATTTCGCGATGAGCAAAACAGCGTTTAACGATCCGGTCAACAGACGGGTCCCATGCGTTGTCCGTTCGACAAAGGCGGTCGCAAAAAGTTGACTGGTTCGCGTACCGGCTTCTTGTTGACGCGCGTCCACGTCCTGCAAATCAATTCCTAAACGGTTTGGCACTCGCAGCACGCCACAGCGTCCACAAAATTCGCAGACGTGATTGTATTGGTTGCGCGAAGGGGTCGGCGCGTTCAAGGCGATCCAGATTTGTCTTCACCATCGCCAGCGGCAGAAACGCGACACGCGCCTGTTTCGGCACTTCAACTAGCTTCGCCATCGCCTGATCGAGCTGCCGCCTCGCTTCACCGCGCAGATGCGCGAGCGTCGCCTTCAATGCTTCGCTTGGCTGCCGCAGAAAAATTTCCTCAGAATTGAGGCTGTGCATCGCCATCAGATCGCCGGGCAGATATAGCTGCCGCCGCGCGGAATGGCGGGGCAACGCAATCATCGTATGAACGAGGCCTTCGGCAACGCCCGCGTGTTCGGCGAGTCGCGAGACGTCATTTGACTCCGCGCCAAGAATCTTCGCGCGCAATTCGTACATCGCGCCTGCCGTATCGCGGCAATGCGCTTCAAGTGCAGCCATGTCCGGCATCGGGTCGTCGTAAACATCGAACACATGCGCGTCGATCAGGCGAACCAGCTTCTCTACCGGCAGATTGTAAGCAGTAATCGCGTGCCGCAGTTCGGCGGCAACCGGATTGGCCTGCGCACCGTCATAGCCCGCGCCCTCGCCGGTCAGAAGATCGCGCCACCATTGCAGCCGGATTTCGCCCGGCAGCGGCTGCGAAACATGATCGCGGATTTGCGAGACTTCCGCATTGAAGGCCGTCAGTGCCAGCCACGCGCGTCTCGCACTCTGTGGGGCGAACACGCCCGATGCATAGCCGGTGAAATCGCGATTGCGCGCCTCGTTGGCGCAGTAAATCTGCGCGCTGGTGTCCGCGCCGCTCATGGCACCGCGATCAAAGCGGCCGCGACCTTGCGGCGCTCGCCGATCATGATGTTGTAGGTGCGGACGGCTGCGCCCGTCTGCATCGCATCGATCCCGATCATGGCTTTACGAAATGTCTCGCGCAATTCCGCCGGCGGCAGCCAGACTTCGGTGCCGGTGCCGATCAGCAGGCTGTCGATGCCGGATGCGTTTTCAAGAACCTTCACCAGCGAGTGCCGGTCGATCTGGCTTGGGTCGGAAACAGCCCACGCCCAGATCGCGTTCGGCAAGCACAGCAGCGAACCGCGATGCGACATTTCGTCGAAACGGAAACCGCCGTTGCCGTAGGCTTCGATCTGCGCGGATCGCGGAAGGTGGAGACCGTTTTCGTCATCCATGTCGGCACAACCTTACTGGCGTCGGAAAGCCGTTGGTTCTGCCGTCATTGCGAGCGAAGCGAAGCAATCCATCTTAAAAGAACGGGATTGCTTCGTCGCATGCGCTCCTCGCAATGACGACTAAGGCTTCGACGGCTTGTCGTCGTCGGCGCTGCCGCGATTGAGGCCGACACCGAGATAGATCAAGAGCGGGGCTGCGATGAAGATCGACGTGTAGGTGCCGACCAGCACGACGCCGAACATCATGGTGGCGGTGAAGGAATGGATCGCCTTGCCGCCGAACAAGAGCAGCGCGAGCAAGGCCAGCGTCACCGTGACGTGGGTGATGATCGAGCGCGACAGCGTCGAGTTGATCGAATGGTTCAGCAGATCCGTCATCGGCATTTTCTTGTAACGCCGCAGCATTTCGCGGATGCGGTCGTAAATGACGACCGTGTCGTTCAGCGAATAGCCGAGAATGGTGAGCAGCGCCGCGATGGACGTGAGATCGAAATCGATCTGCGCAATCGACATGAAGCCGATGGTGAGCACGATGTCGTGGATGTTGGCGATCATCGCGCCGAGCGCGAACTGCCACTCGAACCGGAACCACAGATAGATGAGAATGCCGACGATGGCGAGCATCAGGCCAAGCACGCCGTAAGCCAGCAGTTCGGATGAGACGCGGGGTCCGACGACTTCGACGCGGCGGTAATCGACGCTGTCGCCAAGCGCGCCGCGCACCTTCTGCACAGCCGCCTGTTGTGCGGCGTCGCCGCCGGGCTGCTCGGCGAGACGGATCAGAACATCGTTCGGTGCTCCGAACTGCTGGAGTTGCACGTCTCCAAGGCCGAGCGTGGACAGCTTCGTGCGCAGGTCCGCAATATCGGCCGGGCCGGACTTGGTCTGGATTTCCAGCAGCGTGCCGCCCTTGAAATCGATGCCGAAATTCAGACCGTGCGTGAAGTAAAGCGTGATGGCGGCAATTGTCAGCAAGGCCGAGATCGGAAAACTGATCCGGCGGAATTGCATGAAGTCGAATTTCGTATCGTCCGGCACGATGCGCAGCGCCGGGATCACGCCGTAGATGCTGAGCACGGTCAGCACGACAATGAAGATGGCGAGGCCGATGATGATGGTGTGAGTCATTTAATTCCTCACATCGGCACGGTTTTGGGCCGCTTCCACGCCACCCACGTCGCCACGATCAGGCGCGTGACGGTGAAGGCGGTGAACACGGTGGTGACGATGCCGATGCCGAGCGTGACGGCGAAGCCGCGCACCGGGCCGGTACCGATATAGAACAGCACAACGGCGGCGATGAAGGTCGTGATGTTGGAGTCCAGAATTGTCGCGAGCGCGCGCTGGAAGCCTGCGTCGATGGCGGAGATCGCGTTGCGGCCTCCCCGGACTTCTTCGCGGATGCGCTCATAGATCAAGACGTTGGAGTCCACCGCGATGCCGACGGTGAGCACGATGCCGGCGATGCCGGGCAGCGTCAGCGTGGCGTTGAGCAGCGACAGGATGCCGAAGATCATCGCCACGTTGATGGCGACCGCAACGTTGGCGAAAAAGCCGAACAGCCGGTACGTCAGCAGCATGAAGACGACGACGAGCACCGAGCCGACATAGGATGCGAGTTCACCTGCGGCGATGGAGTCCTGACCGAGGCCCGGGCCGACGGTGCGCTCCTCGATGATGGTCAGCGGCGCAGGCAGCGCGCCCGCTCGCAACAGGATCGCGAGGTCGTTGGCGCTTTGAACCGTGAAATTGCCGGAAATCTGGCCCGAGCCTGCGGTGATCGGTTCGCGGATGACGGGCGCGGAAATCACTTCGTTGTCGAGCACGATGGCAAACGGCTGGCCTACATTTTCCAGCGTCGCCTGCGCGAACTTGCGCGCGCCGGAGGTGTTGAAACGGAAAGAGACGATCGGCTCGCTGGTGCGCTGATCGAATCCCGGCTGCGCGTCGGTGAGATCGCCGCCCGAGACCAGCACCTGCTTCTTCACCACATAAGGCGGCTTGCCGGCTTCCTGGCTTTTCAAAAGTTCGGAGTCCGGCGGCACGCGGCCCTGCGCAGCCTGATCCGGCGACACGGTGGTGTCGACCATGCGGAAGTCCATCTTCGCGGTCTTGCCGAGAAGTTCTTTCAGCCGCGTCGGGTCCTGCAATCCCGGCACCTGAACCAGAATGCGATCCGCGCCCTGACGCTGGATCAAAGGCTCGACGGTGCCGAGTTCGTTGACGCGTTTTTCGATGATCTGGATCGACTGCTCGACCGCCTGACGCACGCGCTCGACAATGGCGGGCGGCGGCACGGTGAGACGGATCAGCCCGCCGCCGGCGTCGCTGACATTGACCGAACGCTCGCCGCGCGTACCGGCCAAACCTGTGAGCGGCTGCGACAGTTCCTTCAGCTTGGCGAGCGCATTGTCCTGATCGGTCGCGTTGGTGATGCGGACTTCGACGCCCTCGCCCTTCACCGCCAGCCCCGTGTAGGGAATCTTGTTGTCGCGAAGCACGCGGCGCACATCGTCGCGCACCTGATCGAGCTTGTCCTTTTTCACCGAGTTGGAATCGACTTCGAGAAGGATGTGCGAGCCACCCTGCAAGTCGAGGCCGAGCACGACGTGGCGCTGCGCCCATTTCGGCCAGGTCTTGACCTGCGCCTCGGGGAAGAAATTCGGCACCGCGCACAGGCACACGATGAGCGCGGTCAAAATGACCGCCAGCGCCTTCCATCGCGTAAAGTAAAGCATCTAGATATTCCGTCAGTTCAGCGAGACGATAACGTTAGCTCGCGGAATCGTCCTTGGCAGGCTCGCCCTTGGTGCGCACGCCGGACACCATCGAGCGCATCTGGCGGATCTTCACGCCGTCGGCAATTTCCATTTCGATCTGGTCGTCATCGACAACCTTCGTCACCTTGCCGACGAGGCCGCCGGAGGTGACGACCGTGTCGCCGCGGCGGATGTTCTTCACCAGTTCCTGATGGTCCTTCAGCTTCTTCTGCTGCGGCTTCAGAATCAGGAAATACATGATGACGAAAATCAGCGCGAACGGCAGCAGCGACATCAGCATGCTGTTGGTGTCGTTGGCGGCCGCAGCCTGAGCGAAAGCGGGGGTAATCAGCATTCTGGGAGGTCCTTCGGAAGGGCCGCGCGGGCGTCAAAACCCGGCTTTGTCGGGCCGTTTGGGGCGAAATTTGCGCGGACTATAGCGGCGGTTACCCTAAAAGCAACGCTGGCTCGAAGGCCCATTTGGGCGGCTTGCGGCAGCCCATACCGCTCGCTTAGGGTGCGCCCGCAAAGGGTGCCAGATGTCCAAGAAACCTGCCAAAAACGGCTCCAAAGCCGCTGCAAAAGCAGCCTCCAAACGCGCCGCCAAAGGCGCGGCAAAACGTCCTGCAAACGGGGCGCTGGACGAGCGCACCATCCGCGCGCTGGAGAGCATCGCGGCAAGCCTGAAAGCCTCCTCGCACACCCCGCAAAATCCGGAATCGCTAAAAGCCGCCGACGCTTTCGTGTGGCATCCGGACGGGAATCTGATCCCCGTCCCCAAGGTCAGCCGCGTCGATCTCGGCCTGCTCAAGGGCATCGACCGGATGCGCGATATTCTGATCGAGAACACCGAGCGTTTCGCCAAGGGCCTCCCGGCCAACAACGCGCTGCTCTGGGGCGCACGCGGCATGGGCAAGTCGTCGCTGGTGAAAGCCGCGCATGCCAGCGTCAACAAGAACGGCAAGCTCAAGCTGATCGAAATTCACCGCGAGGACATCGAGACGCTGCCGCTTTTGATGACACTTCTGCGCGATAGCGAATTCCGCTTCATCGTGTTCTGCGACGATCTGTCGTTCGACGGCAACGATGCGTCGTACAAATCGCTGAAGGCCGTGCTCGAAGGCGGCATCGAAGGCCGGCCCGACAACGTCATTCTTTATGCGACGTCGAACCGCCGCCATCTGCTCTCCCGCGACATGATCGAGAACGAACGATCGACCGCGATCAATCCCGGCGAAGCGGTCGAGGAAAAAGTCTCGCTGTCGGATCGCTTCGGCCTGTGGCTCGGCTTCCATCGCTGTAGCCAAGATGAATATCTCGACATGGTGCGCGGCTATTGCAAACATTTCGGCGTGAAGATTCCGGACGCCGAACTGGAGCGCGAGGCGCTCGAATGGTCCACCACGCGCGGCGCGCGCTCGGGCCGCGTCGCGTGGCAGTTCACGCAGGAGCTCGCGGGACGGCTCGGCGTGAGGATGAAGTAAAAGCTAACCGGAACTCTTTCTACTTCTCCGCGTTGTCTTGCACGATCGACAATGAGGAGGCGCAGATGCAGATGTCTCGCAACGTTCTTTATACAATTATTGGCGCGTTGATCGTCGCCGTCGCTGTGATCGGCTATTACGAGTATCAGGATCGCAATCAAAAACAGGCTGCCGGCCTGAGCATCAACCTCGGCCCGCTCCATGTCGGAGGGACGACCGGAACGGCCAAGTAGCGCGCAACGATCAGTTTAAATGCAAAGAGGCCGCCAAATTGGCGGCCTCTTTCACGTTTGCATCGGTCGATTTCTTACGCCCCGTTGCCGAGGAACTGGGCCGGATCGACGGCGGTTGATCCTTTGCGGATCTCGAAGTGGAGTTGCGGCGAACTCACCTCGCCCGTCTGACCCGATTTGGCAATCACCTGGCCGCGCTTGATGCTATCGCCGCGCTTCACCATCAGTTCACTCGCGTGGGCATACGCGGTGACATAACCGTTGGAGTGCCGCACCAGGATCAGATTGCCATAACCTTTAAGTTCGTTTCCTGAATAAGCAACGACGCCGTCCTCCGCCGCCTTCACGGGCGTGCCTTCGGGGACTGCGACGTTGATGCCGTCGTTCTGCTTGCCGTTGGTTTTTGCGCCATAGGCCGTCACCACGCGGCCGCGCACAGGCCAGCGGAATGTCGGCAGCGCGTTCGTTGCATCTGCCGTCTTCACCGGCGATTCCGCAGCTTCCGGAGCGGTCTTTTCATTGGCGAGTTGCGCGCGCTGAGGCTGTTCGGCTGTCGCGACGACCGCAGGTTTCGTCGTAACCGCCGGCGGCGGCGCGCTCATCGCCTGCTGAGGTTGCGCAGGTGCAACCGCTGCGACCTGCCCGCCCGGCACCCTGATGTGCTGGCCGATCTTCAGCTGCGTCGTCGTGGTCAGATTGTTGGCTGCGGCTAGCTGGCCGACCGTAATGTGGTTACGGCGCGCGACGTTGTTCAGCGTGTCGCCGCGATTGACGACGTGCATGCTGGACGGCATCGGGCCGCTTGCGCGCGTGGCCGGTGCGCTTGAGATGGCCGGAGGCGCGGACTGCGCGATGCGCTTCGGAATGATGAGTTGCTGGCCGGGCTGGAGGACGCGCGGTCCATTGTAGCCGTTGGCCGCCATGATTTCGTGCGACGGCACGTTGTAGCGTTTCGAGATGATCTCAAGCGTGTCGCTGGTGCCGACGATGATGGTCGTGCCGCCCTCGCGCGTATAGGCGCGGGTTGCCGCAACCGAAGGCGGCGTGACGCTGCCGGTGGATTCGATCGGCGAGGATGACGGCGGCGAATAGGATGCGACGCCGCGTCCGCCGCCGGACGAAACAGCCGGACCGGAAGGATAGGACAAGGGTGCGGAGACGACGGGCGCCGACGAATTCGATGAATAGCGCGGACGCGCATATTGCGGCAGCTCGCGCGGCTGTTGCTGCGCGACCGAGCCGGTCGTTTCGCTCTTGGATGCAAATGGGTTCGACCAGTCGCTGAACGGATTGGACCATTTCGGCGATGGATTGTCGGTGAAGCGCGTCGAGGTGTTGGCGCTGCATCCTGCAAAGCCGATCGACACAAGCGCGAGGACCGCAAGACGCGGGACATGACGCGAGCTAGGCAACTCGGCGAAGCGGGACATGGTTACTCACGGTTACGCAACTGGCACGAATTTGAGTAAACACATCGCGAGTAAATAACTCTTTAACTCGCCGAATTTGCGTTTGGTGACAAAGGGTAAACCATCTTCACAGCTCGCGGGCGACGCCCTTGAGCGCCGGCACGAAGCGCACGCCGAGCAACTCCTGAGGTTGAAAGGCGTCCCCGCTCCGCTTGAAGCGCATCAGCATCTGACTTCCCGTATGCGGGCCTACGGGCGCGATCAGAATGCCGTCGGGGTCGAGCCGCGACAGCAATGCCTGAGGCACCTCCTCCATCGCAGCCGTCACGATGATGCGGTCGAAGGTGCCTAGATTGGCGGGAATGTCGAAACCGTCGCCGGCAATGACCTCGACATTGCCGTAGCCGAGGTCCGCCAGCACGATCCGCGCGCGATCCGCCAGCGTCCGGTAACGCTCGATGCTCACGACATCGCGGCAAAGCCGCGACAAAATCGCGGCCTGATAGCCTGAACCCGTGCCGATCTCGAGGACGCGATGATCGGGCTTCACCTGAAGCTGCTCGGTCATGTAGCCGACCACGAAAGGCTGGCTGATGGTCTGGCCGCAGGCGATACCGAGGGCGATGTCGCGGTAGGCATGCTCGCGATCGGGCGGCGTCACGAACAATTCGCGCGGCACATCGTCCATCGCTTTCAACACCGACCGGTCGCTGATGCCGCGGCGGCGCAGCGTCAGTTGAAATTGCATCTTTTCGGACGGTGACATGCGGGTGAGTAAACTACCTCAAATGAGCCGGCTGCATATCGTTTTCACAACCGCGTTCCTGCGGCGGAACCGAATGATCGCGGGCATGTTGTCTGCCGGGGAAATATGGTAATTCGGCAACCGGTTTGAGGCTGCCGTTTCAGGGGCAATATGGCGGATATCGCAAATACAGGCGCGTCGCGCGCGAAGGTGCTGCTTGTCGAAGACGAAGTCATGATCCGCATGATGGTCGCCGACATGCTCGGCGAGCTTGGCTACAGCATCGCGGGCGAAGCCGGCGACATCGACGAGGCCGTGCGGCTGGTGCAGATCACCGATTTCGACATCGCGATCCTCGACGTCAACGTCAACGGCAGAATGATCTCGCCGGTCGCGGAAGCCGTGACGATGCGCGGGCGTCCGTTCGTGTTCGCAACCGGCTACGGCTCGGACGGGCTGCCGGAAAAATTCCGCGACATTCCGGCGCTGCAAAAGCCGTTTCAGATCGAAACGCTGCGCCGCGCGATCGAAGCCGCGCTCCGGGATGTGGCGGCGTAAATCTATTTCAGCACGCCGCGCAGCTTTTGCGAAAACGCTTCGTCGGTGCGGTCCAATCGCAGCGGCGTGACTGAGACATAATTCCGTCCCAGTGCTTCGAGGTCGGTGCCCTCGCCCGGCACATCCGCCATCGCGAGTTTCTCGAACCCGATCCAGTAATACGGATTGCCGCGGCCGTCCCGTCTCTCATCGACGCGCAGGAATCCGAGATTGCGCTTGCCCTGCCGCGTTACCACGATGCCCTTCACCTCGTCCGGCATGCAGGCCGGAAAATTCACGTTGATGACGGTGTCTTTCGGAACGCCGAGCTTCATCACGTCCTTGATGATTCCGGGGCCGAATTTCAGCGCGGTGTCCCACAAGGGCTTGCTGCGCGTCTCAAGCGAGAATTCCTGCGACAGCGCGAATGACGGCAGACCCAGAATTGTCCCTTCGAGTGCGCCGGCAATGGTGCCGGAATAGACCACGTCTTCGGCGACGTTGCGGCCGCGATTGACGCCAGACAGCACGATGTCCGGCTTCTTGTCTTTCAGGATGAAGCGCGAGCCCATGATGACGCAATCGGTCGGCGTGCCGCGCACCGCAAAGTGCCGCTCGCCGATTTCGCGCAGACGCATGGGGTCATTCAAAGAGAGCGAATGCGACACGCCGGATTGATCGAGTTCGGGTGCGACCACCCACACGTCGTCGGAAATCTTCCGCGCGATCTCCTCGATCACCTTGATGCCCGGCGCGTGAATGCCGTCGTCGTTCGTGCACAGAATTCGCATGGGAAGTCCTTAATTGTCTAAAGCCGACGTCACCCTGAGGCGGCGGAGCGAAGCGCAGCCCTCGAAGGGCGACGTCGATGCCCGGCATCCTTCGAGGCTCGCCGCAAGCGCGGCTCGCACCTCAGGATGACGGGCGCGAGAGTTCAACTATCCTTTTTCAATCGCTTTCAGTCCGCCCATATAGGGCTGCAACACGTCCGGCACGGCAATCGAACCGTCCGCCTGCTGATAAGTTTCCATCACGGCAATCAATGCGCGGCCGACAGCGGTGCCCGAGCCGTTGAGCGTGTGCACGAAACGCGGCTTGCCGTCCGGACCGCGCGAGCGCGCGTCCATGCGGCGCGCCTGAAAATCGCCGCACACCGAGCACGATGAAATCTCGCGGTACATGCCGCCTTCCCCTTGGCCTGGCATCCACACTTCGATGTCGTAGGTTTTCTGCGAAGCGAAGCCCATGTCGCCGGTGCACAGCGTCATCACGCGGTAATGCAGATCGAGTTGCTTCAAAACTTCCTCGGCGCAGGTCAGCATGCGCTCGTGCTCGTCCTTCGATTGCTCCGGCGTCGTGATCGAAACCAGTTCGACCTTGGTGAACTGATGCTGGCGGATCATGCCGCGCGTGTCGCGACCGGCAGCGCCGGCTTCGGCGCGAAAGCACGGCGTCAGCGCCGTCAGCCGCATCGGCAGTTCTTTTTCATCGACGATGGATTCGCGGACGAGATTGGTCAGCGGCACTTCGGCGGTCGGGATGAGGCCGAGACGTTCACCTTCAATGATGCTGAGGAAATACTGAAACATTCCCTCATAGCCAAGGGACAAGAAATGCATTTTGTCGCCTTCGCCTGCTAAGTCGCTATCGGGCCTAAGCCCTTCCGAGCGAGCCGCGACGACGGCGTCCCATTTCAGTGCAAAAAACTGATCGTTCTCAAACTTCGGTAATTGTGCCGTGCCAAACATCGCATCGTCGCGCACGAGCAGCGGCGGATTGACTTCGGCGTAGCCGTGCTCGCCGGTATGCAGATCGAGCATGAACTGGCCGATGGCGCGCTCCAGCCGCGCGAGACCTTTTTTCAGCACGACGAAACGCGCGCCGGAGAGTTTCGCCGCCGTCTCGAAATCCATGAAGCCGAGACCTTCGCCCAGCTCGACGTGTTCTTTCGGCTTGAATGCGTAATTCCGTTTCGCGCCGAACTGGCGATAGAGCTTGTTGCCGTGCTCGTCCGCGCCATCCGGCACCTCCGCGAGCGGCAAATTCGGAATCTGCGCGAGCAGAGTCTTCAGTTCATCCTCGTAGCCTTTCGCCGCCTGCTCCATGTCGGGCAGCTTCGCTTTCAGTTCGGCGACTTCGGCCATCAGCGCGTCGGCGCGTGCATTGTCCTTGTTCTTCTTCGCCTCGCCGATTTCTTTTGAGGCCGCGTTGCGCCGCGCGAGTGCAGTCTCGGAGTCCTGAATGGCCTTGCGCCGCTGCTCGTCAATCGCAAGGAGTTGCGCCGACTGCGCCTCAAGCCCGCGCCGTTTCAGGCCTGCGTCGAATGCTGCGGGATTGTCGCGAATGGCCTTGATGTCATGCATTGTTCAAAAACCCAAAAGCCGCACGGGCGCGCGGCGAATCGAAAAATCTGCCCGGATTTTATCCGAACGCGGCGCGCGGCGCGCTACTCCGGCGAGGATACCGCAGGCGGAGACGCCGGGGCGACGGCCTGTTTTGCAGCCTTTTTCTCCACCACCGCGACCGCCAGGATCGAGCCTTCGTACAGCACGAGCAACGGTACGGCGAGCGACATCTGGCTGATGACGTCCGGCGGCGTCAACACGGCGGCGATGATGAATGCCACGACGATGAAATAGCGCCGCTTCTCGCGCAACTGCTTCGCCGTGATGATGCCGACGCGTCCGAGCAGCGTCAAAATCACCGGCAACTGAAACGCGATGCCGAAGGCGAAGATCAGCGACATCATCAGCGAGAGATATTCGCCGACCTTCGGCAGCAATGCGATCTGCGCGGTCTCCGCACCCGCCGCCTGCTGCATGCCGAGCGAGAAACGGATCAGCATCGGCAGCACGACGAAATACACCAGGAGCGATCCGAGCACAAAGAAGAACGGCGTCGCGAACAGATACGGCAGGAACGCGCCGCGCTCATGCTTATACAAACCGGGTGCGACGAATTTGTAGATTTGCGCAGCCACAATCGGGAAAGAGATGAAGCCTGCACCGAACAGCGCGAGCTTCAACTGCGTGATGAAATATTCCAAGAGCGCCGTGTAGATGAATTTGGAATTTTCGGGGCCCGCGACCCAGACGAACGGCCACACCAGCACGTTGTAGATTTGCTTGGCGAAGAAGAAGCAGAACACGAACGCCACGCCGAATGCGAGCAGCGCCTTGATGAGCCGCGAACGCAGCTCGATCAGATGATCCATCAACGGGGCTTTGGAGGCCTCGACTTCATCGACGCTCATGACGCTTTGGCGTCCGGCAGTTTCGGCGAAGTTGTGTTCGCGGCGTCGGGTTCGATGGCGGGAATGTTCGATTCAGCTTCCGACTCTTTCGACGTCATCAGCGGCTGATCGATCTTCATCGCTTCTTCGGCCTGCTTCACCGAGTCGCCCGCGAGATTGGAAAGCAGATTGGTCGGCGACAGATCCTTCGCCATGCTGGAGGCGTCGTCGAAGGTCTTCTTGATGTCGGCCATTTCAGCTTCGCGCATCGCCTCGTTGAACTGGCCCTGGAATTCGGAGGCCATGCGGCGCGCCTTGCCCATCCACTGCCCGATCATGCGCAGCACGCCGGGCAATTCCTTCGGGCCGATGGCGATCAGCGCGACGACCGCGATGACGACCAGTTCACTCCACCCGATGTCGAACATGAATCAATCCGCTTGCGGAGTTTTCTCCGCCGTCACTATCGCTGCGTCAGAAAAATCAGACGATCTTGCTGCCGGCTTCGTTGCGCGAGGAGACGGCACCCGGCTGGTTGTCGATCGAGCGTGGCTCGGTCTTCTCGGGCGTCTTGTCGTCGTCCGCCATGCCCTTCTTGAACGCCTTGATGCCCTGCGCGACGTCGCCCATCAGGTCCGAAATCTTGCCGCGGCCGAACAACAGCAGGACGACGCCGATCACGACGATCCAGTGCCAGATGCTAAACGAACCCATGCTGTCATCCTCCAAACGCGAGGCCGGTTTGACCGGCTCAATCTCACCGGAAACTAGGCTTGGGAGGTGTCAAAAACAAGGACTTAGGCCCGGTCCGCGACGGCATGAAGCATCGCTTTAACGTGACCGTTAACGCTACGAAAGTCGGGTTCCGGACAGGCTGAAATCAGCCCGGAAATCAGTTCTTGTCGCCCTTTTCCGGCTCGGCGCGCGGCGCCAGCGCAAGTTCGAGGTCGCCGGGCTCCAGCGGCTCCTCATCATCGCGCAGCGCCGGATCGTCGGAGGGTGCAGGCACGTCGAAGCCGGTCGGCAGCCGCGTATCCAGCAGGCCTGCGCCTTTCAACTCTTCGAGGCCCGGCAGGTCGCCCAGCGTTTCCAGACTGAACTGCGACAGGAATGCTTCGGTCGTGCCGAACGTCAGCGGACGGCCCGGCGTCTTGCGGCGGCCGCGCGGACGGATCCAGCCGGTTTCCAGAAGCACGTCCAGCGTGCCCTTCGAGGTCATCACGCCGCGGATTTCCTCGATTTCCGCACGCGTCACCGGCTGGTGATAGGCGATGATCGCCAGCATCTCGATGGCGGCGCGCGACAGACGCCGCGTCTCGGTGCTTTCGCGCGTCATCAGCCAGGCAAGATCGGTCGCGGTGCGGAAGGTCCATTTGTTGGCGACGCGCACGAGATTGACGCCGCGCATCGCGTAGTCGGCTTTCAGCTGCTCCAGCGCAGCCTTCACATCGACGCCGTCGGGCAGACGCTTGGCAAGGGCTGCTTCATCGAGCGGTTCGGTGGACGCAAACAGCAACGCTTCGAGCAGGCGCAATTCTTCGGCCCGCACGGCCGTTTTCTTTCCGCGCTCCTCGACATGGTCGTCCCGCTTGCGTGCCATGTTCGCTCTCGCCTGGCTCATTGCCGGGTCTCCTTCTTCCACTTAACTCAACTTCTCTTCCGATACGCCAAAATAAAACTATTCCGTAGAACTACTCAGCCTGCGCTTCCGGAACCGGTGCGCCGGGGTTGTTGTCCTGATGCTTTCTGAAAAAGATCGGAGCGAACGCCTTCTTCTGGTGAATGTCGACGACGCCCTCGCGCACCAGTTCAAGGGCTGCGGCAAAGCTCGACGCGAATACGGTGGCGCGCTGCGACGGATCGATCACATACTGCATCAGATAGGTATCGAGTTCGCTCCAGTCGTCCGCCATGCCGACGAGGCGCTCCAATGAGGCGCGCGCTTCCGACAGCGACCACACGGTGCGCTTGGCGAGGTGCACCGTTGCCAGAACGCGCTGCTGGCGCTGCGTCGCATACGCCGTGAGCAGATCGTAGAGCGTTGCGTTCCACTGCGGATGCTTGATATGCGCGATCGGCTGCGCCAGCCCGCGCGGAAACAGATCGCGATTCAACTGCGGGCGCGTCATCAGGCGGTTTGACGCCTCGCGGATTTGCTCCAGCCGCCGCAGCCGCGCGGCGAGTGCATTCGCCAGTTCTTCCGCGCTCGGCCCTTCGGCGGCGGGCGGCTCCGGCAACAGCAGGCGGGATTTGAGATACGCAAGCCACGCCGCCATCACGAGATAGTCGGCGGCGAGTTCAAGGCGCAGCTTGCGCGCTTCCTCGATGAATTTCAGATATTGGTCGGCAAGCGCGAGAATGGAAATCTTGGCGAGGTCCACCTTCTGCTGCCGCGCCAGCGCCAGCAACAGATCGAGCGGGCCTTCATAGCCTTCGACATCGACGACCAGCGACGGCTCGTCCGAGCCGCGCGACGCTTCCGCCGGCAGTCCGGTCTCGAAGGAAATCACTTCCGCGCTCATGCGATGGCACTCCCGCGCGAAATCAATTCATCCAGACGCGCGCGTGACGCTTCGCGGTTGAATGTTTTGGGCGCTTTTCGTGCGGCCAGAGCGCGGTTGGCACGCGCCAGCGCCTCGCCTGCGAGCATCGGAGTCTCGTCCGCGACTGCTTTCATCTCGTCCATTTTGCCGTTGCAATGCAGAACCATGTCGCAACCCGCCGCCACGATGGCGCGGGTGCGCTCACTGAGCGATCCTTCAAGGGCATTCATCGACACGTCATCACTCATCAACAGGCCCTGGAATCCAATCGAGCCGCGAATCACCTGTGCGACGATTGTGGCAGATGTCGTTGCCGGATGGGCGGGATCGAGCGCGCTAAACACAACATGCGCCGTCATCGCCATCGGCAGGTCGGCCAGAGGCACAAACGCCGCGAAATCGGTCTTGGCAAGCTCGGAGACCGTCGTATCGACGGTCGGCAGGCGATGGTGGCTGTCGGCTGTGGCTCTTCCGTGGCCGGGAATGTGCTTGAGGACCGGCAAAACGCCGCCGTCCATCAGGCCGTTCGTGACGGCGCGCGCAATTGTGGCAACTTTTTCCGGCGAAGTTCCATAGGCGCGGTCGCCGATCACGGCATCTGCACCCGCCACCGGCACGTCGGCGAGCGGCAGGCAATCGACCGTGATGCCGAGTTCCGCCAGATCAGATGCGATCAGACGCGACGACAGATACGCGGCTTCAAGTCCGGCGTCCCTGTCCTCTTCGTAGAGCGATCCGAACACCGCGCCAGGCGGATATTTCGGCCAGTGCGGTGGACCAAGGCGAGCAACGCGCCCGCCTTCCTGATCGATCAGAACCGGCGCGTCCGCCTCACCCACGATCTCGCGCATCTGCCCGACAAACTCGCGGACCTGATCGGGCGTTTCGACGTTGCGCTTGAACAGGATGAAGCCCCACGGCTTCCGGTCGGCGATGAACGCGCGTTCGTCCGCCGTCAGAACCGTGCCGGAAATGCCCGTGATGAATGCGCGTGAGACCATACGCGGCGATTAGCGCGCGGCTCATGCAAGGGTCAAGCAAAGTGCTGGCGGATTAAGGGTTTGACCCGCTCAATCCACAAACAGGATCAGTTGCGCTGGACGATGCACTGTCCGCCGGCGGCCTTCAGGCTGACGCAGAACTGCGTCGCCTCGTCGGTGGTGCCGAACGGCCCGACCAGCGCGCGGTAGAAGGTGCCCTTGTCGCCCAAATCAGCCCGGCGGATGGTCGCCGATTTCGATCCGAGGATGTCGGAATATTTCGCCTGGATTGCCTTGAACGAGGTCTGCGCATCGGCCTCGGTTTTCTGCGACGACACCTGAACGTAAGAACCGGCAGCGCCTGCGCTGGATGAGCTGATCGAGGCAATCTTCTGCTGCGGCTTCGCGGCTGCGACCGGAGGCGCGCTCTGCTGCGGTGTCAGCGCAATCGGGCCATTGCCGGATGGCGCGGGTGCCGGTGCAACGCTTGGCGGCGGTGCGCGCTGGACGGCCGGAGTTGGCGACGGCGCGGGCGCGGCGGACGCGACTGTGTCCGGCTGATCCGGGCGGATCGCAAGCGTGCGGATTTTCCTCGGCTCCTCGCCGACCGTGCCGTTGCCGACGCCGGCACCCGTCGGGCGCGCATTCGTATTGGCACTGGCAGCATTCGGCGGATTGGTGTTCTGCGTCAGCGGCGGAAACACCACGCGCGGCTGCGCCTTGCCGTTCACATCGAGCGGCTGCTCTTCGCGCGACACTACGCGCTCGGCCGGCTTGTCGCCGACGCGGTCATTGATCTGCTTGTCGCCAGACGTCGCCATCACCTTGTTCGGGCCAGCGTCCGCCTTGATGACCGGCGGCTCTCCGCTGCGCGGCGATCCGATGAAAGTGCGATAACCGAATGCGGCGGCGGTGCCGACCACCGCAAGCAGCATCACCACCACGACCGACAGCATGCCGCCACGGCGGCGCGGCGCTTCGTCTTCGATCTCGTCATCATAGTGCCGATCGTCGTCGTAACGGTCATCGCGGTAGCGATCGCGCGCAACCGGGAACGGCGCATCGTTGTGTTCCTCGCGCCGGGGCGCATCGAACAGCACATCGTCATAACGTGAATTGCCGGAATCCCGGCCGTTTTGTCTGGCGTTATCCTGACCGAACTGGTCCTGCTCGTAGCCTGGCGTTTCGTCGCGATAATTCTGCTCGTCGCCGTAAGACGCTTCCTGCTGCGGACGCGCGTTGCGCATCCAGGCCGGCTGATCGACCGGCGCTTCGTAACCGGCTGCGACGTCGTCCTCGAAATTTTCCGGGTATGGCGCGGGCTCTTGCCTGTCGCGGCCGAACGACGAAAACGGATCGGTCTGCCCGATCAGGCGCGCGAGCTCCGCCAGCGGATCGCTTTCGCCGGCAGACTGCCGCGCGGCGTATCGGTCGCGGCTGTGGCCGCCGTCCTGATATGGTGGGTCGCGATATCGATCGGCCATATGACGCTGCATCCCCTCTCGGGAAGCCGAGCTTACACCCAAATGGCGAAGCGTCCGCTGTTTTCGCCACCACATATCCCCGCGTGGATGGCGAAATCCCCTCTATCGCATCTCGTCTGGAGCATGAACGCCGAGAACGGCAAGACCGGACGCCAGAACCGAGACGACGCCCTGAACCAGGGCCAGTCGCGCGACGGTAATTTCTGCATCATTCTCAATAATGAAGCGTAAATGCGGCAGGTCCCGCCCCTTGGTCCACAGGGCATGGAATTCGCTGGCAAGATCGTAAAGATAGAAGGCAATGCGATGCGGTTCATGGGCCAGGGCCGCTGCCTCCGCGATCCGAGGGAACAGGGCGATATTGCGGATCAGGCTCAGTTCGGCGGGGTCGCTGAGTCGCTCGATCTTCGCAGTTTTCAGAAACGCCACGCGCTTTGCGGCGTCCGTCGGCAAATCCGGAACCGCCTCGCGCGCGTTCTTGAAGATCGAATGGCCGCGCGCGTGTCCGTATTGGACATAGAACACCGGATTGTCCTTCGACTGTTCCAGCACTTTGGCGAGATCGAAATCCAGCACCGCGTCGTTCTTGCGGAACAGCATCATAAACCGCACCGCATCGGAGCCGACTTCATCGACGACTTCGCGAAGCGTGACGAAATCGCCGGAGCGTTTCGACATCTTCACGGGCTCGCCGTTGCGCAGCAACTTGACGAGCTGGACGATCTTCACGTCCAAAGTCGCCTTCCCCGCCGTCACCGCCTTGATCGCTGCCTGCACGCGCTTGATGTAGCCGCCGTGATCTGCACCCCACACGTCCACCATGTTGAGGAAGCCGCGGTCGAACTTGTTCTTGTGGTAGGCGATGTCGGAGGCGAAATAGGTGTAGGAGCCGTCCGACTTTTTCAGCGGACGATCGACATCGTCGCCGAACGCGGTTGCCTTGAACAGAGTCTGCTCGCGATCTTCATAGTCCTCGACCGGCGCGCCTTTCGGCGGCGGCAAACGGCCTTCATAGACATCGCCTTTCGCGCGCAGGCCCGCGATGGTCTCGCCGACGAGATCCTTGCCCTTGTCGTTGAGCGACCGCTCGGAGAAAAATACGTCATGCTTGATGTTGAGCGCGGCAAGATCGCCTCGGATCATGTCCATCATCATCGCGATGGCCTTGGCGCGCACGACTGGAAGCCATTCGGCTTCGTCCTTCATCTTCAGCCCGCCGCCATGCTCTTTCGCAAGCGCCTGACCGACCGGCACGAGATAGTCGCCGGGATAAAGCCCTTCCGGAATCTCGCCGATGTCTTCGCCGAGCGCCTCGCGATAACGCAGGAACGCGGAGCGCGCGAGGACGTCGACCTGCGCGCCGGCATCGTTGATGTAATACTCTTTGGTGACGTCATAACCGGCGAACGACAGCAGCGAGGCCAGCGCGTCGCCGAACACAGCACCGCGGCAATGGCCGACATGCATCGGCCCGGTCGGATTGGCGGACACATACTCGACATTGACCTTCTCGCCCGCGCCGACGCGGCTTGAGCCGTAACCCTCGCCTTGCGCCAGCACCGAACGCAGCGCGTCGAACCACGCATCGTTTTTCAGCGTGAGATTGATGAAGCCCGGACCGGCAATTTCCACCTTCGCGACAATTGGATCGGCGCGCAATTTTTCGGCGATCTTCTCGGCGAGGTCGCGCGGCTTCACGCCCGCCTCCTTCGCCAGCACCATCGCCGCATTGGTCGCCATGTCGCCGTGCGATGCGTCCTTCGGCGGCTCGACCACGACGCGCGACAGATCGATCGTCGCGGGCAACGCGCCCTCGCCGCCGAGCACGCGACACACCGCATGCACGCGCTTGAGCACGTCTGCAAAAAGATGCGGGGAATTCGCGGTGTTGGTCATGATCGCCGCCGCCTAACGCAATTCAGGGGTCGAGTCAAAAAGTCTTGCATGTTCGACCATCGCATAGCGGTCGGTCATGCCCGCGATGAAGTCGCCGATGCGCCGCGCGCGGTTGCTTTCGCCGCCCGCACCCATGTCGGCGGACCAGTCCGCAGGCAGGTCGCTCGGCCTTGTCTGGTAGCGCGCGAACAGGTCGCGGACGATATTTTCAGCGTCGCGCATCACCTTCATCACCCGCTCGTGGCGGTACATGCGCTGGAACAGAAAATCCTTGATCGCCTTCTCGTCGGCGGCGGCTGCTTCTGAGAACGCCACCAGCGTGCCGTTATGATTGCGGACGTCCTGAACAGAGCCGAGTTTGGCGGCTTCGATCCGCCGCGCCGTTTCCAGCGAGACCGAATTGATGAGATAGGAAATCAGTTCGCGCACCAGTTCAGCGCCGTGTCGTTGATCGTCGAGACCCGGATAGCGCGTTTCGATACCTGAATTGATCTGCGCGATGCGCGGAATGACATTGAGATCATCCACTTTGAAAAGGCCCGCGCGCAGGCCGTCGTCGATGTCGTGCGCGTTATAGGCGATGTCGTCGGCAATCGCGGCGACCTGCGCTTCCAGTGACGCGTAGCTCCACAGTTCGAGATCGTGCTTGCGGACATAGCGCGCGATTTCCAGCGGCACGCCCTCCTCGCGGTAGCGGCCGATGGCGTTGCCGCTGCGATCCGTCATCGGCCCGTTGTGCTTGACGATGCCTTCGAGCGACTCCCATGTCAGGTTCAAGCCATCGAATTGCGGATAGCGCCGCTCGAGCGCCGTCACCACGCGAAGGCTCTGCGCGTTGTGATCGAATCCGCCGTGGCCTTTGAGACATTCATCGAGCGCGCGTTCGCCCGCATGCCCGAACGGCGGATGGCCGAGATCGTGAGCGAGCGCGAGCGTCTCCGTGAGGTCTTCGTCGAGGCCCAGTTGCCGCGCCAGAGCGCGCGCGATCTGGGCGACTTCAAGCGTATGCGTCAGCCGCGTGCGGAAGTGATCGCCCTCGTGGAACACGAACACCTGCGTCTTGTGCTTCAGTCGCCGAAACGCGGTCGAATGGATGACGCGGTCGCAATCGCGGCGGAAATCGCTGCGCGTGCGGCTCTTTTCCTCTGCGAACAGGCGGCCGCGGCTGGCGCCGGGATCGGAGCCATAGGGCTTGCGGGGGGCAGCCATTCCGACGGACATTCGCGTTATTCTGCTCCCTAGCCTTTGATTCTTCGCAGCACCGCACTTAACTATGGGATGCGCGGAGATACAAACGCCCTTCCGCCGGAGACTGCGATGACGACCGAAGCCGCGACAGCCCCTGTGACCATTTCGGCAAACGCCGCGAAGCGCATCGGCCAGATTTTGAAGGCCGAAGGCAGTGGCGCGATGCTGCGCGTCAGCGTCGAGGGCGGCGGCTGCTCGGGCTTTCAATACAAGTTCGACATCGAGCGCGCGAAGGCCGAAGACGACCTCGTGATCGAACGCGACAACGCGGTGGTGCTGGTCGATCCGACCTCGGTGCCGTTTCTCGCCGGCTCCGAAGTCGATTTCGTCGACGACCTGATCGGCGCGTCGTTTCGCGTCGTCAATCCGAACGCGACGGCGTCCTGCGGCTGCGGCACGAGTTTTTCGATTTAAAATTCGGCTGAACATTACTTCCAGAACGTCATCACCGGGCTTGTCCCGGTGATCCCGATAAATTGAGCACAGCGCCTAAGTGATCGAGATGCCCGGCACAAGGCCGGGCATGACAACTCAAGTTATTTCTCGGCGAACAGACGCTTTGCATTCCCGTTCGCGATTTTCGCAGCAACTTCCGGCGGCAATTGCGCGAGCCATCCGCGATACTCGGACATGATCTCGCCGTAGCTCGCCCAGCGATCCGGAATCCATGTATCCGAGCCGAGCAGAAAGCGATTCGGGAATTTCGTGAACAGCGCACGCCATTCCGGCGTCAGTCTGCCGCCCGATGTGATGCCGCTGCGATACGACATCTCGCCCCACAGCATCGGATATTTCGTCAGCATCTCAGCAACACGTTCGTGCGAGAGGCCGAAGCCGGTGTGCGCCCAAATAATCTTCGCTTTCGGATTATGCGAGAACAAAATTTCCACGGCTTCATCGTCGGAATGGGCGTGCAGATAGAGATCGTGTTCGACCGCGAAATCGACGGTCTTCTTCACCCACGCGCCACCTGCGGCCTTTCCCGAAATATGAAACTCGCCGATGCCGCGATAATAGCCCCGTTTGTATTCTTCCTGAATGAGATCGAAGATCGTCGGATCGGTGAACCAGGTCTGGATGTCGGCACGAATACGATACGGCCGGATGAACGGCACGATGAACAGATCGCCGGTCTTGCCGTTCGCCTTCGCATCCATCAGCGCGACGGTGCCGGTGTTGGGACGGCTGGTGGAGAGAATTCCGGTGACGTTGTTCTTTTTGAAAACGCCGATCACTTCATCGACCGTGTAATACGGCTTGGGCTCCCAATTGTAGTGCATGTGCGTGTCGAAGATCGCGATGGGGTCTTCAGCGGCGCTGCAACTCGCGTTCGCCGCAACCAGCGCCGCAAACGCAACTGCGCTCAGTCTTAGAATGCGCATGCCCTACTCCGCAGCCGCCACGCGGCGCTTCTTGGGTTCTTCCTCGACGAGCGTCGGATCGAGGCGGCGCTTCAAACGACGGTCGATGCGGTCGAGATAGATGTAGACCACCGGCGTGATGTAGAGCGTCAGCAATTGCGACACCAACAGACCGCCGACGACGGCGACGCCGAGCGGCTGGCGCAATTCCGCGCCGGCGCCCGCGCCAATCGCAATCGGCAATGTGCCGAATATCGCGGCGAATGTCGTCATCATGATCGGGCGGAAACGCAACAGCGCGGCTTCTCGGATCGCGTGCTCGGCACTTAGTCCAACTGTGCGCCGCTCGATGGCGAAGTCCACCATCATGATCGCGTTCTTCTTGACGATGCCGACGAGCATCACGATGCCGATCATCGCGATCACCGACAGTTCCATGCCGAACAGCATCAGCGTCAGGATCGCGCCGATGCCCGCCGACGGCAGGCCGGAGATGATCGTGATCGGGTGAATGAAGCTCTCGTAGAGAATTCCCAGAATGACGAACGCGGCGAACACAGCGGCGAGAATGAGAATGCCCTGCCCGCGCAACGAATCTTGGAACACCTGCGCAGTGCCGGAGAAGCCGGTAAAAATCGTCGCCGGTAAATTCGTCTCCTGTTCGATTTGCGTGATCTTATCGACCGCATAACCGAGCGACGTGCCGGGCGCGAGGTTGAACGAGATCGTCACCGCCGGCTGCTGGCCCTGATGGTTGATCTGCAACGGCCCGACCGTCGGCACCATCTTGGCGACCGCATCGAGCGGGATGGTCTGGCCTCGCTCGGTCTTCACATAGAGCTTCGACAGATCGGTCGGATCGACGCGGAATTTCGGCTGCGCTTCGAGAATGATCTGATAGTCGTTCGAGGGCATGTAGATCGTCCCGACCTGCCGCGCGCCGTAGGCGTTATAGAGCTGGTTACGAATCTGATCGGCGGTGACGCCGTAGACCATCGCCTTCTCGCGATCGATCTCGACGGTGAGCTGCGGGTTCTTGATGTAGAGGTCGGTCGTCACGTCGAGCAGACCGGGCACCTTCGCGATCTTCTCGCGCATCTCCGGCCCGAAATGATAGAGCGAGTCGGTGTCACCGCTTTGCAGGGTGTATTGATACTGGCTCTTCGACGGACGTCCGCCGATGTTCAGATTTTGAATGCTCTGGAAGAACGCCTGCAAGCCCGGCACCTGCAACGCCTTCGCGCGCAATCGCGCGACGACTTTCTGGATGTCGCCACGTTCTTCCTTCGGCTTCAGGCCGATGAACAGCCGTCCGTAGTTCGCGGTCGTGTTCGGGCCGCCCGCGCCCACGGTCGAGTTGACGAAATCGATGGCGGGGTCTTTCCGCAACTCATCGGCCAGTACCTTCTGCCGCGCGCTCATCGCCTCGAACGAGGTGTCGGTCGCGGCCTCGGTGATGCCGACGAGGAAGCCGGTGTCTTCCTGCGGGAAGAATCCCTTCGGCACAACGCCATAGAGCCAGATCGTGACAAACAGCGTCGCGACCGTGACGATCAGCATCATCGGCTTGCGCGCCAGCACCCAGTCGAGCGTCCACTCATAGGCACGCAGCCAGCTGTCGAACATCGCCTCGAACCTGCGCAGCACGACGTTCGGCCTGTGATGCGGATCGTGCGCCTTCAAAACGCGCGCGCACAGCATCGGCGTCAGCGTCAGCGACACGAAGCCTGACACGACGATGGCAACCGAGATCGTTACTGCGAATTCGCGGAACACACGGCCGACGATGCCGCCCATCAGCAGCACCGGAATGAACACCGCAATCAGCGAGAAGGTGATCGACATGATCGTGAAGCCGATTTCGCGCGCGCCTTTCAGCGCGGCCTCATAGGGCTTCATCCCCTCCTCGATGTGGCGCATGATGTTTTCCAACATCACGATGGCGTCGTCGACGACAAAGCCGACGGAGAGCGTCAGCGCCAGCAGCGTCATGTTGTTGATCGAATAGTCGAGCGCGTACATCACAGCACAAGTGCCGAGAATGGAGATCGGCACCGCGAGCGCGGGAATGAACGTCGCCGACGCCGAGCGCAAAAATAAGAAGATCACGACGATCACCAGACCGACCGCGATCAGCAGCGTCTCCTCGACGTCGGTGACGGATTCGCGAATGGAGACGGATCGATCGAGCGTCACCGTCATTGCGACAGAGGGCGGAATCTGCGCGCGCAGCGACGGGAGTTTCGCGCGCACGCTATCGACAACGGCCACCGTATTCGCGTCCGGCTGCTTCTGGATCGCCAGCACGATGGAGCGCGTGCCGTTGAACCAGGTCGCGATCTTGTCGTTCTCGACGCTGTCGTAAATCTTCGCAATTTCGTCGAGCTTCACCGGCGCGCCGTTGCGATATGCGACGACGACCTGACGATAGTCTTCGGCCTTGCTCAACTGGCCTGAGGCCTGAAGCGCAACGTCCTGCTTCGGGCCGTTCAGCGTGCCGACCGGCGTCGAGGAATTGGCGCGCGAAATCGCAGCGCGAACATCTTCCAGCGAAAGCCCGCGTGCGGCTGCGGCTTCCGGATCGGCCTGCACGCGCACCGCGAATTTCTGCGCGCCGTAAATCAGAACCTGCGCAACGCCTGGTATCTGCGAGAGCGCCTGACCTCTCGTGATGTCGCCGTATTCGCTGACGGTGGAGAGCGGCAGCGTATCGGACGTCAGCGACACGAACAGCACCGGGAAATCCGCCGGATTCACTTTGCGGAAGCTCGGCGGAATAATCATCTCGACCGGCAGACGCCGCTGCGCAATGGTCAGCGCGGTCTGCACGTCCAGCGCAGCACCGTCGATGTTGCGATTGAGATCGAACTGGATGGTGATGACCGTCGTGCCCTGCGACGAACTCGACGACATCGAAGAGATGCCGGCAATTGTCGAGAGCTGACGCTCGATGGGACCGGCGACAGATGCCGCCATCGTGTCCGCGCTCGCGCCGGGCAATGTCGCCGTCACGGCGATGGTCGGAAAATCCACCTTCGGCAGCGCCGACACCGGCAGCAAACGAAATCCGAACACGCCGAACGCGATGATCGACGCGGTCATCAGCGTCGTCATCACCGGCCGCGTGATGCAGAGTTCGGAAAGAGTCATGAATTAGACTCCGGCCTTGCGCGTGCGCGGCTCGACCGGACTTCCATTGGACAGCAGCAATTGACCGTCGGTCACGACATCTTCATTGCCGCTAAGGCCGCTGTCGATGACCGAAATTCCCTGCGACGTGCGGCTGACTGTCACTGGCGTCACCTGCGCCTTGCCGTCCTTGACGACGAACACGAAACTTCCGGTCTGGCTGCGCTGCACGGCAACCGACGGCACCACCACCGCCTGCTCGGTGCGGACGATAAGCTTGGTGTTGACGAGAATGCCGGGCCACAGGAGTTCGTTTTCGTTGCCCATGATGCCGCGCACCGTGACCATGCCTGTGGTCGGATCGACGGTATTCTCCACCATCGCGATCTTGCCGGTTTCGGATTTGGCCGTGCCGGGAATTGTCGCCACCACCGACGACAGGTCGGCCTTCATGCCGTCGCGCAGATCGCTCAACACGCGCTGCGGCACGGCGAAGGTCACATAGACCGGCGCCATCTGGTTGATGGTGGCGAGTGGCGCCGTATCCGCAGGCCGCACGAAGTTGCCGACCTTGACAGAGGCCGCGCTGATGCGCCCCGAGATCGGCGCGGTAATCAGCGTGTAGGATTTCTGCACTTTCAGATTATCGAGCAGCGCCTGGTCCGCAACGATGGTCGCGTTCGCCGTGTCCATCGCGGTCTTGGCGTTATCGACACTCACTTGAGTGGTCGCGCCCTTGGTAATCAGATCCGAGTAACGCTTGTAATCGCGCTGGGCGAGTTCGAGCTGCGAGCGCGACTTGACGAGATTGCCCTCGGCCTGCGCGATTTGCGCATCGACCTGCCGTCCGTCGAGCGTGAACAGGAGATCGCCCTCCTTCACATGCGCGCCATCCTGAAAATGCACGTCGACGATGGTGGTCTCGACGCGCGACTTCAGTGCCACCGACGAGATCGGCGTCACCGTGCCGATGGAATCCACATCGACCGGAACGTCCTTCTTCTCGGCCTTGGCGATTTCGACCGAAACGATCCGCGCGCGCTGCGGTCCCTTGGCGGCGGAATCCCCGCCGAACAAAGCGCGCACCAGCATCACGGCAATGAGCAGCAGCACACCGCCGCCGGTCAGCCTCAGGCGGCTTTGCCGTTTGAGAAGAGCCCAGTTTCTGGAGAGAAAATCCGGAACCTTCGGAGCGTTTTTGGCCATTTCGATTTTTTACGCCGAACATGCCAACGTCTTGGCAAATCGGCCCTTCTCCCTGCGTCCAACGCTCGTTTATCGGCGTTAATTGCGTCCGGCTTATCACAGCGCCGCCCGCCGTGGTACGCCTTGGCGGACAGATTCCATCCATGAAGATTAACGGCAGAATTCATGCGCATTGCGACCTGGAACGTTAACTCGATCCGCCAGCGGCTCGATCATCTGCTGACCTGGCTCAAGGAGCGTCAGCCGGATGTGGTTTGTCTTCAGGAAATCAAATGTCAGGACGGGGATTTCCCGCGCGAACCGATCGAGGCGCTTGGCTACAACGTCGTCACCCACGGCCAGAAAACCTTCAACGGCGTGGCGCTTCTCTCCAAGCTGCCGTTCGATGAAACCTCGCCGGGGCTGGCCGGTGACGCGGAGGATTTGCACGCGCGGTTTCTCGAAGGCGTGGTGTCTTACAAGGGCGGCGCGCTGCGCGTGGCGTGTTTATACCTACCCAACGGTAACCCACCAGAAACAGAAAAATATCCTTACAAAATCAAGTGGATGGAACGACTTTCTAACTACTCACGCGAGCGGCTGAAAACCGAGCAGCCGTTCGTTCTGGCCGGCGATTTCAACGTCATCCCGACCCCCGCCGACGTCTACAATCCCGCCGCATGGGCCAATGACGCGCTGTTTCTGCCCAAGACCCGCGAGAAATTTCAGGCCCTGCTCAATCTCGGCCTCACCGACGCGCTTCGTGCGGTCTCGGATCAGCCCGGCCGATACACGTTCTGGGATTATCAGGCGGGCGCATGGCCGAAGAACAACGGCATCCGCATCGATCACCTCTTGCTGTCGCCGCAGGCCAGCGACCGGCTCGTCACCGCAGGCATCGACAAGCATGTGCGCGGCTGGGAGAAAGCCTCGGACCATGTGCCGGTGTGGATGGATTTGGATTTGAATTGAGGAGAATCGCTCCACCGTCATTGCGAGCGGAGCGAAGCAATCCAGCAGCTAGATGAGCGGAGGATGGATTGCTTCGTCGCAAACGCTCCTCGCAATGACGAAAGGCGGCCTCAATCCCGCCGGCCCTGAACCCACTTCTCGAGCATCTCGGCGGCCATCGCCTTGTCGTCGAGCGAGGCCTTGGCGAGTGCGGCCTGATAGTTGTCCTTGATCCAGCTTTCGTCGGCGGTGACGCCTTCCTGTGCCAGCGCAAGCCACATCAATCCGCGCGCGGCCTGACGCGGCAGGCGGTCGCCGTTGAACATCATCTGGCCGAGCATCGCCTGCGCTTCGTGCTGGCCCTTCTGTGCGGCAAGTCCGAGCCAGCGCACGCCGTGCTTGGGATCGCGCGGCATGCCGACGCCGTCGAGATACATCCGCGCCAGATTGTATTGCGCCTCCGCGTTACCGAAATAGGACGCGGCGTATGCGAACATTTCACGCGCGCGTTCGGGATCGGCCTTCACGCGCGAATTGGAAATTCCGGTGGTGTAATAGCGGCCGAGCGCCACGAACGCGTTGGCAACGACGGTTGCCTGAGGTGCTGCCGGATTGTCCTCGGCATGCGCGTTCGCAACCTTGCTGAAATAATCGAAAGCGCGAAGGTCGTCCTGCGCGACGCCGTCGCCAGATGCATACATGCGGCCGAGCTTCCACTGCGCGACCGGATGCCCGCCTTCAGCCGCATACTGCAAGGCCGTGAGCGCAGACGGCACGTTCGGAATGTCGGCGGGTGGCACAGGCTTCTTGATGACCGCAATGCCGCTGGGAGCGGCAACGACCGGCATGGTTGCTTCCGGCGCGTTCGGCGTGGTGCCGTCGAACGCAACCGCCGACGCCACGAATGCCGTGGCGGTCAGAACAGCAGCAATGCCGATGCGATCAAATGTCCGCATAGCAAACCTTTTCGCCCTTTCCGCCGGGATGCGTCACCGCACCCTTCACCGCAGGGCCGACCTGCTGGGCGTACTTCCACAAAATGCCGGAGCCTGCGCGGTTCTCGCGCGGCTTCCATGATGTCTTGCGCTCGGCGAGTTCAGCATCGCTCAGCTTGACGTTGAGCGTGCCGTTCACAGCATCCAGTTCGATGATGTCGCCGTCCTTCAGAAGACCGATCGGTCCGCCGACCGCAGCTTCTGGACCGACATGGCCAACGCAGAAACCGCGCGTCGCGCCCGAGAAACGCCCGTCGGTGATGAGCGCAACCTTGCCGCCCATGCCCTGCCCGGTCAGCGCCGCAGTGGTCTGCAGCATTTCGCGCATGCCGGGACCGCCCTTCGGCCCTTCGTAGCGGATGACGAGAACTTCGCCTTCCTTGTAGGTCTTCTTGTTGACGCAATCGAACGCGTCTTCCTCGCAATCGAAGCAGCGTGCCGGTCCTGTGAACTTCAGCGTGGACATGCCGGCAACTTTCACAATCGCGCCGTCGGGCGCGAGATTGCCCTTCATGCCGACGACGCCGCCGGTCACGGTGATCGGCTTGTCGGCAGGGCGCACCACGTCCTGATGCGGATTCCATTTCACGTTCTTCAGGTTCTCAGCAATCGTGCGTCCGGTGACTGTCATGCAGTCGCCGTGCAGATAGCCGTGATCCAGAAGCGTCTTCATCAGCAGCGGAATGCCGCCAGCCTCGAACATGTCCTTGGCGACATAACGTCCGCCCGGTTTCAAATCGGCGATGTACGGTGTCTTTTTGAAGATTTCGGCGACATCGAACAGATCGAATTCGATTCCGCATTCATGCGCCATTGCCGGCAGATGCAGACCGGCATTGGTCGAGCCGCCGGATGCAGCGACGACAGCCGCTGCATTCTCAAGCGACTTGCGGGTGACGATGTCGCGCGGGCGAATGTTGAGCTTGATGAGATCCATCACCTTCTCGCCTGCGGTGGCGCAGAACGCGTCGCGGATTTCATAAGGCGCAGGTGCGCCGGCCGAGTATGGCAGCGCAAGGCCGATGGCTTCGGAAACGGTCGCCATCGTATTGGCGGTGAACTGCGCGCCGCATGCGCCCGCCGACGGGCACGCCACGCGCTCGATTTCATCGAGATCGGCGTCCGACATTTCGCCGACCGAATGCTTGCCGACGGCCTCGAACATGTCCTGCACCGTGACCTGCTGGCCGCGGAAATTTCCCGGAAGGATCGAGCCGCCATAGATGAAGATCGACGGCACGTTGAGGCGAAGCATCGCCATCATCATGCCGGGCAGCGACTTGTCGCAGCCTGCAAGGCCGACGAGCGCATCATAGGCATGGCCGCGCACGGTGAGTTCGACGGAGTCGGCAATCGTTTCGCGCGACGGCAGCGACGAGCGCATGCCGTCATGGCCCATCGCCATGCCGTCGGTGACGGTGATGGTGCAGAATTCGCGCGGCGTGCCGCCACCGGCCGCAACGCCCTTCTTCACGGCCTGGGCCTGACGCATCAGCGCGATATTGCAGGGCGCGGCTTCATTCCAGCACGAGGCCACGGCGACGAAAGGCTGATGGATCTGCTCGGTGGTCAGACCCATCGCGTAAAGGTACGAACGGTGCGGCGCGCGCGACGGTCCCTCCGTCACATGACGGCTGGGAAGCCTCGATTTGATGTTGGTCTTCGCGTCCATTGTAACCTTCGCCCTCAGCCACCCCAGAAAGCCGAAAACCGTTAAAAAAGTGCCGGTTTTTCAGTACCTTCGCAGAGGCTGTGGCATTTGTGCCTTGACGAAGGATGATTTCATGGAGGCGTGTGGCTAAATCGCGGCGCACGCAAGCGCATCCTATGGCGGTGGTTAAATGTTCAGGAACTGTGACAGCCGTGCAACATTCGTTGCCCTGCCGCAACGATTAACGGCGGGCCGCCCCGGGCAGGTCGAATTCTGAAAAACGGCGCGAAGCCGGGTCCGGCTACCGCGAGCTGCGGATCATCCGCCACGCAAACAGGATGATGACCGCGCCGATGGCCGCCGAAATCAGCGTGCGCCAGAAGCCGAACACGGTGATCTGCGCAATTTCGGCGAGCTTGCCGCCGACGAACGCGCCGCAGACGCCAACCAGAATGTTGGTGAAGATTCCGTGGTCGGACTCCGTCACCTTTTCGGCGATCCATCCGGCAATCGCGCCGATCAGGATCATGGTGAAAAAGCCGACACCCGGCTGGCTCATGAATGCTTGTGCGTCGTTCATCGTGTCACTCCCCTAAGTCCCCATTCTGACAGTCTCAAGTCACGGGCTTGCCTTATAGCACGAATGGCGAAACGGTGATGAACTTGGAATCCAATGGCAGACATACGGCTGCATGTCTGTCTGGCTGGAGGTGCTGAGATGACATTCCCGGTAAAAATTGGCAGCGCCGTTCTGCTTGCTCTGCTGTCTGCAAGCGCCGCCCGCGCCGAATGCACCAGCCCCGGATTCAATCCGACGAGTTCATGGTGCAACGGCTGCACCTATGAAGGCTCGATGACAGTGCAGCGCGATCAGCCCTGCGAGCGGCCCTATCGTCCGGCCAGAACCTCGGCGCCGATCGAATTTCTCGATAACCGCGTGACGCAGCGCGCCAAGCACGGTGTTGCCGGCGTCGAGGGAAATACGTTCGCCTATGCACCTGCCAAGGGCTATGTCGGCCCCGACGATTTCACCGTGCAGATGAACTACAGGCTCGGCAAGGAGGTTGGAAAATTCCACGTCCACTTCGCAGTTACGGTGCAATAGCGATCCGGCCTACGGCTGGTCGGTTCCCGCGATCCGCGAAGGCCTCACGACCGTGACGCTGCACGGCGCCTCCGCCGCGACTTTCGCCGAGACGCTGCCGAGCAGGCTGCGTTTGACCGATTTCGCCCGCGCCCCGATCAGCACGTGATCTACCAGATTGGATGCAACGAACTCGACCAGCGCATTGGCCGCGTCGAACGCCTCGATGACATGAACGGTAAATCGATCATCGCTGAGATCGAGCGTATGCGCCCAGTGTCTCAGTTCGGCGAGGCGGGCGACGTGCTTGTTGTGTCCCTCTTCATCGAGCGGCCGATCGATCGACAGCCGCGCGAGCTTTAAGACGAAGATGCACGCCAGCCGCGCGGACGGATTGGCTTTCAGGATTCGCGAGGTCTCAGAGCAAAGCGCCTCGTTGAGCGCCGGGCTGGTTTCATCAAGATTGATCGCGACCGCAACAATCGGCGCCTGCGCCAGCGTGTCGGCAATGTCGCGCGGACGCTGCGTCGTCAGATCCCTGTTGAAGCGGCGGCGCCACACCGCTGAGATCGGATCGCGCTTGAGCTTGTCGGCACGCGCGGTGAGCTTGACCTGATCGGGGTTGTTCAGATCGAAGGCGAGTTGTTTCGCCGAGGGGTAGCGCCATTGCGGCTGCACTTCGAGACAGCGCAGCACGATTTCCTGAAGCCATTTCGGATAATCGGCGCGCAGCCGGCGCGGCGGCACCGGATCGCGCCACAGCCGACGGCGCATCGCGCGCATGGATTCCCCTTCGCCGAACGGGCGCTCTGCCGTGCTGAAGAAGTACAGCAGCACGCCGAGCGCGAACAGATCGCTGCGCGGATCGTTGCGCGTGCCTAGCAGTTGTTCGGGTGCCATGTAGGGAGCTGTGCCGAACGGCAGGCGGAATTCTTCCTGCATCAGATCGGGCAGATGGTCGTGATGCGACAGGCCGTAGTCGAGCAGCACGGCTTCGCCGCTTTCGCGAAACATCACGTTGCTTGGCTTGATATCGAGATGGACGACGTGCTGGCGGTGCAGGTCGTCGAGCGCGGCGGCGACCTTGAGTCCGATTTTTGCTACCTCGTCGTAGGCAGCGGCAGATCGAGCAGCTTGCCGTAGAGCGTGTCGCCTTTGATGCGTTCCATCACGATGAATGGCTGCGGCGTGGAGAAGTCGCCGGCCGCGACGAATTTCGGAACATGAACGCCCGACAGGCGCGGCAGGATCATCTGTTCCATCTCGAAGCTGACGATGGCTGCCGGATCCTGGCTGGCGCCGATTTTCGGCACCTTCATCAATAGCGGGAACGGATATTCCGGGTGCGAGACGCGCCACAGCGTCGCCATCCCGCCGCGATGCAATTCCTCCTCGACGGTAAATCCGCCGAGCACCTGTCCGGCTTCGAGATCGGGCCGTGCCATTCAGCGCCCTTCGTAAAGACGATCGGCGAGCCGCGGCGGCAACCCGTTTTCACGAATGCGCGCGGCCGCCGTATCGATGTCGTAAGGCGCACGGCAGAAGGTAATCTCATTGCGCGCCGTATCGAGCATCGCATAGGACGCCGCCGGATTGCCGTCGCGCGGCTGGCCGACGGATCCCAGCACCGCCAGCCACTTGCGGCCCGGCAGAAGCTGGATCGGCACGCCGGTCTTCGGGGTGAACGGCGTCACCTTCGCGGTCGGCGACAGCGAATAGAGCGCAGGCCGGTGAACGTGCCCGCAGATCGTCACCGGCAGTTGCGTCGCGTCGAGGCTGTGTCGCGCGGTCTCGCCGTCCGTCACGTAGTTCCATTGCGACGGCGCGCTGGCATCGGCATGCACCAGCAAGCGCGCGCCGTCCTCGCGCTGCATCGGCAGATGCGTGAGAAAATGCCGGTGCTTGGGGCCGAGCATGTTGCGCGTCCACTCGATCGCGACCTGTGCCTCGACGTTCATGCGTTCGCTCGTTGCGGCCACCGCATTGTCGTGATTGCCGCGAACTGCCCACGCGCCCTGCGCGACCAGTTCCATCGCCGTCTGCGTGCACCACTCCGGGTCCGCTCCATAACCGACAAAGTCTCCGAGCAAATAAAAATGCCGCACGCCCTCGCCCCGCGCACGCGCAAGGCAGGCCTCGAATGCCTGGCGGTTGGCATGAATGTCGGCGAACAACGCGATCAGCACGAAAGAATCCCGGAAACGATTGAGCAGCCGCAGAGTACGAGCGCGTTGATCTTGGTCAATGATGGAGTCGGAAGCCCGGATTCCGGCATGCTAGCCGCGATCCGGCACCGCGTCACGCAGCGCGCGTGCCCGCCGCTTAGCCTGGCTTCTCGTTCGACAGCCACGAACAGACGGCGGCCGGAATTGCGCCGATCAGGCCGAAGGTGACAATGCGTTGCACCAGCCCGTGGTCGAAAATCCAGATGGCCACGGCAAAAGCGATGACGTAACCCATGAACGCCGTGCCGATGATTGCGGGAATGCGCGTTCGGCGCAGGACCAGATCGGCGAAGGCCAGCGAGAGCGCAGGAACGGCGCAAACGACATAAGCCCACGCCACCAATTTGTAGGCTTCGGGATTGTCCGGCAGTATCCAGAGCTGAATAGAAATCCACGCGGCGAGCGCGGCAACGGCAAGCGCCGGAAACAGACAGACGAAAATCAGAAATCGTTTCATGCCCGCAATGAATCGCGTGATGCCGAACATCTGCGTCCGCCTGATTTGAAACTGTCGAATGGAAAATGAAACCGGCGGACTTGTCGATGATGATTCAGCGTGCAGCGTGTGTTTATTATTTACGCTTGCCCGCAACGATGCGAGGCGTAGCATTTTCCCGCAGGCCCATGTTGCGGCCACCTAGGGCGAAAGCCCGAACCCGCCGCGCATCCGCCTACAGCAGCCCCATCGGTCACACGGTGGGGTTTGCATATGGCTCACCAGTTGCCGCGGTGATGCGACGACGACAGATCGGTGATGTCGCGCGGGCTCAAGGGACGCTCACGCAACACATAGCCGGTGCCGATGACAGCCGCGACAAGAAGCACGACAAACGCGACGGCGCAGATGTCACGCACTGAGATCATTCGCTCGCTCACATGTTCAGCGCGCGCTCGTAGGCATCGAGCACGGCTTCCTTCATCGTCTCTGAAATCGTCGGATGCGGGAAGATGGTGTTGAACAATTCTTCTTCAAACGCGAAGGAAAATTGCATGCTGCCTCAACCGCTTCATGCTGCGCCGAGACGCCTTAACGCCGCCAGTATTTGCTGGTCGTTCGCTCCGGAGTCCGGGTCTGCCCGTGCCCGCTGCAAATCCGCGATGGCTTTCGGTTTGTCGCCGACCTTCTCGTAGGCAAGACCCCGGTTCTTAATATACCAAAACCAGTCGTTGGGGGCCATTAGATCGAGCGCCCTGGTATAATCAGCAATTGCATTTTGATACTGCGCGCGTCCGAAATAGAAATCCGCGCGGTCGCCGTACACTTTGAAGTTGGGGGCTAATTCGACAGCCTTGTTGTAATCGTTGAGAGCGACATCGAACTTGCCCGTTCGCCTGTAATCCTCCGCGCGCGAGGAATAAGCGTTGGCATAGTTCGGATTTAATATGATCGCCTGTGAAAAATCCGCGATCGCCGGATTGGTCTTGCCGATAAGGTCATAGGCCAATCCACGCGAATAATATGCCTCGGGATTGCTCGGCTCTTGTATAATCCATCTGGTGCAATCCTGCACGGCTGTCGATGAAAACGACCCAACGCAATCGGATCGGGCATCGGCATGCGCCAGCGTCGATGCGAGTGCAAATGCCAATCCCAGCAGCAACTGTCTCATGAATGTCTCCGGTCAAATGAATTGCATCAAATCGGCAAGAAAAAACGCGAGGCGGTCGCTTTGCGTCCCTGCTTATCTAGCACGGGATCAAATGTACGGCCGCATCCTCACATGAATTTGCAGCCGGAAATTTAACTGCGCGGACCGTTATTCACATGTTCAGCACGCGCCCGTAGGCGTCGAGCACGGCTTCCTTCATTGTTTCCGAAATCGTCGGGTGCGGGAAGATGGTGTGAAACAGTTCTTCTTCCGTCGTTTCCAGATTCATCGCAACCACGAAGCCCTGGATCAGTTCGGTGACTTCCGCGCCGGCCATATGCGCGCCGAGCAGCTGGCCCGTTTTCTTGTCGAAGATCACCTTGACCATGCCCTGGTCTTCGCCCTGCGCGATGGCCTTGCCGTTGCCCACGAACGGGAAACGCCCGACGCGCACGTCCTTGCCCGCTTCTTTCGCCTTCGCTTCCGTCAGACCGACCGACGCGATCTGCGGATGACAATAGGTGCAGCCGGGGATCAGCGTCTTGTCCATCGGATGCGGGTGCATGCCCTTGATGGCTTCGACGCAGATAATGCCTTCGTGTTCGGCCTTGTGCGCCAACATGGGCGGGCCGGCGACATCGCCGATGGCGTAGATGCCGGCGACGTTGGTCTTACCGTAGGCGTCGATGACGATGCAGCCGCGATCCGCCTTCACGCCGAGCTTTTCGAGTCCGAAGCCTTCGATGTTGCCGACGACGCCGACGGCGGAAATCACGCGGTCCACTTCCAGCGTCACCGGCTTCTTGCCGTCATCGATGGTGGCAACCACGCTGTCGGATTTCTTTTCGAGTTTCGTCACCTTGGTGTTGGCGAGAATCTTGATGCCTTGTTTCTCGAACTGCTTGCGCGCGAAGCCCGCGATCTCGGCGTCCTCGACCGGCAAAATCTGCGGCAGCACTTCGACGACCGTCACTTCCGCACCCATCGTGCGATAGAACGACGCGAATTCGATGCCGATGGCACCCGAGCCGACGACTAACAGTGACTTCGGCATCTTGTCGGGGTTCATCGCCTCAAAGTACGTCCACACCAGTTTCTTGTCCGGCTCCAGCCCCGGCAGCACGCGCGGACGCGCGCCAGTCGCGACGATGATGTGCCTGGCGCTGTAGCTGCCCTCGCCCAGCGACCCCTTTGGCGCTTCGGCCTGCGATTTCCTGACCGAGAATTTTCCGGAGCCTTCGAGACTGGCTTCGCCCCAGATGATCTGGATCTTGTTTTTCTTCATCAGGAATTCGACGCCGCCATTGAGGCGCTTCACCACGCCGCGCGAGCGCGCGATCACGGCTTTCGGATCGAACGAGACATTATCGGCGGACAGGCCGTAGTCTTTGGCGTGCTGCATATAGTGGAAAATCTCAGCCGAGCGCAGCAGCGCCTTGGTCGGAATGCAGCCCCAGTTGTTGCAGATGCCGCCGAGATACGCCTTCTCGACGATCGCAGTCTTGAAGCCAAGTTGCGCGGCGCGAATGGCCGTGACGTAACCGCCGGGACCGGAGCCGATCACCACGACGTCGAAGGATGTGTCAGCCATGACTGATCTTTCCGGTTCTTGATACGAATTTATGGAGCGCGACCCACGGCACGGTCAATGTGAGAACGATGGGCAAGACGACTTGCAACAGTTCCTGAATATCGCGTTCGCGAATATCGTGAAACTCACGGACGGAAAATTCGGACCATTTGACGTAAGCGATAAAAAGCAGAAACACGCCGAGCGGCACCGCCGCCGCGATATTCACGGCCTGAATCGTGTCCTTCCAGAAGATCGCAATCGAGAACGCGATCAGCGCGACCGCGCTGAACACCGGAATGTAAATCAGGCCGATGATCTTCGTCATCGAGCAGGTCAGCTGCTCGCCGCGGCAGGGCGTCATCAAACCTGCGACGTAGGCGAATGCGAACGCGGTACCGAGGCCGACCGCGCAGGCAAGAAGGATGACGGCAGACCGGCGCATCGTCGCTCCCGGCTCACACCACCATCAACACGGGATTTTCGATCAGCGCCCTGAACGCCGCGAGCAGCTGCGCGCCGAGAGCGCCGTCCATCGCGCGGTGATCGCAGGTCAGCGTCACGCTCATCATGTTGGCGATCTCGATCTTGCCGTGACGCACGACCGGGCGCTCCTCGCTGATGCCGACCGCGAGAATCGACGACTGCGGCGGGTTGATGACGGCGGTGAACTGCTTGATGCCGTACATGCCGAGATTCGACACGGCGGTCGAGCCGCCCTGATATTCCTCCGGCTTCAACTTGCGGGCTTTCGCGCGCGCGGCGAGATCCTTCATCTCCGCTGAAATCTGCGACACGGTCTTGATGTGCGCGTTGCGGATGATCGGCGTGATGAGGCCCGTCGGAATAGAAACGGCCACCGACACGTCCGACACCTTATGATGCAGCATCGCCTCGTCGGTCCACGACACGTTCGCATCGGGCACGCGCTGTAGCGCCATCGCCAGCGCCTTGATGACGAAATCGTTGACCGACAGCTTGTAGGCGGGCTTACCTTCCTTGTCCTTCGGGGCGGCGGCGTTGATCTCCTCGCGCGCGGCGACGAGCTTGCCGATGTCGCAATCGGCGGTGAGATAATATTGCGGGATGTCGCGATCCGACGCGGACAATCTTTGCGCGATGGTCTTGCGCATGTTGTCGTGCGGCACGGCTTCGTAAGTCCCGTCCTTGAACAGCGCACGGATTTGCTTGTCGCTCGGTCCCACCGCCGGAGCCGATGCTCCGCCAGCCGAAGACGCTTTCAACCCGCCGCCGGATTTCGCCTGCTCGACATCCTTGGCGACGACGCGTCCGTGCGGACCCGTGCCGTTGATGCGCGAGATTTCGATGCCTGCATCTTTTGCAAGACGGCGGGCGAGCGGCGAGGAAAATGTGCGTGTGCCATTCGACTGAGGCGCGGCCTGCGCAAGTACCGCAGGTGGCGGTGCGGATGGCTTTTGCGCGGGCGCAGCTTGAGGCGCGGTGGCAGTTGCGGGCGCAGCCGCTTTCGGCGCATCTGCCTTCGCCGGTGCCGACGCAGCCCCTGCTCCCGCCGACTTCACGTCCTCGCCGTCGGCGGCGAGCACCGCGATGACATTGTTGACCGGCACGTCGGCAGTGCCCGCAGGCACCAGAATTTTCGCAAGCGTGCCTTCATCGACCGCTTCGACTTCCATCGTCGCCTTGTCGGTTTCGATTTCGGCGATCACGTCGCCCGACTTGACCTTGTCGCCTTCCTTCTTCAGCCACTTGGCGAGATTGCCCTTCTCCATCGTCGGCGACAGCGCGGGCATCAGGATGTTGATCGGCATGACGGGCCTCAGCGCCTACAGGGATATTTCTGGACGAGATATTTGCGCGTCGCCACCGCGACGAGATCTTTCGGCAATGCGCTCTTCACCGAATCTTCGACGTCCGCCGACAATTCAGTGAAGATCACTTCGGCTTTGGCGGAGCGGATCTTCGGCGGCAGGCAGAATTTATCGCCTTCCTTGTCCATCAGGCCATCGATCAGACCGTTGATGTATTCGCGGTAAGCGACCTTGGCCCATCCGTTCTCGCCCGGACGCGTGGCTGCGGCCTTGAGCGTGGACAGCCGCGACACATCCATCGGCGCGAAGGCCGACTGCTGGGCGAATGCGGGGCTGGCCATCTGCATCAACACGACCCACAACGAAACGAGAAGAATGCGCATCAGCGATACGACACCGCTTTGGCGGCCGCGACGACTTCGGCGACGCTCGGCAGCGCGAGCTTTTCTAGATTGGCGGCATACGGCATCGGCACGTCCTTGCCCGACACACGCGCGACCGGCGCGTCGAGATAATCGAACGCCTGCTCCATCAGACGCGCGGCAATTTCCGCACCGACGCCGGATTGCTGCCATCCTTCCTCGACGACCACACAACGCCCGGTCTTTTTCACGGAATTGACGATCGTCTCGGTATCCATCGGGCGGATCGTCCGCAGATCGATGATTTCGGCTTCGATGTTTTCCTTGGCAAGTTCGTCGGCGGCCTTGAGCGCATAGCTCATGCCGTTCGACCACGCGACCAGCGTGACGTGATTGCCTGGCCGCACGATACGCGCCTTGCCGATCGGCACGACATAATCATCGAGCTTCGGCACGTCGCCGGTGTGGCCATAGAGAATTTCGTTCTCGAGAAAGATCACCGGGTTCGGATCGCGGATCGCAGCTTTCAGCAACCCTTTCGCGTCGGCTGCCGAATACGGCGACACGACTTTCAGTCCGGGTATCTGCGAGTACCACGCCGAATAATCCTGGCTGTGCTGGGCGGCGACACGTGCGGCCGCACCGTTCGGCCCGCGGAAAACGATGGAACAACCCATCTGTCCGCCCGACATATACAGTGTCTTGGCGGCGGAATTGATGATGTGGTCGATGGCCTGCATCGCGAAATTAAACGTCATGAACTCGACGATGGGTTTAAGCCCCGCCATCGCCGCACCGACGCCGACGCCCGCGAAGCCATGCTCGGTGATCGGCGTGTCGATGACGCGCTTGGCGCCGAACTCCTGAAGCAGTCCCTGCGTGACTTTGTACGCGCCCTGATATTCGGCGACTTCCTCGCCCATCACGAACACATCCTTGTCGCGGCGCATTTCCTCCGCCATCGCATCGCGCAGAGCTTCACGCACCGTCATCTTCACCATCTCGGTGCCGGGCGGCACTTCGGGATCGGGCTCAACGGGTGCGGCGACGGGCGCAGCGGAAGGTTTCGGATCGTAAATCTGCGGCTTACCCTCGCCGACCGGTGCGCGCGATTCCGCGACTTCTTCGGAGACGGACGCAGCCTTCTTCGGCGCGGCAGGCGTCTTGGCCAAATCCGCAGCACTTTCGCCGTCGGCGAGGATCGTTGCAATCGGCGTGTTCACCGCGACGTCATTGGTGCCGGCGGCGACGAGTATCTTGCCGAGCGTGCCTTCGTCGGTCGCCTCGACTTCCATCGTGGCTTTATCGGTTTCGATTTCGGCGATCACATCGCCGGACTTGATCTGCTCGCCTTCTTTCTTCAGCCATTTGGCGAGGTTGCCCTTCTCCATCGTCGGCGAAAGCGCGGGCATGAGAATCTGAATTGGCATCGTCGCGTCGCCCTCTTATCGGTAGATGTCGGTGTAAAGCTCCGACACGTCGGGCTCAGGCGTATTCTGGGCGAAGTCGGCAGACTCATTGACGATGTCGCGCACCTCGGCGTCGATCTTCTTCAAATCCGCCTCGGACACTTTCTGTTCGAGCAGACGGTTGCGAACCTGCTCGATCGGGTCCTGATCGTGGCGGACTTTGTCCACTTCCTCACGCGTGCGGTATTTCGCGGGGTCGGACATCGAGTGGCCCCTGTATCGATACGTCTGCATTTCGAGAATGAACGGGCCGTTGCCCTCGCGGCACCATTTCACGGCACGGTCGCCGGCAGCTTTCACCGCGCGAACGTCCATACCGTCGACCTGTTCGCCAGGAATGTTGAACGACACGCCGCGCTTGGAGAAATCGGTCTGCGCGCTTGAGCGCGTCACCGACGAGTACCTCCAGGAGGTCGAGTGGGACGAGTTATTTAAGGGCTCTAAGACCCTCGACGTTGTGGTCGCATACGCGTCCACCTGGAGGAACGCGCATCGCGTTCGCCTTCAGAAACTCGCGGCTCAGCCTGGAGGCCGGCTAAGGGTCTTCTTGCCCGACCCGGAGGATAAGGAAACGTTGTTCACCTTGTCCCAGCGATTCAAGATGTCTGAGCAATCGCTGAAAGACAAGATCAACGAGGCGATTGCTGATTTCAAGGAGCTCGGCGGCGAAGTTCACGTGCGGGCTGGCGACGCCGTGTTCAGTTGTTACAACTTCGAGCACAAGGCCGTACTCACTCTCTATTCGCACTCGCAAGAACGTCGGGGGTCCGTGCCAACCTTCTTGGTAGGCGATGGCATGATTCGGCAGTTCGTGACCTCAGACATTGAAGCGATTCTGAGGCAGAGCACGCCGGTCCAGTGAGGATTGGAAGGTCGATGCAGTCACTAACCGCAAATGTGGTGGAGCGGGACATACCTGCTGAGATTCTCTCGCGCGCGATGGATGAGGCAGTCGTGGCCTGGGATATTGAGACGACTGGCCTTGACTGGCGTTCTGCGACAATCGAGACTTGCCAGCTCTCTTTCGCTGGCGAGGTGTTTGTGGTCCAGTTGCTGGGCAACCAACATCCGGACAACCTGAGTCGTCTGCTCGCGGCACCAAAAGTCACGAAACTCTTCCACCACGCGCCCTTCGATGTACGTTTCATGACTGCGCACTGGGCCGTTCGCGCGCAGAACGTGGCCTGCACCAAGATCGCAGCGAAGATTGTCAGCCCCGGGCTGCCAAATGACTCATACAGCCTTAAGTCTTCGCTGAAGATGTATCTGGGCATTGAGCTCGATAAGACTGAGCGACTTTCGGATTGGTCTCGGCACCACTTGAGCGACACGCAGCTTGCGTACGCTGCGAGGGACGTTGCCTATCTTCAGCCGCTGCTCGAGCGTCTGCAAGCACGTGGGCGTACACACGGGGTGTGGGAGCTTGTGGAGCGTTCGTTCGAGTACATCCCGACTCGCGCGGCCCTCGACATTTCGGGTGCGGGAGATGTCTTCACGTACTGAGAGCGCATCGGCAATGGATCCGAAACCGTTCGGCCCAGGGATCTACGCTGCGAGGCTACTCCGCGCCACTATCTTTGACGTCGACAATCTACTTGACGAGGCCCTGGAGGCCGGTGGCCAGCGGCGTCGGGGTTCCGGCATCGCCGCGTTAGACCAGTACATGCGAGCCAGCCCGCGGCGCGACTTCGTATATGGGGCCATCTTCGGAACCAACATGGAGACCATCGAACGGCTGCTTCGCACCTGCAAGGAGCTTGCGGAAGCGATCGCGTTAGCCTTCGATTCAGGTTCGCTCGTCCGGGTTGCACCGTTCGTGCTTGAGCGAGCGCTTGGCGAGGCGATCATGCGGATTTGCTACATCCTGGATGCTGGCGTGCCACCAGCGCGAACAATATTGCGCATGGCTGCCTATCAATTGGAGTCAGTCGAAGGGAACCTTCGTACGGCTGAGGCGTTCGGACCATCTGCTGCGGCCGCTAAAGCGCGAGCCG
>JAFKKP010000032.1 GCA_017305515.1 Hyphomicrobiales bacterium
CTGCGCGGTGACGGCCGCGTTGAGATCAAGGAAGGTCTTTCCGGCGACGACAAGGTGGTTGTCTCGGCCAACTTCCTGATCGACGCCGAAAGCAACCTCAAGGCCGCGCTAAATAATTTGAACAGCGGGGAAAAATCACAATGATCGCGAGATTGATAGATTGGTCCGCCCGCAATCTGATGCTGATTTTTATTGCGACGGCATTTGCTGTGGCATCCGGTGTCTACGCTGTGCAGCATTCCGCGCTCGATGCCATCCCTGATCTTTCCGATACTCAGGTCATCGTCTACACCGAATATAAGGGTCAAGCGCCTCAGGTGATTGAGGATCAGGTCACATATCCGCTGACGACCGCGATGCTGACTGTGCCGAAATCCAAGGTCGTGCGTGGCTTCTCGTTTTTCGGGGTGTCGTTCGTCTACATTATTTTTGAGGACGGCACGGACATCTATTGGGCACGGTCGCGCGTCCTAGAGTATCTCAACGCCGCAGCTCGCAAGTTGCCTGCTGGCGTGACGCCTACATTAGGCCCGGATGCCACGGGCGTAGGCTGGGTTTATCAATACGCGTTGCAGTCCAAGGATAAATCGCTAGCCGATTTGCGGTCCTTGCAGGATTGGACCATTCGCTACGGCATCTCCAAAGCGGAAGGCGTCGCCGAAGTTGCCAGCGTCGGCGGCTTTGTCAAGCAATACAACGTCATTGTCGATCCGAACCGTTTGAGATCATTCAACATCCCGCTTTCAAAAGTCCGCGACGCGGTGCGCGGCAGTAACATGGATGTTGGCGGCCGCACTGTCGAATTGTCGGAATTTGAATTTGTGGTGCGCGGCCGAGGTTATGTCAAAAGCGTCGGCGATCTTTCAAGCATTGTGTTGAAAGTTGACAAGGGAACGCCGGTACTCCTGAAGGATGTGGCGCGCATCGAGCTTGGTCCAGACGAGCGGCGGGGCATAACCGAACTCAACGGTGAGGGCGAGGTCGCCAGCGGCATCGCGCTGCAACGTTTTGGGCAGAATGCACTTGACGTCATCGACAATGTCAAAGCGCGCCTCGCTGACATGGCCTCAGCCTTGCCCAAGGGTGTTGAGATCATACCGGTCTATGACCGTTCCAATCTTATTCACAATGCGATTGAGACGCTCAAGCGCACACTGACTGAGGAAAGCATTGTGGTGGCGCTGGTCTGTATTGTGTTCCTGTTGCATGTGCGCAGCGCGCTGGTCGCCATTGTGATGTTGCCCGTCGGTATCTTGATGGCATTCGGTGCCATGAAGGTTCTTGGCATCGGCTCGAACATCATGAGCCTTGGCGGAATCGCCATTGCAATCGGTGCCATGATCGATGGTGCCATTGTCATGATCGAGAACGCACACAAGCATCTCGAACGCGCGCCGCCGGACAAGCCGCGCATCGAAGTATTGATTGAAGCCGCCAGCGAAGTCGGTCCTGCGCTATTCTTCAGCCTGCTGATTATCACGGTGTCGTTTTTGCCGATCTTCACCATGGAATCTCAGGAAGGGCGTTTGTTCAGTCCGCTGGCGTTTACCAAAACCTTCTCGATGGCCGCAGCAGCAATCCTTTCAATTACCTTGGTGCCCGCTCTGATGGTGCTCTTTGTGCGCGGACGAATTATCCCTGAACACAAGAATCCCATCAATCGATTCCTGATCTGGGTCTATCGGCCGCTGATTGAGCGGGTACTCAAGGCAAGAACGCTGACAATAGCGTTGGCTGTTGGAGCACTCGTCGTCTCGATCTGGCCAGCACGGCAACTCGGAACCGAGTTCATGCCGAGCCTGAACGAAGGCACGCTGATGTATATGCCGACGACGCTTCCAGGTTTGTCGGTGACTAAAGCTGCGGAAATCCTGCAAACCCAAAACCAGATCATCAAGACCTTTCCGGAAGTCGCCTCGGTTTACGGCAAAGCCGGACGCGCCGAGACCGCGACTGATCCTGCACCCACAGAGATGATTGAAACGATCATCAATCTTAAACCCAAGAACGAATGGCCTGCGGGCCAGACCGTCGATGGGCTGATCGCTGATCTGGACAAGGCGTTGCAGTTCCCAGGCGTCTCCAACGCCTGGACCATGCCGATCAAGGCCCGGACCGACATGCTTGCGACCGGAATCCGAACGCCGATCGGTATCAAAGTTCTCGGTACTGACCTTGTTGAGATGGAAAAACTCGCGCGCCAGATCGAAACCGTTGTGAAGGCGGTGCCGGGCACATCGAGCGCCTACGCCGAACGCGTCATTGGCGGATATTATCTCGATGTCGTTCCCAACCGAGAGGCGCTTGCACGTTATGGGCTTATGGTCAGTGACGTGCAGGATACGGTGTCCTCTGCGCTCGGGGGTGAGACCATCACCACCACGGTGGAAGGCCGCGAGCGTTACGGTGTCAATCTGCGCTATCCGCGTGATCTGCGCAGTGATCCCCAATCGATTGCTCGCGATGTGCTGGTGGCGATGCCGGGCGGAGGTACGGTTCCACTGGGCGAAGTTGCAGCCATCAATCTGGTGCGTGGCCCAACCTCGATCCGCACCGAGAATGGTCAGCTCGCCGTCTACATTTTTGTCGACATCCGTGATCGCGATCTTGGTGGGTACGTCGCGGATGCCAAAGCAGCCGTAGCTGCCAGCATCCAGTTTCCACCCGGAAATTATGTTGTCTGGAGTGGTCAGTTCGAATATCTGGAGCGCGCCACTGCGAGGCTGAAGATCGTGGTGCCTGTGACACTGCTGATTATCTTCCTGCTGCTTTATCTTAATTTCCGTCGTCTGACCGAAACACTAATTGTGATGTTATCGCTGCCGTTCGCTCTTGTTGGTGGATTGTGGCTGATGTGGTGGCTGGGGTTCAACTTCTCCGTCGCGGTAGCTGTGGGGTTCATTGCGTTGGCGGGTGTCGCGGCCGAGACCGGCGTCATCATGCTGATCTATCTCGACCATGCTATGAAGGAAATCCAAGCGAAGCGCCTTGGTGAAGGTCGAGCGTTTACGCGCAGCGATCTCAATGAAGCGATCATGCTGGGCGCGGTCGAACGCGTGCGTCCTAAAATGATGACGGTGGTCGCCATTATGGCTGGTCTCATTCCGATCCTGTGGAGCACCGGCACAGGCTCTGAAGTCATGCAGCGCATTGCCGTGCCGATGATCGGCGGCATGATCTCATCGACAATCTTGACACTGGTCGTCATTCCGGCGGTCTACGCGCTGATTAAAGGATTCCGCTTGCCGCAAGAGCCGAATGTTGCAGTTGAAGTCGAGAAGCGTGTGACCGAGCGGAAGTCGCAAGAAGTGGATCGGTCCCTAGCAGCGGAATAAATAAGAACAGTTTGCCGTCTGATGGGGTGCGGACGTGTTGTTGCAGGGTGGAATTATTTTGGCCGAAGTCGGTCAAGGCTGTAACCAAACCGGCGCAACCGCCGAACTAATGGAGGTAACACAACCATGACGACTGGAGAAATCGAACTCAAGGCATTGATGGTTGCGAGCTTAAGTGGCGACGCGGCATCACACCGGGCTTTATTGGAACGCCTAAGCAAACGGCTGCGCGCCTATTACAAGGTGAGGCTTGCAGCGGTCGGCAGAGGGCCAGAGGAGGCAGAAGACTTGGTGCAAGAGGCGATTTTAGCCATCCATCTCAAGCGGCACACTTATGACCGGGCCGGGTTGTTGACGCCCTGGGTGTATGCCATCGCGCGTTACAAGCTCATCGATTTTCTGCGGCGAACCAAGACGTCCTTGGCAAATGTGCCGATAGAGGACGCAGATGATGTGATGGCAGACGAGGACAGTTTGAGTGCCGAGAGCACGTTCGATGTCAGGCGGCTTTTGGCGAAGCTTCCTAGCAAGGTTCGATGTGCCATTGAAGCCGTAAAACTGGATGCGCAGAGCGTGGCGGAAGCTGCAATCCGATGCGACATCTCGGAATCTGGCGTTAAAATAAATATTCACCGTGGACTTAAGGCGATGGCGAACTCCCTTACCCAGGAGACCAAAACATGAAAACGGACGACCTCGTTGCTGTCCTGAGTAAAAATTCCGAGCCCGTCGATCGCGGAGAGATGGAGCGGACAGTTTTTGTCGCGCTTTGCGTCGGGCTTTTGTTTGCGCTAGGCATCATGATCATTGGGCTTGGTATGCGCGCGGATTTGGCGACTGCTCGGGCGTTGATTTTTCTTTGTCTTAAGGTCGCTTTTGCGCTTGGAATTGTCGCTATTGCAACAGTCTTTTTGATAAAACTGGCGCGGCCAGGCGGTGAGCGAAATTTATCGTCTTGGCTAGTCGCACTGCCATTCACTGCGATTGCGCTGATTGCCGCAATCAATCTTGGGTTCGCGCCCAAGTCGCACTGGGACAAGATGATCATGGGAGACGATTGGCTTGAATGCCTTCTCTCGATTCCGATTATCGCGGTTGCGCCATTTGCCATTGCTATCTGGGCGGTACGACGAGCTGCACCCACCCATCTCGTGCTCACAGGTGCATTCACTGGCCTTGTTGCCGGTGGGGTAAGCGCGATGGCTTACGCGCTGCATTGCTCGGATGATTCCTTGCCGTTCATTGCGATTTGGTATGGCAGTACAATTGTGCTCTGCACCCTCGCAGGTGCAGTATTTGGGCCTCGGTTGTTGCGATGGTAACTGGAAGCGCTACACGCTTTCACATCGGCGTGAACTTGTAACCGGATGGCGATTTTCTCCGAACTCATTGAAGAAGCGCAGATGATACGCTTCTAAACGACAAGGAGCCGGACCATGTCAAACAAACGCATTCTCACAATCTCACTCTTGTTGCCGCTCGTGGCGATATCCTCAGCGGCGCTGGCGGGTACGACAATTTCTGATAAGCGGTATTGGCCCAGTGAAGCTGCGGTGAGCGCAGGGAACGCTGGCGCGCCGAACGACGCAAGCTCCGCATTTGCATCGACCCAAATCGCACCTCGTTTCCAGGGCGCCTTAACGCCCGGCGGAGGCAATATGGGCCGTTATAGCGGTGGACCAAAATCTCTTCGATAACGCCAAACGAAGCTATGACTTCTTCCCCCATCAATGCGTCATTGCTCCGTCATGCTATCGAAGGGTGAGCCTACGACTGCGCGGCCAAATCCGCGCAGTCGTAGAAGCCATCGCTCAAACTAAGAAATTTTCTAAACAACACCGTAGCATGTGCCACTATTAACTTCCGCAATAGAAAATCTACCCATTGCGCAGTTCTGCTGCAATATCCTGCGGCGACTTGCCCTGCGACAGCAAAACCTCGATCTTGCGGAAAAAATACAATCTGCTCCGCACCGAACCTCCGCTCGGCATTGCGAAGTTTCCTTTCCAACACTTTCTCTTACAACGCTAGTGAGATTTGGTATTGACCACGTTACGATTCAAGTCGAGGACGAAAAGCTTCGTCGGCAGGAAGCAAAGCTCCATGTCTGACCTTCAACAAAGTTCCGCTGCGCCTGTAATCAATTAGAGCTGAATTCCATTGTATTTTATTCGGCTAAATCCTCGTACAAAAAAATGCCCCGCAGCAGAGCGGGGCAAAGAATACGCGGTCACTGGTCTTCATGTGCTTTTTCGCTGAATTCTCGCAGGTAGTCAGCTGCTTGTTGGGCTTTCGCTGCGGCCTTAAAGAATGCCCGGTCGTCGTCTTTCAACACTGCAAGATAATGTTCAATATAGCCTGCGTGCCGCAGCTCGGCCTGTAGCCCAAGATGGGCACACAGAAACGCAGAAGTAAGTTCGGCCACCAGTTCCTCGAAGGCGTACTTTCGCGTGATAAATCCACCAGAGAGATCGCGACTGAGGCGATGCTTTGCGCCCGTCCAGTGACCGAGTTCGTGCAACGTCACTGAGTAGAAGGCTTCGTGATGGATGAAGAATCCCTGGAACGGCATCAACACACGATCCAGCGCGGGAACGTAACAAGCACGGTCGCCGCCGCCTCGAATGTCAGCACCGGTCGCCTTGATAAAATGCTCAGCGGCTTCATGCCGGATACATTCTGCAATCGGCTCCGGGTCGATTTGGGGTGGCAGGCCGTCGATCTGCGCAATATTGAATACGCAGAACGTCTTGAGCATCTGCACCTTCTTTTGCTCGTCGGTTTTTGTGTCCTTCACCGACAGTTTCTTGGTGAAGACAATATGCGTGCCTTTTTCGCCTTTGCGGACCGCCGCTCCTCGCGCCTTGGCTTGTTGATAGGTGAGCCAGAGATGAGTGGGGTAAGAATGCTTGTCGGCTTCAAACCAAAGCAAACAGATATTGATTCCCGAATAGCTGCGCTTGGTGATGGCGTTTGCGGGCAGCATTCCGGTGCCTCCGCCTTTCCATGGCTTCAGCCAGGGGATGGCACCCGCCTGCAGTTCGGCAATGATATTTCCGGTGACGACGTCGTAGAGCTTGGATGTGTTCACGGCGAACCTCCTGTGATGGAACAGTCCGCTCTTCATTGTACCTCACAAAGAAAAAGCCCCCGGAGGGGCTTTAGAACAACGCGACGGTTTCACATTTTTTGCCATCCATGAGTGCTGCCAGCATCTCGATTTGTTGCGGCGTGATTTCCGTCAGAAATGACACGACATTTTCAACACCCGATTCGAAAGCTTTCAAAACGTCGATCGGATCGCGCACCAGATAAAGTTCACCTGCGATCACCCGATGAGCATTGAAAATAAACTCATGCGGGTTGATCCCGTTCGGAAAGACCAGCAGCGGGCTTTCATCCCTGACGCTTCTGCCGCAGTAACCAAGAAGATGTCCGTCACGATCATGAAGGGGGAGCGCCAGCCGTCCACGGTTACTACCCGAAGACGCAAAGCCCGACCGAAAGATTCGCAACGTCTCCGCAGAGATTCCGATTGAAGCCAGAGACGCATGCGCCGGATCAAGTCTCGCCGCATACGCCTCCGGGTCGAACCCTGGTTTTTTGTTTGCCGGGGCTGGGGGAACTGTGGACGGAATCGTAGGTTTGCTTGCGGTCTCGCCACCGAGAAAACTGGCAGCCTCGCTCAAGGTACAAGCCTTGATATGAGCTACGAG
>JAFKKP010000309.1 GCA_017305515.1 Hyphomicrobiales bacterium
ATTTCGCCGGATTGAGATAGGCGACCGCCGAGCTGTTACGCCAGCCGTTCCTGGTGAAGAGCTGGTAGTAGCCGACGCCTTCCTGATCGCCGCTATTGAAGTCGTCGTTGCGCGGCACGCCGAGTTCTTCCGCGCCGCGAATGATGGCTTCCATCAATTCGTGCTTCTCGCGAATGTCGGACGACCACAAGGGACCGCTGCCGCCATGCGTTGCACTCGCGCCGCGCGTGTTGTGTTCGGACTTGATGAAATACGGAAGGACGCTGTTCCAGTCCCAGCCGGCATTTCCAAGCTGCGCCCAGTGATCGTAGTCCTCGCGCTGGCCGCGAATGAAAATCAATCCGTTGATCGAACTCGATCCGCCGAGACCGCGCCCGCGCGGCCAATAAATTTCGCGGCCATGCATTCCGGCCTCGGGCTCCGTGTGGAAGCCCCAGTTGTAGGCCTTGTGAAACATGGTCTTGCCGTAACCGATCGGGATGTGAATCCACAGATAGTTGTCGCGCGGTCCCGCTTCGAGCAGCAGCACGTTGTGACGGCCGTCTGCGCTGAGACGGTTCGCGAGCACGCAGCCGGACGAACCGGCGCCGACGATGACGTAATCGAAATTCATTCGCTCCCCAGACTGTCTCATTCAATGAGACATTTTGTCTTAAAGGTTGAGGTGCGGCAGAAAGTTTGTCAAGCTGCATCTCGCTAGGGTGGATGAGGACAAAACGATGCCGACAACAAAAACGCCGGCGGTATCCGAGCGCGCGCTCAAGCTGCTTGAGATCATCGCGAGCGCGGAGCAGCCGCCGACGCTCAACGAACTGGTCGCGCGGCTTGAACTGCCGAAGGCGACCACGCATCGTTTCGTCTCGCTGCTCGAAGCACTGGGTTTTGCGCAGCGCACACCCGACGGCCGCCACTATCAGGTCGGCCATCGCCTCACCGCGCTCGCAGTCGACGTGATGCGCAATTCGCTGGCGCAGGGTCCGCGCCGCGCGATCCTGACCTCGCTGGTGCAGGAGATTCAGGAGACCTGCAACATCACCGTTCTGGATCGGTCGGAGCTTGTCTATCTCGACCGCGTCGAATCCGACTGGCCGCTGCAAATTCGCCTCAGCGTCGGATCGCGCGTGCCGCTGCATTGCACGGCAAGCGGAAAATTGTTTCTCAGCCTCGCGCCGCCGTCCCTGCGCGACAGGCTGGTGAAATCGCAGCCGCTGGTGCGTTACACGCCGCGCACCATCGTCGATCCGGTGAAGCTGAATACCGAATTGGCGAAGATCAAGAAAACGCAGGTCGGCGTCGACAACGAGGAATTCATCGACGGCATGACGGCGGCTGCCGTGCCTGTGTTCGATTCGCGCGGCAAGATTTGCGCGACGGTGGCGGTTCACGGGCCTAAGGGCCGCCTGCCGCTGTCGCGCGCGATTTCTCTCGCACCTGCTTTGAAGGAAGCGGCGGACAAACTGGCGCAGACATTCATCGCATCGGCCTGAACGATTGCCGGTTAGCGGCTGGCGGATTTCGCGGTTTGACTGGCGGAGGCTGAGAGAAATTCCACGATCTGCGCGGGCGTATCGGCAACGCGCACGCCTGCGCTCTCCAATGCCTTTCGTTTCGACGCGTATCCGCCGCGTCCGCCGCTGACGATGGCGCCGGCGTGACCCATCTTTTTGTCCGGCGGCGAGGAACGCCCGGCGATGAACGACATCACCGGCTTTTTCATCGAGCGCGCGTACTCAGCCGCTTCCTCTTCCATCGAGCCGCCGATCTCGCCGACGAGAACGACGGATGTCGTGCCCTTGTCCTCGTCGAGCGCCTTAAGCGCATCGAGACTCGTTGTGCCGATGATCGGATCGCCGCCGATGCCGAGAAATGCGGATTGTCCAAGTCCCGCGCGCGTCAGGTTCAGGCACATCAGCGTGCCGAGACTGCCGCTGCGCGAAATCACGCCGACCGAACCCGGCTGAAACACGTTCGCATTATGCCCCGGCATGATGCCGACGAAGCCCTCGCCCGGCGTGACGATGCCCGCCGTGTTCGGTCCGATGATGCGGCTGCCGGAATTTTTCGCGCGCGCAAAAATCTCCAGCACGTCGTGACCGGGAATATGTTCGGTCAGCGCGACGATGGTTTTCACACCGGCATCGATGGCGTCGATGATCGCGTCCTTCGCCATTGCGGGCGGAATGAAGATCACCGACACGTCGCATGGCGTTGTCTTGGCGGCCTCGACCGCGGAACTGAACACCGGGCGATCGAGAAACGTTTCGCCTGCGCGCTTTGGGTTCACGCCGCCGATGACCTGCGTGCCCATTTCGAGCATGCGTTCGGTCCAGAACGAGCCTTGTTTTCCCGTAATGCCCTGAACGAGCACCTTCTGGTTGCGGCGGTAAATCATCGTGCTGCCTCGACTGCGGCTTTCACCGCATCTTCCATCAGATCGTAGGGCTCGAAGCCAAGCTCGTTGCGGACCAGCTTGACGGCTTCATCCGACCCCGTGCCGTGGATCGAGAAGAAGACCGGCACCTTTGGCTTCAGTTTCTGCCAGGCTTTCACCACGCCGTCGGCCATCACGTCCGTGCGCGCGAACGCACCGCAGAAATTGATGACGAGGCTTTTCACGCCCGGATTGGACAAGACCAGATCGAGCGCGATTTCCGACTTGGTGTAAGCCTCGCCGCCGATTTCGAGAAAGTTCGCCGGACGGCCGCCGAAATGGTCGATCACGTCCATCGTCGTCATGGTCAGGCCCGCGCCGTTCGCCAGCACGCCGACATTGCCGTCGAGCTGAATGAATTTGAGGCCGGCGTCCGCGCCCTTGCTTTCGAGCTCGGTCATCTTCGGCGGCGAAGCTGCGGCGGCGAGTTCGCTCTGGCGCGAAGCGGAGGAATCGTCGAGCACGAACTTGCAGTCGAGCGCGACAACGTTGCCGTCTTTCAGAAGCGCGAGGGGATTGATCTCGACCAGTTCGGCGTCTTTCGCATCGAAAATCGCATAAAGCTGCGCGAGCAGATCGGCCACCTTGTCTGCGGACGTACCGAGGTCGAGACCTTTCAACAGCGCCTGTGCTTCGGGCTTACCGAAACCGTGCTTCACACCGACGACGTGACGGCGGATCGCTTTCGGGTTCTTCTCCGCGACTTCCTCGATGTCCATGCCGCCCTCGGTCGAAAACAAGACGACGGGGCTGCGGCTTGCGACGTCGATCAAGACCGCCGCGTAGAATTCGCGCGCGATCTCGCAGGCCTGTTCGACCAGAACCTGCTTCACCTCGTAGCCGGCAATCGACATGCCGAAAATCTTCGCAGACTCGGCGGCACCCTGCTCCGGCGTCTTGGCGAATTTGATTCCGCCAGCCTTGCCGCGCTTGCCGCTCGGCACCTGCGCCTTGATGACGCCCGGCCCGATCTTCGCAATCGCGTCGCTGACATCCTGCGACGATTTGCAGACGATGCCCTTGGGAATGGGAACGCCCGCCGGGCCAAGCACATCGCGCTTGGCGGCATATTCTTCAAAGTTCATAGATGCGACCTATCGACCGTAACGTTTCCAGTGCGGCCCGAACAATTCTTCCTCGGAGGGTTTGTCCTCGGGGATCGGCACAACAAGATGCGTGATGTTCAGGAAATGCTTGTAGTTCAGATTTTCCGAAATGCTGTTCTTCTGCCACGAGCCGCAGCCCATCGTCAGCGTGAATTCGAGGCCGCTGTCGAAACCGCCGCCATTGCCGAAGGTGTGCGCGAAATTGATGAGCACGCGAACGACCGGAAGATCCTCAGCGAGCTTGCGTGCGCGCGCGAAATCGGTGGTGTGAAGGCCCATCGAATGGCCCTTGCCCTGAAAATCGAGAATCTTGCGAACCGTATCGGTCGCGGCCTCGAAATCCTTCGCCCTGTAGACCGTGAGCACAAGCGCGAGCTTCTCGCCCGACAGCGGATGCGCTTTGCCGATGCCCTGGTCTTCGACGAGAATGAACTTCGCCTTCTTGGCTTCCTCCGGCAGGCCGAACGCCTCTGCCAAGACCGGCATGTCGCGCGCGATCAGATGGCGGTTGAGCTTGCCGTTCTGCCAGAGCTCGCTTTGCAGCTTCTCTTTCTGTTTCGCATCGACGAGATAGCCGCCCGCCCGCTTCAACGCTTCGATGGCCTGATCGTAAACCGCGTCAACGATCATAACGGCGTTTTCGGACGAACATGACGTCGCGTTGTCGAACGTTTTGGACGCGCAGATCTTACGCGCCGCGTCGTCGAGATTGGCCGTCTCGTCGATGATGACCGGAACGTTGCCGGCACCGACGCCGATGGCCGGCGTGCCGCTGCGATAGGCGCGGCGCACATTGTCCTGCGAACCGGTGACGACGATCAGATCGACGGCTTCCATCAAGGCCTGCGTCGTGTCTTTCGTCACGGGATTCGGCAAAATCTGCACGAGGTCCGGCGGCAGGCCGATGGCTTCCAGCGAATCGCGCATGTACTTCACCGCGAGCGCAGTCGTCCGATAACCCAGCGGCGACGGCGCGATGATGACGGCGTTGCGGCCCTTGATCGCCATCATCGTCTTGTTGACGGGCGTCGCGCCCGGATTGGTCGACGGCGTCACCGCACCGACAACGCCCATCGGCTTTGCGAACTTCACGATGCCGCGCTTGTCGTCGCGCTCGATCTCGCCGACCGATTTGACGCGCAACAGATCGCGCAGCGTGCCGAAGGTCTTGCGCTGCTTCTTGGTGATCTTGTCCGGCACATTGCCGAGGCCCGTATCCTGGACGGCAAGCTCGGCAAGTTCCTTGGCGTGCTCGGGCTTGTAGAGCGACCACGCGATGGCGCGCACCGCTTCATCGACACGCGCCTGATCGGCCTCGGCGAAACTTTGCTGCGCCACGCGCGCTTTCCGCATCAAGCCCGACGCGATCGCCTGCGCGTCGGCATCGGCGTTTCTGATTTCTGCAACTGCGCTCATCGATCACTCCTTGATTTATTTGCGGCCAGCCGTCTGCGGAGCCGTGACAAGGCGGACCCACAGCTTCTGGATAAAGGGAAGCAATATCACGATCGTCGTGAAGGCCACGATGGACCCGGAAATCGGGCGCGTGAAGAACACCGTCCAGTCGTTGCCGAAACTAATCATCGTATTCATGAAAGAGTCCTCTGCAATCGGCCCAAGAATCACACCGAGCACAAGCGGCGCGACCGGGAATTTCAGGCGCTCGAAACCATAGCCTATGACGCCGAAGGCGATGATGAGCCAGAGGTCCGTGACATTGTTGCGGATCGAAAGCGCGCCGATGAAACACAGGATCAGCACATAGGCCGAGACCACCGCTTCGGGGAAATCGAGAATCTTGATGAGCGGGCGGATGGCAAGATAACCGATCGCGCACATCAAAAGGATTCCGAGGAAGATCGAGGCGAAAATCGTGTAGACCATCGGCGCCGACGTCACGAGCACCTGTGGCCCCGGCTGAATTCCGTGCAGCATGAAAGCACCGAGGATAACAGCCGTCGCGCCGCTTCCGGGAATGCCGAGCGCGAGCAAATGCACGAGCGCGCCGCCGACCGATGCTGTCGCGGCCGCTTGCGGCGCGATGATGCCTTCGGCGACGCCGGTACCCATCAGGTGCTTCTTCTTGCCGAATTTCGCTTCGATGCCATAGCTGACGAAGGACGCAATCGTCGCGCCCGCGCCCGGCAACAGGCCAATCAGATCGCCAATCACGGACGCGCGGAAGAACATGCCTTTCACTTCCTTGAATTCTTTCCAGGTCGGCAATTCGGTACGCGCGTTTTTGATCTTTTGAATCGGTTGCGTGGAAAATCCCGTTTCCAGACGCGTCAGAACTTCGCCGACGCCATACGCGCCGACCATCACCACCAGAAACTCGATGCCGTCGGCAAGAATGGGCGAGCCGAACGTAAAGCGTTCTGCCCCGTAGATCGGATCGACGCCGACGGTCGCAATCAGAATGCCGACGCTCATGCTGATGAACGCATTCGCAAGCGAGCCTTTGCCGATTGCAACCACGCTCAAAAGTCCGAACATCACGATCACGAAATACTCCGGCGAGGAAAATCGCAGCGCGAACTTCGCAAGCGGTTCGGTGAGTGCGACCATGACGATGGCAGAAAGCAAGCCACCGCCGAGTGCGGCCACGAGCGTCCAGCCGAGCGCCTTCGCCGGCTGGCCCTTGCGGCCCATCGTATAGCCATCCCACAACATCGGAACGTCGATTGGTTCGCCGGGTATCCTGAATAGAATCGCGGTGAAAGCGCCGCCATATGTGCCGGACACGTACATCGCGCCGAGCAAGATGATCGAGGCGGTGACATCCATTTTGTAAGTGAATGGCAGCGCAAGCGCGACGCCCATGACGAGCGTGAGGCCCGGCAGAACGCCGATCAAAAGCCCGATCACGATGCCCGCGGTCAGAAGAATCAGATTGATCGGCGTCAGGCAGTTGACGAAGCCGTGGCCCAGCTGAATGAGAATGTCCATCTTAGCTCACCACAGGCTCGGGATATGGAAGAAAATATCGGTCGCGCGGTCGAACGGCGGAATTCCACGCGGCAGCGAGACGTAAGCGATGCGAAGAAAGAGGACCCCGCAAAGCACCGTCACGAGGATGCTGGTGAGCCAGATCGTCATGTGACGCCGAAAACCGCCGACATACATGAAGGCGGCGAGAAACAGAAACGTGCCGAAGATAAAGCCGAGATAAGGAACGGCGACGGCGTAGATCGCCATCAAAACAATCCCGCCGATCAGCATGTGCGGATAGACGGGATCTTTTTGCTCGGGTTCTTCCTCCCGATCGAACGCTTCCAGAAATCCGGTTGCGTCCCGGTTGCCGACGATGAGGCGGCGAACGATCTCGAAAAGACATGAGCCACCCAGCAAGAGAATTGCCAGTTGCGGCCAGATCGCCGGTCCGAGCGCGCCGGGGCGCGGGTCGTAAGCGATTTTGCCCGCGTAAATAAAAAGCGCGGCCGCAATCGCCAGACCCGCAAGATAGGGCGCGATCGAATGAAGGAGAGATTTTTGCATGACGATGTCCGGTTAGTTCGTCATCGTTTTTTTCATGTCGTCGAGCTGCTCCTTCACGAAAGTGGGCGCTTTCGTGGAATCCTCGAAGCTGTTCGGATCGGCGTATTGTTCTTCCAGAAATTTCTTGAACTCCGGCGAAGCGTAGACCTTCGCAAGCGAGTCCGAGAGCTTCTTGAGAACGTCCGGAGGCGTGCCGGCACGCACGACGATGGCGCGGAATTGCGGCAGCGCGACCTTGTAGCCGAGTTCAAAAGACGCCGGGATGTCCTTGAATGCGGGGAGACGCTTCTCGCCGAACAGAAGAATCGGACGCATCTGCTTGCCGTTCAGGAATTGCGCGACATCGCCTGCCTGCTCGTAGAGCGCATCGGCATGGCCGCCGAGAATGGAGACATAACGCTCGCTCGGTTTCGAGAACGGAACCTGCACGATTTTGATGCCGCCGCGATCCAGCACGGAGAGCGAGAAATCGTCGACGCTGCCGAAGCCGAGGGTCGCGACCTTCAGCTTGCCGGGATTGGCTTTCGCTTCCTTATCGAAATCCGCCCAATTCTTGATCGGGCTGTCTTCCTTCACGAACAGGAAGGACGGGCCTTTGATCATCACCGCCACCGGCGTGATTTCGTCCATCGTCCAGCGCGGGGTCTTTCCGGCGAGGAGCGCATGGCTGTCGGCGATGTAGATCGCCATGGAATAACCGTCGGCGGGCGACGCAAGCAGTTTCGCCATGCCGGTCGCACCGGTGCCGCCCGGAACGTTCACGACCGGAATGCCCTGGCCGAGCATCGGCTCCATCAGTTTCGCGACAAGACGCGCCAGCTGATCGGCGCCGCCGCCCGGTCCCCAGGGAACAATCAATTCTATCGGGCGCTCAGGATAGCCTGCCGCCATGGTTGGTTTGGTGCCGAACACCGCAGTGCACAGTGCCGCTGCGAATAAAACAGCGAGTTTCTGCCTCGATTTCATCTTCACCCTCCCGGATTGGTTTTTATGTACCTTTGCCGCCGCTTAGCGGCGACATGATTGGTCGTTTTTTCTTATGGTGCACGATGCGCCAACCATGACAAAATTGATAATATGCATCGCCATCATTCGCGAGATTAATCTTGAATCACGATCTCGATATTGCGCTGCTTCGCACATTCGTCGCGATTGTCGATACCGGCAGCCTGACGTCGGCGGGCCGCGCGGTCGGCCGGACGCAGCCCGCGATCACGCACCAGATTTACCGGCTGGAACAAAGCGTCGGCCGCAAGCTGTTCGACGAGAATCGCCGCAAGCTGACGCTGACGCGTGACGGCGAGAACCTGCTCGAATTCGCACGCGCAATCTTGCGGCTGAACGACGAAGCGCGCGGCCGCATGGCGACCAACGACATCGCAGGTCACGTCAAGCTCGGAACTCCCGATCTCTACGCATCCTACATTCTGCCCGAAGTGCTGGAGAATTTTTCCCGCGCGCATCCGAATATCGAGATCGAATTGCGGTGCACGCGCAGCGTCCATCTTCACACGGCGCTGGAGCGCAGCGAAATCGACATCGCGCTGATGACGAACCAGCCTGAGTTCCGCAAAGGCGAACTCATCAGAAACGAGCCGCTGGTCTGGGTCGGCGGCCACAACACCAGTCCGGAACTCCGTAAGCCGCTGCCTTTAGCGGTGCTGCCGCAAGGCAGCGTCTATCGGCACATCGCGCTTGAAGCTCTGCGATCTGCGGGGCTGGAGTGGTCGATCCGCTCGGTCTGCGACAGCATTGCCGGTTTGCAGGCGGCGGTGTTCGCGGGGCTGGCCGTGTCGGTTTTTCCACACTGCGCGCTCGGACCCAATTTAAGAAGCATCGGCGCCAACGAAGGCCTGCCGAATTTGCAGCCGGTGGAATTGGTCATGCAGCGGCGCACGCATGGGCTCAGCGAAGCCGCCGAACAGCTCGCGCAATATATCAGCCGCGAATTGAGCGAAGCGCGTTAGGGTTTCAGCACCATCACGAGCGCGATGCTCATCGCAAGCAGCAGCATCAGCGACAGCGTGACGGCTGCCGTGACCCGGCCGCCGACATTCGACAGCACGCGAACATCGACGCCAAGCCCGAGCGCCGCCATCGAAACCACCGTCAGCGCGGCGGCACTTTTAGTGATCGGCGCGACCACCGCATCCGGCACGATCTGAAACGAGCGCAGTGTCGCCAGCACAAGAAAGCCGACGATGAACCACGGCACGAGTTTCGCCGGACTGAGCGCGACATGTTTGCCGGATTTTCTGTTGCCCGACAGGCGCGGCGCGATCAGCGACATGCCGATCACCAGCGGACCAAGCATCAACACGCGGACGAGCTTCACCAGCGTTCCGATCTGCGTGCTGATGAGTCCTGCGGGGACCGTCGCGGCCAGAACCTGCGGCACCGCGTAAACGGTGAGACCGGCGAGTACGCCGTATTGCGTGGCCGACAAATGCAGCAGCGGAATCAGCAGCGGCAATCCGAGCACCATCAGCACGCCGAGGATGGCAGTGAACGAGATCGACGAGGCGATGTCGTCGCCGTTCGCGTTGATGACCGGAGCGACCGCGGCGATGGCCGAATTGCCGCAGATCGAATTTCCGCTGGCGACCAGAATCGAAAGTTTGGTCGAAAGGCCGAGCGCCTTGCTCAGTCCATACGTCACCGCGAGCGTGACGACGACCGTGCCGATAATCGCCAGAATCAGCACGGCGCCCGACGCTGCAATCGCCGCGAAGCTGATGGATGCGCCGAGCATCATCACCGCGACTTCGAGAAGCTGCTTGGCGCTGAAAGCAATGCCTGTCTGCAATCGCGCCGATGGCACCCACACCGAGCGGATCAGCATCCCGAGCAGAATCGCGATGACGAGAGCTTCAATGTAGGGATGGCCGAAATAGCTTTCTTCGGCATGCTGGATGGCAATCGAGACCAGCGTAACGGCGACGCAGAGCGCAATGCCGGGCAGCAGCCCGATCACATAGCCGAAGCTGGACGCCTTTTTGTCCTTGCCGGATTTTTCGTTTTTCTTTTCGGTTTTCTTGCGCGGCACAGCGATCCCCACGAATGGAGATTATCTACTGCGCCAAAACGCGAAATCGTGGAAGAGTATTTTCGGATGGGCCGGCTGATTAATACATCTATCTCACTGAGTGAGAAGTGAATCCACAGCTGCCATCAGGAGAAGAGAACGAGCTTTTGCAGGTACGCGATCACGCGCCCAAACCCGTCGAAGATACCCGGCTCGAAATAGACGCCGCGCGCCACCACAATTGTCGCAGCCAGCACCCAGAACACCGTCGCACCAACACGCGTCAGCACTTTCGACGCATGGCTGCGCGATTGCGCCTGGCCGGACACATTGAGGGCTTCGCCGAACGGCTCGTATTTGGCTTGATCCACGTCACTGATTCTCATCGGATCGAATTAATGTAGGGCATTATCGGCCACCCGGAAGGCGATTGGAATTGCGTATTTGGGCCTGCGAACAGCCCTTCTTTCCAGAAACGGCTGGCCGGGAAGAAAGTTCTCCTCCCCGGCGTTGAGGCCCTTTTTTTAAAAGGTTTTTCGCAGAATCGGCCAGATCTTCCCGGTCGTCAGCGGCATATCCAGATGCGTGACGCCGTAATCCTTGAGCGCGTTGACGACGGCATTGACGACGGCCGGCGGCGAACCGGTCGCTCCCGCCTCGCCGCAGCCCTTGGCGCCGAGCGGATTGGTTTGAGTGGGCGCGTCTTCGTACAATTCGATGTTGATGTGAGAGATGTCGCCGGCGCGCGGCAGGCTGTAGTCCATGAACGACGCCGTCAGCAATTGCCCGGTTTCGTCGTAACGTGTCTCTTCATAGAGTGCCTGGCCGATGCCCTGCACGATGCCGCCGAGCACCTGTCCGCGCACGATCATCGGGTTGATGATGCGGCCGAAATCGTCGACCACAGAATAGTTCACAATCTCGATCACGCTTGTCTCCTGATCGATCTCGACTTCGCAGATGTGACAGCCGTTCGGGAAATTATAACCCTCGCGCTCATAACTTGCCGTCTCGTCGAGACCCAGTTTCTCGCCGGGCGGCATGCGCTTGGAATCGAACGACGCGCGCACGACCTCCTCGAACGTGATCGCGCGGTCCGTGCCCGCGACCGCGTATTTGCCGCGCTTGAACTCGATGTCGCGCTCGCCCGCCTCCAAGAGATGCGATGCGATTGTCTTGCCGCGTTCGACGATCTTGCGCGCGCTTAGCAACGTGGCGGTGCCGCCGAGATGCAATGAGCGCGATCCGCCGTGGCCGCCGCCAATCGGCGTGGCGTCGGTATCGGCCTGTCGGAACGAGAATTTGTCGGGGCTGATGCCGAACTGCGATGCCGCGATCTGCACCATCGTCGTCTCATGCCCCTGCCCGTTCGACTGCGTGCCGACCGACAATGTGGCGCGTCCGTCCGGATCGAATGCGATTCTCGCGCTGTCGGCAGGCGGACCCAATGTCGCTTCGAGATAATAGGCGACACCCAGACCTCTCAGCTTCTTCTGCTTGCGCGATACTTTGGCGCGCTTGGCAAATCCTTTCTCATCCGCAAGATCGAGCGCCTTCGACAGCACCGCGTCGAAATTGCCGACGTCGATCTGCTGGCCGAGCGCGGTCTTGTAGGGAAACTGCGCGCGCTTGATGAGATTCTGCCGGCGCAGCTTGACCGGCGAAATGCCGAGCTGTGCGGCCGCGACATCGATGATCCGCTCCAGCAGATAGATCGCTTCCGGCCGGCCCGCGCCGCGATACGCATCGATCGGCACCGTGTTGGTGAAAACGCCCTGCACTTCCATCGCGACGGCAGGAATATCGTAGGCGCCGCCGAGAACCGCAGCCGTCGGCAGCGTCGGAATCAGCGCGCCATTCGTCGACATATACGCGCCGAGATTGGCCAGCGTATCGACCGCGAGTGCCTTGAATTTTCCCGACGCGTCGAGGCCGAGCCTGACTTTCGTCACCAGATCGCGCGCATGCGCATCCGACAAGAACGATCCGGTGCGGTCGTTGATCCACTTGATCTTCTTTTTCAGGCGCTCGCACGCAAACACCAGCATGACGTGTTCGGGCTGGATCTGGTTCTTGCAGCCAAACCCGCCGCCGACATCCGACGCCTTGCAATGCAGTTTGTCTTTCGGCCAGCCGAACAGATCGCAGAGCAGATCGCGATAGCCGAACGGATTCTGGATCGAGCCGGACAGCGCGATGCGATTTCTGTCCTTGTCGTAAGCGACGATGACGCCGCGCGGCTCCATCGAATTCGGGATCAGGCGGTTGTTGACGAGATCGAGCGTGACGACATGCGCCGATGCTTTCAAAGCAGCTTCGGTCTTGTCCATGTCGCCGACGCGCCATTTGAACGACGTATTGCGCGCGACATCCGGCCAGATCAGCGGCGACTTATCGCTGACCGCCTCATGCAGATCGATCACCGCAGGCTTCACCGCGTAGTCAATCTCGATCGTCTCGGCGGCGTCGGCGGCGTGCTGCGCGCTGTCGGCAATCACCATCGCAACGCAGTCGCCGACATGCATCACGCGATCTACCGCCAGAGCGGGCCGGTTCGGAATCGCAATCGGCGACCCGTCGAACTGCTTGATCGACGGGCGTGCGGGAACGCTTTTCAATCCGGATTTGGTCCAGTCGGAGCCAGTGAGAATCTCAACCACGCCCGGCATCGCTTTCGCAGCAGCAATGTCGATGCGGCGAATGTCGGCATGCGCGTGCACCGAGCGCAGAAACACCGCATGCAGCGCCTTCGGATCGACATCGTCATCCGCATAGTGCCCGGCGCCGCGAATGAAACGAATATCTTCGAACCGGCGCAGGGGCTGGCCGATGCCGAAGCGCGAATTCGCATCGGAATTGTCGGTCAATGGCTCAATTGTTGTGGGCATTTCTCACCGCGGCAATTTTCAAAGGGCTAAAGAAATCGCAGATGTTCTTACCAGAAACCGGCGACCTTGTGCGGGACATAAGGCGCTTCGAGCATTTTCACTTCGTCTGCCGTCAGCTTCAGTGACAATGCCGCGACGGCGTCGATCAGATGCGTCTCTTTCGAGGCACCGACGATGGGGGACGTGACACCGTCCTTTTGCAACAGCCACGCCAGCGCCACCTGTGCCATCGGCACGTTACGATTTTTGGCGACCTTGCCGACAGCCTCGATCACAAGCCGGTCGGATTCCGGGAAGTCATTATATAATGTCTTGCCGAACTCATCTTTCTCGATCCGGCTGCTCTTTTCATCCCATGCGCGCGTGAGCCTGCCGCGCGCCAGCGGACTCCACGGCATTACCGCGATTTTCTGATCGCGGCAGAGCGGCAGCATCTCGCGCTCCTCCTCGCGGTTAATCAGGTTGATGTGATCCTGCATGCTGACGAACTCGGTCCAGCCATTCATGCGCGAGGTGTGGAGCGCCTTCGAGAACTGCCACGCATACATGTTCGATCCGCCGATGTAGCGCGCCTTGCCTGCCTTCACGACATCATGGAGCGCCTCCATCGTTTCCTCGATGGGCACGGTGGGGTCCCAGCGATGTATCTGATAGAGATCGACATAGTCAGTGCCGAGACGCCGCAAGCTGTTGTCGATCTCGGTCATGATGGCTTTGCGCGACAGACCCGCGCCGTTCGGACCCGGCCGCATTCGCCCGTGAACCTTCGTCGCGAGCACGATGTTTTCGCGCTTGGCAAAATCCTTCAGTGCGCGGCCGACGATTTCTTCCGACGTGCCGTCGGAATAGATGTTCGCCGTGTCGAAGAAATTGATCCCAAGATCGATCGCCTTCCTGATGATTGGCCGGCTCATTTCTTCGACGAGAGTCCAGGGATGAGTTCCCCGCTCCGGCACGCCGAAGGTCATGCACCCCACGCAGAGTTTTGAAACGTCGAGTCCTGTCTTTCCGAATTTCACGTAGTCCATTCATCAACCTGCAATTTCTGAAGCTCAATCTAAAGTCTAACACCGCATTGCGCAGTGCAACGACATCTCAATCCGTGAGACGGCATATCAACGTCCGTAATAATCAATAGCAAGTGTTTGAATGAGACCCTGCCTTGCAGCCCCGGATGGTTGGGCGCATGCTTGCGGCACTCAATGGTTCGATCGCGCCTCCTGTCCGGATGCCGAGGATCGAACCGGAAAGGCGACCTGAGATCGCCGACAGGACTGCTCGTCCAAAGGGAGTGCACCATGATCGACAGACGGAATCTCATTAAAAATTCGACTGCTTTTCTCGCCACGCTGGGTACGGCTGGCATCGGCAATTCGCTGCGCGCGTTCGCCGAAAGCGTGACGCTGCCGTTCGACAATGGCGAGCGGCCGCTGGTGCAGTATCCGCAGAAGCGCAAGATGATCGGCCTCACCGCGCGGCCTCCGCAACTCGAAACGCCGTTCTCGGTTTACAACGAAGGCGTCATTACGCCGAACGACGCGTTCTTCGTGCGTTATCATCTGGCCGGCCTTCCTTACGATCTCGATCCCGACAAGTTTTCGGTCGAGATCAAGGGCAAGGTCGACAAGCCGATGAAGTTGACGATGGCCGACATCCGCAAGATGCCGTCGATTGAGATCGTCGCCGTCAATCAATGTTCCGGCAACAGCCGTGGTTTGTTCACGCCGCGCGTGGCGGGTGGTCAGCTCGGCAACGGCGCGATGGGCAACGCGCGCTGGAAAGGCGTTCCGCTCAAAGCGGTTCTCGACAAAGCCGGCGTGCAGGCCGGCGCGAAGCAGGTGGTGTTCGGCGGCATGGACGGCCCCGTCGTGGACAAAACGCCGGATTTCGCCAAGGCACTCGATCTCGATCACGCGCGCGACGGCGAAGTGATGCTGGCCTATGCGATGAACGGCGCGGATTTGCCGTTCCTCAACGGCTTCCCGCTGCGTCTCGTGGTGCCGGGCTATTACGGCACCTACTGGGTCAAGCACCTCAACGAGATCAACGTCATCGACAGCGTGTACGACAATTTCTGGATGAAGACGGCGTATCGTATTCCCGACAATGACTGCAATTGCGTTGAGCCGGGAACGGCACCGAAGGCGACGATCCCGATCAACCGCTTCACGGTGCGCTCCTTCGTCACCAATGTCGCCGACGGCGCGAAGGTGAAAGCGGGCAACGTCGCGCTGAAGGGGATCGCCTTCGACGGCGGCAAGGGCATTAAAGACGTGTCCGTCTCCACCGACGGCGGCAAGACCTGGCAGAAGACCACGCTCGGCAAGGACCTCGGCAAATATTCCTTCCGCGAGTGGAATATTTCGGTAAAGCTCGCCGCAGGCGCGCAGGAGATCAAGGTCCGCGCCACCAGCAATGACGGCAAGACGCAGCCGATGGAGGCTCTGTGGAATCCTGCGGGCTATCTGCGCAACGTCGTCGAAACCGTCCGCGTCACGGCAGCCTGAAGGAGCGCAGACATGAAACAGACCAAAATCATCGCGCTCGTAGCCGCCGTCTCGTTCGCAACCGCTGGCATCTCCGCGCTTCACGCCAAGCCGCTTAATTATAAAGGGCCGGACGAAACGGCGACGTTCAAACCGGGCAACAATCTCGACGTCGTGCAGAACAACTGCACGGCCTGTCACTCGGCCGATTATGTCCAGACCCAGCCGCGCGGGCCGAAATTCAAGAAGGATTTCTGGCAGGCGGAGGTGACGAAGATGGTGAAAGTCTATGGCGCGCCGATTGACGACGCGGACGCTGCAAAGATCGCGGACTATCTGGCGGACAACTACTGAACGAAAGCAAAGCCGGGACATTCCCGGCTTTCGCTTTTTGACCCGGCAACGCGAGTCTTGTATCAGAAATGTGACAAGACAAATCGGCCGCCAGAATTATTCGATCTGGAGAAATTCGCGGCCGGCCGGCTCGCGAATTTTCTTTTGGAGACGATTGAATGTCCCTGACCGTGTTTGCGGTTGTGCTCGTTGCCGCCACAATGCACGCCGGATGGAATGCCCTCGTCAAATCCGACCTCGACCGCTTCCTGTCGATCAACCTGATCTCGCTGTCCGCTGGATTGCTCGCGCTTATCGTATTGCCCTTCGTGAAAATCCCGATTGCGGCGGCGTGGCCCTATCTGATCGTGTCGGCGACATTCAACACCGGCTACAAACTGTTTCTGATTCAGGCCTATCGCGCCGGCGATCTCGGCCAGGTGTATCCGATAGCGAGGGGTGCCGCACCGCTGCTCACCGCGCTCGTCATGGCATTCGGATTCGGTGAAGTCCTCACGCCCATCGCAATGGGCGGCGTGCTCGTGCTCATTCTCGGCGTGTTTCTGATGTCAGCGCGTGGCGGACATGGTCTGGACGAATTCGACTCAAAGACGATCTGGTTCTCGCTCGGTACCTCCGTCTTCATCGCGAGCTACACTGTGACCGACGGACTGGGCGCGCGCACCAATGGCGACGCGGTGAGCTACGCTACATGGCTGTTCGTCGTCAACGAAGTGATGATGCTGCCGATTTTGCTGGCCGTGCGCGGCGGCGGCGCACTTCGCACACTCCTGCCTTACTGGAAGCGCGGACTCGCCGGCGGCGCGATGACGTTCGGCGCCTACGGCCTCGTGATCTGGGCGACGACGCAGGCGCCGATTGCGCTTGTCGCCGCGCTGAGAGAGTCGAGCGTTCTGATCGCGACGGCGATTTCGATTTTCCTGCTGCGCGAGCCGATCACGCGGTGGCGGCTGATCTCCGCCATCCTCATCATCACCGGACTCGGCATGACACGCGTCGGCTGAGGCCCTTGGCTATGCGAGCTTCGCCGTTATCAACGGCGCAGGCATCCAACTAGTCCGCTCCGAGATATGCAGATCTCACCTTCGGATTTGAAAGCAGGTCGCTGCCGCTGCCTTCGAGAACGATCCTCCCCGACTCCAGCACATAACCGCGATCGGAAATTTCCAGCGCCGCGATTGCGTTCTGCTCGACCAGCAGAATCGTCACGCCGCTTGCCTTCAGCGACGCAATCGCCCCGAGAATTTGATCGACCAGAGTTGGCGACAATCCAAGCGACGGCTCGTCCAGCAGCAGAAGTTTCGGCTTCCCCATCAATGCGCGGCCGATAGCGAGCATCTGTTGCTGGCCGCCGGAAAGACTCTCCGCAGCATGGCTGCGCTTTTCGTGCAGAACCGGAAACATCGCAAACACGCGATCCCGATCGTTGTCGATCTCCCTGTCGCGCCGCGTGTAGGCACCGAGACGCAGATTGTCCGCAACCGTCAGCGGGCCGAACACCTGGCGGCCTTCGGGCGATTGCGCGATACCGCGCGCGACGCGCCTGTGCGGCGTAAACCGATCGATACGCTCGCCGCAGAAATTGATTTCGCCTGCGGTAATTGCCTGTACGCCCGACAGTGCGCGAAGCAGCGTCGTCTTGCCGGCGCCGTTCGAGCCGATCAGCGCGACGACCTCGGCCGCACGGACGCTGAGACTGACGCCGTGCAGCCCCTCAATACGCCCATAGGCGCTGCGCAGGTTCGACACCTCAAGCACGAGCAGCCTCCCGCGCGCCGTGTTTGCCGAGATAGGCTTCCAGAACGGCCGGGTCGTTGCGCACTTCGCGCGGCGTTCCCTCCAGAAGCGGCTTGCCCCGATTCAAAACGAGAATCCGGTCCGAAATGTTCATGACGAGCTTCATGTCGTGCTCGACGAGCACAATTGCGATGCCGCTCGCTGCAACTTTGCGAATAAGCCGGTCGATCTCATCGGTTTCGACGGAGTTGCATCCGGCCGCCGGCTCATCGAGCAGCAGAACCTTCGGCTCGGCTGCAAGCGCGCGCGCGATCTCGATCCGCTTGCAGGCACCGTAGGACAGCGACCCGGCGGGAGCGCGGGCGCTTGCGCGCAAACCGACATCGTCCAGCAATTTGAGCGCCGCTTCGTGCGTCTCTTCATTCTGCCGCGTCACCGACGGCAGTCTGAACAGATCGGCAAACAGGTTGCATCGCTCGCGCAGATGACGGCCGACCATGACGTTTTCGGCTGCGGTCATGCGCTGGAAGATTTGCAGATTCTGGAACGTGCGCGACAATCCGCGCGCCGCCAGATCGTCCGGCGGCAGCCCCGTGACGTTCTGCCCGCCGAGACCGACTTCGCCCTGATCCGCGCGGTAGAGCCCCGAGATGACGTTAAACAGCGTCGTCTTTCCGGCACCGTTCGGTCCGATGATGGATAATATCTGACCTTCGCTAACTGAGAAGCTGACGTCGTCGATGGCCTTGATGCCGCCGAAGGAAATGCCGATGCGGCTGGCGCTGAGTATCGTCATGCGCCCGCTCGCGCAAATCGCCGCGACAGCGTCGGCACGATGCCGTCGCGCATAAAGATCATCGTGACAATGATGATCGCGCCGAGCATCAGATGTTCGTATTCCTGAAACACCGTCAGCACCTGCGGCAGCGCGACCAGAACCGCAGCGCCGATAATACTTCCCGCAACGGAGCCGAGGCCGCCGAGAACCACCATCGTTACAAGCTCGATGGAATGCAGAAAGCCGGCCTGATCGGGATTGATGAATCCATTCATCATCGCAAGCATCGATCCGGCGAGCGATGCATAAACCGCTGCAATAACGAAGGCCTGCAACTTGAAACGGGCGACGTCGATGCCGGCGACGCGTGCCGCGATCTCGCTGTCGTGGAGAGCGCGAAACGCGCGCCCGGTCGGCGTTTCACTCAGGTTGAGAGCAAGCCACGCTCCGGCAACGAGGGCAGCCCCGGTGATCCAGTACCAGGTTTCCGAACCGCTGGCGCGCCAGCCGAACAGCGTGAGTTTCGCAACCGCCATGCCATCGGGACCGCCGGTCCAGCGGCTTTCCGTTGTGATGACAAGCGCGATGAGGATGCCGAGGCCCAGCGTTCCGATGGCGAGATAATGTCCCCGCAGCCGGAGGATCGGTCGCCCGACAAGATAGGCAAGAAGCGCGGAGATTGCCGCACCGATGAATACTGCCGCCCACGGCGGCACGCCGAGATGTGCCGGCCCGATGGCAACTGCATACGCGCCGATGCCGAAGAACCCGGCATGTCCGAGACTGACCTGTCCCGCCTGCCCCATCAGAATGTTGAGGCCAACTGCGGCGAATGCCGACACCCAGACCAATGAGGCAACGCGCCAATAGTAGCTCGTCGGGAAGATCAGCGGCAGCAACGCGATCGCAGCAGCCAATATAAAGAGAACCAGATGGCGATGTCCGAGCCGCGCAAGCATCGTCTATACCCTCTCGACTGAGCGGCGGCCGAACAGTCCCTGCGGGACCGCAAACAGGACAACGAGGATGACGATGAAGGCAAATCCATCCTTGTACGTCGAACTGACGTAGCCCGCGCCGAACGATTCAAGCAGGCCGAGCAGCAATCCGCCAGCAACCGCCCCGAGCGGATTTCCGATGCCGCCGAGCATCGCCGCGGCGAAGCCCTTGAGCGCCAGCATGGTGCCGGCATCGTAACTTGTCAGCGTAATCGGCGTGACCAGAATTCCGGCGGCCGCGCCGATCGCCGCCGATCCGCCGAAGGCGAGCATCATGACTGTTGCAGTATTGATCCCGACAAGCCGTGCCGCCAGACGATTGGCCGCCGTGGCACGTACCGCCTTTCCGACGACAGTGAGTTCGAGAAAGATATAAAGAACGACGACGATGAAAGCCGTTCCGCCAAGGACCCACAGGCTTTGCGGCTGGAGCGCCGCGCCAAGGACGTTGACGGGCGCATCGCCGGAAAACGACGGCAACTTGTGAAACTGCTTGTCGAACATTACTTGCGCAAGCCCGCGCAAAAAAATCGACGCACCGATAGTAATGATGATGAGCGTGACGGCGGATGCGCCGCGCGCAGGCGCAATCGCACACCAGTAAAGCAACAACCCCACGACAATCGTAACAATTATGGCGATCAATGCCGCAACCGGGAGCGAAAACCCTGCAGCGGCGGCAAACACCGTCACCATGCCGCCCAGCATCACGAATTCGCCTTGCGCGAAATTCACGACGTCCGATGCATTGTAGATGAGCGTGAAGCCCAGCGCGACGAGCGCGTAAACGGCGCCTATCGTCAGTCCGGAAATCAGAAACTGGATGGATTCGGACATGTCGCGGCATCGCCCCTTGCCGTTATCGCGCACCGTCTCTGCGGCACATTGCGAAGCAGCGCCCGCAGGCGCTGCCACGCAAGTTTACGAGTGACAATCAGCTCCCGGACGGCACCAGCGCCCAGTCGCCGCCCTTGATTTCAAGCATGCGGAACGCCGAGAGATCGAGGCCGAGGTGATCGGTGGGTGACATGTTGACGACACCAGTCGTGCCGGCATAGCCCTTGGTCTTCTCGATTTCGTCGCGAACCTTCTTCGGGTCCGCCGAATTCGCGCGCTTCATTGCCTCGACAAGGATCGTTAAACCGTCATAGGCGTAGCCGCCGAAGGTCGAGACCGGCTGTTTCGCACCGTCCTCGTAGACCTTCTTGTAATCGACGACCACTTTCTTTTGCGGATCGCTGTCAGGGAGCTTGTCGCCGACAAGCAGCGCCGGAGACGGCAGACGCACGCCTTCGGCCGCAGGGCCGGCCAACTCGATAAAGCTCTTCGAGGCAACGCCGTGGCTCTGATACAAAGGCGTCGCGGCCATTCCGAGCTGCGCGTAGTTGCGCGTGACAATCGCCGGACCCTGACCGAAGCCCGGATTGACGATCGCCTGAATTCCCGAAACGCCCTTGATCTTGGTGAGCTGCGCCGTCATGTCGCTGTCGCGGGGACCGTAAGTTTCGTCCGCAGCAATGGTGATGCCATAGGCAGGCGCTGCCTTGATACACTGCGCGCGCATCGACGCGCCGAAGCCGTCAGTGCCAGAGATCATCGCAATGTTGGTGAGCTTGCGTGTCTTGAGATTCTCAAAGATCTTTTCGCAAGCCATTTTATCGGTGTGCGGTGTCTTGAATACGAACTTGCGGACGGGATCGACCACCTCGATTCCTCCGGCAAGAGAAATGAAGGGCACCTGCGCTTCCTCGAAAACCGGAATCATCGCCATGCTGGTGCCGGTCGTCGATCCGCCGACCATCGCAACGACCTTGTCGTCCTCGATCAATCGGGTCGCAAAGGTGCGCGCCTTGTTGGCGTCGCCACCGTCATCGTAGACAACGAGTTCGATCTTCTTGCCGAGCAGACCGCCGGCGGCATTGATCCGCTCGACGTACATCCTGAGAGTCTTGTCTTCCGGCTCGCCGAGAAACGATGCAGGGCCGGTCGAAGACAGAACAGAACCGATCTTGATGGTCTGCTGAGCGAATGCGGACGTCGAAAGCGCGAGCGCAGCCACGCTTGCAGAAAGAACGAGTCGAACTAATGCAGTCGGCTTCATCGGTATCCTCCCTAAATGGGCCGCCCCTTTTTCCAAGGCTTTGCCCGCACGCCGGTTCGCTGAACTTGATCCGGCATCGGCGTGCTTCACCCGATTTATTATAATTGACCGAACGGTTGGTCAATAGTAACGTTCCGCGAAATGGCTGCGACAAAGAAGGCCAACGGGAGGACTGCGTGAGTACGGAATTGATTTTGACCGAAGTCCGCGAGGGCTACCGGTCCATTCAACTCAACAGGCCCGAAAGCCTGAACTCGTTCAATCGCGCGCTTCATGCAGCACTCGGCGCCGCACTCGATGCGGCGGAAGCCGACAAAAGCTGCCGCGCACTTATGCTGACGGGCACGGGCCGAGGATTTTGTGCGGGTCAGGATTTGTCCGACGTGGACATTCCCAAGGACGGACACCCGGATCTCGCGAAGACAATCGACACGAACTACAACCCGCTCATTCGCCGGCTGCGCGCGCTTCCGATGCCCGTCATTGCGGCTGTGAACGGCGTTGCCGCCGGTGCCGGAGCCAACATCGCGTTCGCATGCGATATTGTTCTAGCGGGCCGCTCCGCAAAGTTCATTCAGGCATTCTCAAAGATTGCACTTGTCCCCGATAGCGGCGGCACATGGTTTCTGCCGCGTGTGGCCGGGTCGGCTCGTGCGCGCGCGCTGGCCCTATTGGGCGAAGCTGTCAGCGCGGAACAGGCCGAAGCATGGGGAATGATCTGGAAGGTCTATGACGACGCAAGTTTGATGGCGGAAGCACATAAGCTCGCAGCGCATTTGGCCAGGCAGCCGACCGGCGCGCTGGCTTTAATCAAGCAGGCGCTCGATCGGTCGGAAACCAATACGCTCAATCAACAACTCGATCTCGAGCGCGATTTGCAGGGCCAAGCCGGGCGTGGGCCGGATTTCCGCGAAGGTGTTGCCGCGTTTCTGGAAAAGCGCCCGGCGCAATTTTCCGGAGCCATGTAATGGACGCACATAACACGAAGAACAATCCGCAAGACATCGCCAAGGCGTGTGCCGATGCGATGTGGTCAACCGACCGCGCCAGCAAGGGACTCGGATTCAGCATCGAGATGATTGCGCCGGGACAGGCGGTGATCTCGATGACCGTTAAAAAGGACATGACGAACGGTTTCGGCATTTGTCATGGCGGATTTATTTTCACCCTCGCCGACTCGGCCTTTGCCTTTGCCTGCAACACCTACAACCAGCGAACCGTGGCGCAGCAATGCGCGGTGACGTTCATCAAGCCGGCTCACGATGGCGAAAAGCTCACCGCACACGCCATCGAGCGCATGCGCGAGGGCCGAAGCGGCATCTACGACGTGACTGTGACCAATGAGAGCAATGTCATTGTCGCCGAATTTCGCGGGCATTCGCGAACGATCAAGGGCGAATTGCTGAATAACTCAACGCAAAGCGCGAACTAGACGGGGGAGACATTGCTGAACATTCCACTGCGCAAACTCGACCGGCTAACTCCGGAAAAAAGCGAGCTCGATCGCTACGAGACAGCCAGCACCGATGAGATCCGCGCTCTTCAGCGCGAACGGCTGGCGTGGTCGCTCCGTCACGCCTATGAGAACGTTCCGCATTATCGTGCCAAGTTCGATTCCGCCGGCGTAAAGCCCGCGGACTTCAAGGATCTTCCGGATCTGGCGAAGTTTCCATTCACCGCAAAAGCCGACCTGCGGGAGAACTATCCATTTGGAATGTTCGCGGTTCCACAGGAGAAAGTGGCACGCCTGCACGCGTCGTCCGGCACCACCGGTAAGCCGACCGTTGTCGGCTACACCAAGGGCGACATCGACATGTGGAGCGATGTTGTTGCCCGGTCCATTCGCGCAGCAGGCGTCCGTCCCGGCATGAAGATACACGTCGCTTACGGTTATGGCCTTTTTACGGGCGGCCTTGGCGCGCATTACGGCGCCGAACGGCTGGGCTGCACGGTGATCCCGATCTCAGGCGGCATGACGGAGCGGCAGGTGCAACTGATCGAGGACTTCAAACCTGAAGTCATCATGGTGACGCCGTCCTACATGCTCGCAATTCTCGATGAGTTCAGGAAACAAGGTCTCGATCCGCGGAAATCCTCTCTGAGAATTGGAATTTTCGGAGCCGAGCCGTGGACGAACGCGATGCGAGAAGAAATCGAGGAAGCGTTCGACCTTCATGCCGTCGACATTTACGGCCTGTCCGAAGTGATCGGGCCGGGCGTCGCCAGCGAGTGCGTGGAGACCAAGGACGGTCTGCATGTCTGGGAGGATCACTTTTATCCCGAGGTGATCGATCCGGGCACCGGCAAGGTGCTGCCTGATGGAGAAAAAGGCGAACTCGTCTTCACCTCACTGACGAAGGAAGCGATGCCCGTGGTGCGCTATCGAACGCGCGATCTCACGCGCCTGTTGCCGGGCACCGCGCGCTCGTTGCGGCGAATGGAAAAAGTCACAGGCCGCACCGACGACATGATGATCGTGCGGGGCGTCAACGTGTTCCCCACGCAGATCGAAGAGAAGCTGCTGATGATCCCTGCCCTGTCGGCGCATTACCAGATTGTTCTCACGCGCGACGGGCGCATGGACAACATGGAAATTCAGGTCGAGGCGCTGCCCGACGCCACCTACCCCGACCGAGAAGCGGCGACCGGCGAGCTGATAAAGTCCGTCAAGGACACGATCGGCGTCACCGCCGCTGTCACGGTTGTCGATCCAGGCACCATCGAGCGTTCGGTCGGAAAAGCCAAACGCGTCATCGACCGGCGACCGAAGGAATAGCATTCAAGATGGCTCGCACCCGCGCCAGCGACTACGACGACAAGCGTCGCATCATTCTCAACCGTTCCGCAGCACTGTTTTCGGAATACGGCTACGACCGCGCGTCGATGAGCAAGATCGCAGACGCGTGCGGCGTCTCGAAAGCAAATCTGTATCATTACTATAAAGACAAAGAAGGCCTGCTGTTCGACGTCATCCGGGTTCACCTCAGGGAACTGCTCGAAGCTGTCGAGGAAGCCGATCAGGCACAATCTCCTCCGGAGAAAAGACTACGCGAACTCGTCGGCTCACTTCTGGAAGCCTATCGCGACGCGGACTCGCTGCACAACGTGCAAATCAACAGCATGAGATTTCTGCCGACGAAGCGTCAGACAGAACTGAAAGGAATCGAACGTCAGATCGTCGAGACGTTCTCGGACGCTGTTCTCGGTATCGCGCCGCATCTGAAGGGAACGCGGATGCTGAAGCCCGTTACGATGTCGCTGTTCGGCATGGTCAACTGGCACTACCTCTGGTTCAAAAACAACGGAAGCGTCACCCGCGCGGACTACGCGAATCTCGTCACGAAGCTCATCATCGACGGAACGCGCAACGTTCTCGCTCAAAATCTCAAAGTGCAAAAACGCGCCGCAGCAGCCGGATAATTCTCGAAGTGCCTCGAGGCACGCAACCACGAAGTGAAACCATGAAACTCGAAAGTTTCGTCAGCGGACGCTGGATTTCTCCGGGCCGGGATTCGGTCGACATTCGCAGCGCCGTCACCGGCGAAGTGGTAGCGAACGCCACGAGCGGCGGCATCGACATGCGCGAGACGCTGGACCATGCGCGCAAGGTCGGCGGCAAGAATCTTCGTCGCCTTACGTTTCACCAGCGCGCCGATATCCTAAAGAAACTCGGGCAGCATCTCACCGAGCGCAAAGACGAGCTTTACCGGTTGTCGTTCCAGACCGGCGCGACGCGAACGGATAATTTCATCGATGTCGATGGCGGTATCGGCACGCTGTTCGTTTATGCAGGCAAAGGCCGCCGTGAATTGCCGAATTCGACGTTTCTGCTCGATGGCGCGGTCGAGCAACTGTCCAAAGGCGGCACGTTCGCCGGGCAGCACATCCTGAATTCACTTCAGGGCGTTGCCGTTCACATTAACGCCTTCAACTTCCCCTGCTGGGGCATGCTGGAAAAATTCGCGCCTGCATTCCTGGCGGGCGTACCCGTCGTCACGAAACCGGCGACGGTGACTTCCTATGTCGCCCATGCGCTTGCCAGCATGATCGCCGACTCGAAGATTCTTCCCGAAGGCACATTCCAGTTCATCGTCGGCACGACGGGAGATCTGTTCGGCCACCTCACCTGCCAAGACGTGGTGTCATTCACCGGATCGGCGGCAACATCCGAAATGCTGCAACGTCATCCGGTCATCGCCAGAGAAGCGGTTCGATTCATCGCCGAGCGGGATTCGTTGAACGCAGCAATTCTGGCGCCGGACGCAGCGCCGGGGACGCCGGAGTTCGATCTCTTTATCAAGGAAGTCGCAAAGGAAATGACGGTGAAGGCGGGCCAGAAATGCACGGCGATCCGCCGCGCGCTTGTGCCGTCCTCCCATGTCAGCGCGGCCATCGACGCGTTGCGCGAGCGGCTGGACAAAATTGTGATCGGCAATCCGGAACTGGAAAATGTCCGCATGGGTCCGGTGGTCGGACTCGATCAGCGCCGCGACGTTCTCTCTCATGTCGCGAAGCTGAAGGAAGAAGCCGAACTGGTCGTCGGCAATCCGGACGATTTTAAGGTCGAAGGCGCCGACAAGACCAAAGGCGCATTCATTCCGCCGCTCCTGCTTCACTGCGCCGATCCTGTGCGCGCAAAGCGCGTGCATGAAATCGAGGCCTTCGGGCCTGTCAGCACTGTGATGGGTTACAGCGACCTCGATCAGGCCATCGCGCTGACCAACCGTGGTGGCGGCAGCCTTGTCGCGTCGGTCTACACGCACGATCCTCGCACTGCATCGGAGATTGTTTCGGGGATCGGTACCTTTCACGGACGCCTCGTCTTCATCGATCGCGACTGCGCGAAAGAACAGACAGGACACGGCTCGCCGATGCCGCAGATGATGCACGGCGGGCCGGGGCGAGCTGGTGGCGGCGAAGAACTCGGCGGCGTGCGAAGCCTTAGTCACTATATGCAGCGCACGGCATTGCAGGGCTCGCCCGAGATGCTCACCGGCATCACCGGAAGCTGGAGCAGAAATGCGCCAGTGGCGGAGAAGGAGAAACACCCGTTCCGCTACCATTTCGAGGATCTCGATATCGGACAGACATTTTTCTCCAAGTCGCGCACGATCACGCTCGAAGACGTCGAACACTTCGCGCATTTCACCGGCGATACCTTCTACGCACACATGGACGAAGAAGCGACCAAAGGTCATCCGTTCTTCCCCGGACGTGTCGCGCACGGCTATCTGCTGCTCTCGTTCGCCGCCGGACTTTTCGTGGATCCCGATCCGGGCCCGGTGCTGGCGAATTACGGGCTCGACAATCTGAGATTCATCAAACCGATTCAGCCGGGCGAAGCCATCAAGGTGCGGCTGACGGCGAAGGAGAAATCGCCGCGCAACAGGCAGTATGGCGAGGTGCGCTGGGATGTGGAGATCACAACCGACAAGGGCGAAACGGCGGCGACTTACGAATTGCTGACCATGAACGCGGCTCGGCCTGCTGCTTAACGCGCGCCGCGCTGACGATCACATCTGGTCGTAGTCGACGACCACGCGCTCTGAGACCGGATGCGCCTGGCAGGTGAGAACGAAGCCCGCGTTCAACTCCCAGGGCTCGAGCGAGTAATTGACATCCATCTGCGTCTCGCCTTCGACGACTTTGGCGCGGCAGGTGCTGCACATTCCGCCTTTGCAGGCATAGGGCAAATCCATGCCTGCGCGCAGCGCCGCGTCGAGGATCGCCTCGCCGTCCGCGACCGGAACGTCCTTGCGCTTTCCATCGACGATCAGCGATGCAATTGCTTTGGGCGGAGCACTCGCCGCGATGACCGGCTTGGGCCGCGGCTTGCCCCCAAGGCCCGAGACGAAACGCTCCACATGGATACGTTCGCCGGAGATGCCGAGTTCGGTGCAGGTCGCCGCGATTTCCTCGCTCATGGCGACCGGGCCGCAAATGAAAACGTGATCGACGGCCGCAGCCGGAATCATCGCGCGCAGCAAAACAGCGACCTTCTCGCGATCGAGCCTGCCGTGCAGAATCGGCAGATCCTGTTCCTCCTGCGAAAGAACATGAAATACCGAGAACCGTCCCATGAAGCGGTCCTTCAGTTCTTCAAGCGTCTGACGAAAAATCACGCCGGATGTCGAGCGGTTTCCATAAAACAGAAAGAAACGGCTTTTCGGCTCGCGCGAAAGAATTCCACGAATGATCGACATGATCGGCGTGATGCCGGAGCCGGCGGCAAAGCCGACATGAATTCGCGCTTCGTCAGGCGCGTGCTCGACGCCGAAGCGGCCGGTTGGGGTCATTACGTCCAGCGTATCGCCGGATTTCAGTTCGTCGAGCGCCCAGCTCGAAAACGCCCCGCCGTCGACTTTCTTCACGGCGATCCGCAATTCGCGGTCGTCTGGGCTCGAGCAGATCGAATAGGAGCGGCGCACTTCTTCGCCATCCATCGTTGTGCGCAGCGTTAAATATTGCCCCGGTGCGAACGCGTAATCATCCGCCAGGTCCGAAGGTATCGCAAAGGTCAATGAAATTGCGTCGGCAGTTTCACGGCGCAGATCGTCAACGGCAAGCTGGTGGAACTTAGGGGTCTGGGACATCGCGCTGCGCTCTAGTGACATTTGAAATAATCGAACGGTTCGCGGCACGATTTGCAGCGCCAGAGCGCCTTGCAGGACGTCGAACCGAATTCGGAAAGCAACTCAGTTTCCACTGACCCGCATTGCGGGCAAGCGACCTGCTGTTCTCCGAACAGCGCACGGCGGCCGCCTCCGGCGATGGGAGGCGCGATCCCATAATCCTTCAGCTTGCGGCGGCCCTCCTCGCTCATCCAATCGGTTGTCCATGCCGGCGACAGCACCGTCTTGATCGTCGGATTGCGAATGCCTTCGCGCGCCAGCGCCATCTCGATTTCAAGAGCAATCATGTTCATCGCCGGGCAGCCGGAATAAGTCGGCGTGATCGCAACCTCGACTTGCCCGTCGTTCACCGTGACATCGCGCAATACGCCGAGATCGGCGATGGTCAGGACCGGAATTTCGGGATCGACAACCTGCGCAGCCGCATTCCACGCGGCGCGGCGCAGTTCGTTTGCAGCCATTACCATGTCGCGCCCGGAAAACTTCGCTGTAGCGACTGCAACTCGCTGAGAAGATGGCCGAGATGTTCGCTGTGATGACCCGAACGCCCGCCCTTCTGCATCCAGGATGAAGATGGAACCTTCAGCGTCGCTTCTCGCACCATCGACGAAACGGTCTTCACCCAATCTGCACGGAAATTCTCGGGATCGACAGCAATCTGCTGCGCAATCAGGCTCCGGTCGCCGTCGTCGCTGTGGAACAACTCGCCGGTGAAGGCCCATAAATCGACAATGGCGTCCTGCGCGCGGCGATGGCTTTCCTCCGTCCCGTCGCCGAGACGAATGACCCACTCCGACGAATGCCGCAGATGATAGGCGCTCTCCTTCTCGGACTTTGCCGCGATGGCCGCCAGCGTTTCGTCTTTCGACGTCGTCATCGCGCGCCAATAACGATCCGCAAATGCCGAGTAGAAGAACTGCCGCACAATAGTGCGCGCAAAATCGCCGTTCGGCTGCTCAACCAACAGAAGATTCCGGTACTGACGCACGTCACGCAAATACGCGAGCTTGTCCTCGTCATTGTCCGCGCCTTCAACTTTCGCGGCGTAAGTATAAAGCTCTCGCGCCTGCCCGATCAGATCGAGGCTCATATTCGCCAGCGCCATGTCCTCTTCCATCATCGGGGCATGGCCGCACCACTCCGACAGGCGATGACCGAGAATCAGCGCATCATCCGCCCGGCGCAACGCGTAAAGCACCAGCGGGCTTTCATTCACGGAAACGGAAGGGGCACTCATTGAAACCCCGCTCACATATGCCCGACTTCGTCGGGAACATCATAGAAAGTCGGATGACGATAGATTTTCGACATTGCCGGCTCGAACATCATGTCCTTTTCGGCGGGATCGGAGGCAACGATCGAATCCGACGGCACGATCCAGATCGACAGTCCTTCGCCGCGGCGCGTATAGATGTCTCGCGCGGCCTGAAGCGCCAGCATCGCATCGGTCGCATGCAGCGACCCGACATGCTTGTGGGCAAGTCCGTTGCGGCTGCGGATGAACACTTCCCAAAGCTGGATATTCTGAACGCTCATCGACACCTCCGATTATTCTGCTGCCTGTTTCGCGGCCATGCGGCGCGCCTGCTGCTTTTGCGCGTAGGCAACCGCGGCATCTCGAACCCATGCGCCGTCGTCGTGAGCTTTGCGTCGCGCAGCCATGCGGTCGCGGTTGCAAGGCCCGTTACCGGACAGCACGTCCTGGAATTCCTGCCAGTCGATCTGGCCGTAATCCCAGTGCTGGGTGGATTCGTTCCACTTCAGATCTTCATCCGGAATTTTCAGGCCAAGATATTGCGCCTGCGGCACCGTCGCATCGACGAACTTCTGACGAAGCTCGTCGTTTGAGAATCTCTTGATCTTCCACCGGGTGGATTGATCGCCATGCGCGCTTTGAAGGTCCGGCGGGCCGAACATCATCAGACACGGCCACCACCAGCGGTCGAGCGCGTTCTGCGCCATCTCTTTCTGTTCGGGCGTTCCGCGCGACAGCGTCACCATAATCTCGTAACCCTGCCGCTGGTGAAACGATTCCTCCTTGCAGACGCGGATCATCGCGCGCGCGTAGGGACCGTAAGAGCAGCGGCACAGCGGAATCTGGTTCATGATCGCCGCACCATCGACCAGCCAGCCGATTGCGCCGATGTCCGCCCAGGTCAGGGTTGGATAGTTGAAGATCGACGAATATTTCGCCTTGCCGCTGAGCATCTGATCGACGAGCTCCTCGCGCGAACTGCCGAGCGTCTCCGCCGCCGCGTAAAGATAAAGTCCGTGACCGCATTCGTCCTGCACCTTGGCGAGAAGCGCGGCCTTGCGGCGCAGCGTCGGCGCACGCGTGATCCAGTTGCCTTCCGGCAGCATGCCGACGATTTCCGAATGCGCGTGCTGTGAAATCTGCCGCGTCAGCGTCTTGCGATAGGCCGCAGGCATCCAGTCGTTAGGCTCGATTTTTTCTTCAGCCGCGACGCGAGCCTCGAAGGCGGTGACTTTCGCTGCATCTTCGATGACCCGGTCTTCGGCCTGCGATGCGTTAAGCGCCTGCGTGTACATGGGAATTTTCCCTTCTGCTGCGTCAAAGGGCTGAAACCTGCCCGCCTCCCAAAGCTGCCGCACCCGTGTTCTCCGGGCTTTTCGGCCTTTTTAATATATATCAGAACAGCGTATCTGCAATATAATTCTGTAACATATTGAAGGCTAGTTTTTGAAGCGCCGCAGCAGTTCCGGCCCTGGGCGCGGAAGTTTTCCGGTGGCGCTCTCGCCGAATTCATCGAGCCAATTTTCCGACATCGGCAAAAGTCCGCGGTAGATTCGCGCGCACAGATGACGCGCTTCCGCCGCAGGCCAATTTTTCGGCAGAAGTTCTTCGGGCAGCAAAGGATCGCGCAACAACACGCGCCGGTAATGATGGATCATCAAAATGCGGGCGAGGATGGCGTCCGCCGGGGTCGTGCCGTTCGCCTGTCCGATCCAGCTTTCGAGCGGCGCAAACGTTTTAAGAAAATCCTCATAAAGCGACGCGGTGTTTTCGAGCGGCCAGCTTGCGGCAACGAGCCGATGCGCCATCTCGCGATTGGCCGAGGCTTCAACATGGATCGCGCCCTCTGCAATCGACGGCACCTTGATGCCGATTGGCGCGATCCACGTTCCCGGAATCGGACTGCCAAATCCGGCCTCGGATAACGCAGCACGAGATGCTTCGCGATCCGCGCCGCTGCCGATCAGCAAAAATCTGAGCTTTCCTTCCCAACGGGCGGGCCGCGGATTGTAGACGTGCTCAACCGCCGCCTCGAATCTTTCACGGCCGCTTTTCGCCAGACGATAGAAACTCTTCCGCCCCGCCTTGTCGCGATCGAGCCAGCCATCTGCCGCCAGCCGCGAAACGGAAGTCCGAACGACGCCGCCATCGATACCGATCATGCCGAGAAATTGCAGCAGCGTACCGAGCCATATCGATCCGCCGCGCGGAACGATGGCGTCGCCGTAAAACGTGATAATCAGCGAACCTGTCCGCGACGGCTCGCTTTTGAAACGCCTGAGGATGCCGGAGAGAGGAATCGACTTTTTCATGAAAGTGTAGATACCCGACCTTTGATCCGTCTTACATTATAAATGTCGACGGCGATCGCTATTGGGCCGCGCCCCTGGACAGAGCGGACGCAACGGCGATTTCGATAGATCGATCTTTTCGACAATACAAACCGAAAAATGCGATGAAGAAAATGCAGCGCAAATTTGGCGCGTCTGTATTTGGATTGCCTCCGAAGGCAACTCAATCGCAGAATTGCCGCTGCGGCGGAGACAGACTGCGTGCGCGGAGTTGTCCACCGCGCACGCAGTATTCGTTGTCAGAAGGAGAGGCTGTCCTTGGTCAGAACCCAGCGGCCGCCCTTGATCTGCTGGACCTGCGTAATCGTATTGGCGAGGTGGTTCGTCTTCGAGAACTTGGTCGGTGGCGAACTGAAGATGTCCTGGAAAACATCTCCCGACTCGAGCGCGTCCAGCATCTTGGCCCCGGTCAGATCCTTGCCGCCTTTGTTGGCATAGTAGGCAAAGGTCATGACGGCGTTGTAGCCGATGATGGCCTGTGTATTGGCGTCGGAGCCGAACGCCTTCTTGTAGTTCGCGAGCCAATCCTTCACTTTTCCCTTCGCAGTATCCTCGTAGGGAATTTCAAATCCGGACGCGGCGTAGAGACCCTCGACGGCTTCCTTGCCGAGTGCCGGAACTTCGAGCACGTTGGTTGGCGTGGCACCGAGGAACGTCACGTCCCAGCCGAGCTTCTTGGCTTCAACCATCGCACCGATGGTTTCACGGATCACCGTTCCCAGTACGACGAGATCGCAGCCATCCGACTTCATCTTGGCGACCTGTGCGCTGAAGTCGGACGCGCCGCGCTTGTAGCTCGTCACCGAGGCCGGCGTCATCTTCATCGCCGCCACCTGCTGCGTGAAGCCGTCAAGCACGTTTTTTCCGTACTCGTCGTCCTGATGCATGATGCAGGGCTTGGAGAACTTCTTCCATTCGATCATGTATTTGACCGCGGCGCGCGTGCTCTCCACATAGGGCAGAAGGTTATTGAACTTCAGACGCTCCTGCGGCTTCGCCGGATCGAACTTGAAGGTGAACTCGGCTGCCGTCAGCGGAAACAGCTGCAACACACCGGCGTCGAACAGGATGTCCTGCGCGGCGAGCACAGTGGGCGAACCCATCGGCCCGACCATCGCAAAGATCTTGTCCTTCTCGATCATCTTCTGCGACGCGAGCACGGCACGCTTCGGATCGTAGCCGCTGTCCTCGACGACAAGTTTGAGCATCCGTCCATTGATGCCGCCGGCCGCGTTGATTTCATCGGCGGCCATTTTCATGCCGTTCGACACCGGAACGCCCCAGAACTTGATGGGGCCCGACAAATCCTGATGGGTTCCGATGACGATCTCCTTGGCCGAGATGCCGTCATTAGTGACTTTGGTTTGCGCAAAGGCCGGCAGTTGGGTCAGCGCAAGCGTTCCCATCGCGAGGCCCAGCGCCTTGAACGATTTCGACATGTCCGTCTCCTCTCTGTTGGCCCGTATTGAGCGAAGGCAGGGCCATCATCGCCTTCGCCGTTGAGCGGAATTATTCTTGTCCGCTAATTCCTCTGTCGCTGTGGCAGAATCTACGCCGTCGCTTTCATGCCATACATCGCTTCGATTTCGCTCGCGTAGGACTTGTTCACGAAACTGCGCTTGAGCTTCATGGTCGGCGTCAGTTCCTCATCCTCAGGCGTCAGCTGCCGCTCGATCAGATGAAATTTCTTGATCGTCTCGACGCGCGCGAAATTCTCGTTCACCGCTTCGATCTCCGCCTTGATGAGATCCTGAATTTCGGACGCGCGGCAAAGACTTGCATAGTTCGTGAACGGGATGTCGTAGTCCTGCGCGAACTTCTCCACATTCTCCTGATCGATCATGACGAGACACGTCAGATACGGCCGCTTGTCTCCGATCACGACCGCGTCGGAAATATAGGGCGAGAACTTGAGCTGATTTTCGATCTCGGAGGGCGTGATGTTCTTTCCGCCCGACGTGATGATGATGTCCTTCATCCGGTCGGTGATTTTGACGAAGCCTTCGTTGTCGATCGAGCCGACGTCGCCGGTATGCAGCCAGCCCTGCGCGTCGATGGTCTCGGCGGTTTTCTCCGGCTGATTGAGATAGCCCATGAACAGAAAATCGCCGCGGATCAGAATCTCTCCCTTTGGACAGATTTTCACCTCTCCCCAAGGCGCGGCCTTGCCGACCGAGCCGAGCTTGATGTGATCGTTCGGCATCAGCGTCGCGACGCCGCAATTCTCCGTCTGGCCGTAAACCTCGCGCATATCGATGCCGAGGGCGAGATACCAGCGGATCAGTTCCGGCGCGATCGGGGCTGCGCCTGTAAATGCGATACGCACCCGGTCGAGACCGAGCATTCGCCTGATGTTGCGGAATACCAGCCAGTAGGCCGCCTTCGCCGATAGCCGCAATGACAGCGGCGCGGGACGCCGCTCAAGCCGGTATTCGGTCATGCGATTGCCGATTGTCATCGCGCGCGCATACATCCATTTCTGAAACGGCGTCGCGTCCTTCAGCGCAATCGTGATCGCCGAATAGAATTTCTCCCAGATGCGCGGTACGGCAAGGAAAGCCGTTGGCTGCACCTCGCGAAGATTGTCCGGTACGGTCTCGGGGCTCTCGGCGAAATTCATCACCGAACCGACAGCGAGCGACAGATAATATCCGCCGATCCGCTCAGCCACATGACACAGCGGCAAAAACACCAGGCGCTCCTCGGCATCGCTCGGCACCAGAAGGTAATCCGCATAGCGCATCTGATGGGTCACGCTGCGGTTGGAATGCATCGCGCCTTTGGGAGGGCCGGTCGTACCAGACGTATAGACAAGAATGGCAAGGTCTTCAGCACTGCGGCTTCCGATCATTTCGCTCCACAGCCCTTCGCGCCCCTGCATATGGTTGCGGCCCAGCGCCATGAATTCGTCGATCGACATCGCCATCGCATCGCTGAATCCGCCGAGACCTTCCATGTCGAAGACAACTATCTTCTCCAGCGAAGGACATTGTGAGCGGCAAGCCAGAACCTTGTCGAGCTGCTCTTCGTCCTCGACGAAAATGACTTTGGTTCGGGAATCGTTGACGAGATACGCGACCTGCGCGGCCGAGTCGGTCGGGTAAATGCCGGACGAAACACCACCCGCACACAACACGCCCATATCGGCGAAAACCCACTCCGGCGTCGGGTTCGCCATGATGGAGGCGACATCGCCGGCTCGAAAACCTATGGCATGCAACGCATAGGCGATTTCTTTGGATTTCTGAAGCCACTCGCGCCAGCTCGTCGATTGCCAGACGCCGAGACGCTTTTCGCGAAGCGCCGGCCGGTCGCCGCGTTTTTCGACGGACAACAAAAAGCTCTTCGCAATCGTATCTGCGACGGTCAGGACGGCTGGTCGCGCCATTGCTCGCTCCGTGGTCTTTAGGTCTCGCGTTTCCTCATTATTGTTGTGCAGCCAGGTCTTGGTGCCCGGCCTTCGATCGTCCCATTATCTCCAGGTTTTCTTTTTCTTCCAGCGCCGTTCGCCTCGCGCGCCTTCTTCTTTCGCTCCGAGATAGAATTCCTGAATGTCCTGCGACTTCATCAATCGCTCGGATGTATCGTTCATCACCACGCGGCCGATCTCCAGAACGTAGCCATAGTGCGCCGTCTCCAGAGCAATCTTGGCGTTCTGCTCGACGAGCAGGATCGACATGCCCTGCTCCGCATTGACCCGCTTGATGATCGTAAAAATCTCTTTGACGAGAATGGGCGACAGGCCCAGCGACGGCTCATCCAGCAGGAGAAGCGTCGGTCTGTTCATCAGCGCGCGGCCGATGGCGAGCATTTGCTGCTCCCCGCCCGACAACTGACCTGCTGGCTGACTCAACCTCTCGCGCAGCCGCGGAAAGTAACCGTACACGCGCTCCAGATCGTCGGCGACACCGGCGCGATCCTTGCGCGGATAGGCGCCCATCATCAGGTTTTCGCGCACGCTGAGAAACGGAAACACCTCGCGGCCTTCCGGCACATGACTGAGGCCGAGACGCACGATGCGATCCGCTTCCATGCGCTGGATCGGCTTGCCCTGAAACTCGATGCTGCCTTTCTGCGGATCGAGAATGCCGGAGATCGTCTTCAGAACTGTCGTCTTGCCGGCGCCGTTTGCGCCAAGCAGCGTGACAATCCGGCCGCGGGGCACTTCGAGACTGATGCCGCGAATGGCCATGATCGGGCCGTAGTAGCTTTCGATGTTGCTCAGCTTGAGAATGGTGTCGGGGCTGCTCATGACATCGTCCTCATGCGCCGAGATAGGCTGCGACGACGTCGGGGTGCGCCTGCACTTCGGCGGGCGTTCCCATCGCCAGCACCTTGCCGTAGTTCAGCGCGATGACGCGATCCGAAACACGATTGACGAGCGTCATGTCGTGCTCGACCATCAGAACCGTGATGCCGAGTTCGCTTTTCATGTCGCGAATCCAGAACGACATGTCATCGGTTTCCTCGACGTTCAGCCCGGACGACGGCTCGTCCAGCAGAATGAGTTTCGGCTCCGTGCAAAGCGCGCGGGCCAGTTCGATCACCTTGCGCACGCCGTAGGGCAATCCTGAAATCAGCTTGTCCCGGTGCGGCGCGAGATCGAGAAATTCTATGACCTGTTCGACGCGCCTGCGGTGCGCTTTTTCGTCGCGGCGAACCTCGGGCGTGAACAGGAATTCCTGCCAAAGATTTGTAGTGCAGTGCCGATGACGTCCGACGAGCAGATTACTGAGCACCGTCGCGTTCTCGAACAGCTCGATATTCTGAAAGGTGCGCGCGATGCCGAGCTTCGCGATCCCGAACGGCGGCTCGCCGGTGATGTCCTGATCCTCGAAATAGAGCTTCCCCGATGTCGGATTGTAGAGCCGCGAGATCAGATTGAAGATCGAACTCTTGCCGGCGCCGTTCGGGCCGATGATCGACAGGATCTCGCCCTTCTCCGCTGCGAAGCTGACCGAATCGACGGCCTTGAGCCCGCCGAAGTGCAGCGAAAGATTGTCGGCGCGAAAATAGCTCATCGGTTGCGCTCCGACTTCACATAAATCTTCTGCCGCTTGAACGTCGCGCGCTTGTAGAGCGGGAATAGCTGGAAGAACAGTTTGATCTTCAGCCAGCGTCCGTAGAGTCCGTAAGGCTCGAACAGGATGAACAGGATGATGATGAGTCCGTAGATTGCGCCCTTCAAGCCGTTGGCGGATGCAACGGCAGCGACGTTTTTCTGAACGCTCGCGGCCTGTTCGGCACCAGCGCCGAAAGTTGCAACAATTCCGGCCAGCACGCCGGGAATATCGTCTTTCAGGAAGGTCAGAAACGGATCGACCATCACGATGAAGATCGCGCCCAGCACCGCACCATGCAGGCTCAGAATGCCGCCGATAATAATGACCATGATGAATTCGATGGAGAGCTGAAGCGTGAACATCTCCGGGCTGATGAATGTCAGCTTGTGCGCGAACAGACACCCGGCAAGGCCCGTGATCGCCGCGCTGATCGCGAACGACTTCACCTTGTAGAGTGAGATGTTAATGCCCATGCTTTTGGCGGCGGTCTCGCTGTCGCGGATGGCGACGAAAGCGCGGCCCGTGGGAGATCGCATGAGATTGAGCGTGCCGAGAATGACAAGGATAAGAAGTCCAAGGCACATGTAGTAGAAAATCGGCCCATCGCGCGGAATGCTGCTGCCGAACAGCTGAATGGGGCGCACGCGCATGCCCTCGTTACCGTTGGTCACATGTTCCCAACGCGCAAGAACTTCCTCGATGATGAAGGCGAACGAGATCGTGGCAATCACGAGATAAATGCCCTGCAACCGCAGCGCGGGAAATCCGACCATCGCACCGATCACTCCGGTGAGCAGACCTGCGGCGATGAAATAGACGTAGAACGGAACGCCGAGCTGCTGAAGATAGGCTGTCGTGTAAGCGCCGATGGCAAGGAATGCCGCATGCCCAAGCGATGCTTGCCCTGTGAAGCCTGTCAGGATCATCAGGCCGACACCGACCGTCGCGTAGATGCAGACGAACACAAGCTGGCTGACGAGGTAGCTGCTCAGAACAAATGGCGCCGCGAGAAGAAACGCGAACAGCACTGCGTAGGTGACAACGTAGCCGCTGTGCGGAAACAGCCTGATGTCGTCTTCATAATCGGTCTTGAACAGAAACCGCATCCCGCCCTCAAACTTTCTTGCGGACGTGAAGGCCGAAAATGCCTTCAGGTTTGAGCAGCAGCACTGCAAGCAGCACGATGTAAGGCGTAACATCCTTCCAGCCTTGCGGAAGATAGAAGCCCGCCATACTTTCGATCACGCCGATGATGATGCCGCCGACCACTGCGCCGGGGATCGAGCCGAAGCCGCCGAGAACCGCAGCGGGAAATGCTTTAAGGCCTAGCGCTAGACCTACATTGGAATGAATGAATGTGATCGGCGCAAGAAGAACGCCGGCGCAGGTGGCGACAGCGGCGCTGATCGCCCAGACAATCGAGACCACGCGCTTGACCGGGATGCCCATGTAATATGCCGCGAGCATATTCTCGGACGTGGCGCGCATCGCCGTGCCAAGCGTCGTCTTGTTGAAGAACAGATAAAGCGCAGCGCAGAGAATGACCGTCGCGGCAATGACCGACAATTTATCGTAGGCCAGAACGAGACTGCCAAGTTTCAGCACGCCCTGGCTGAACGGCGTTTCGATCTTGAGATCGTCGGTGCCCCAGATCATTCCCGCGACCGAGCGCAGGAAAAATCCCAGACCGATCGTGACCATGATGATGGAAAATTGCGGATAGCCGAGGATCGGTCTGACGACGAGGCGCTCCGTGAGCATGCCGAACAGCGCCATCGCCGCGACGGCCGCGACAAAACCGAGCCAGTAGTTGAAGCCGAGCAGCCCGATGAAGGTGAAGGCAAAAAAGCCGCCAAGCATCATCAAATCGCCCTGCGCGAAATTGACGACTTCGGTGGCCTTGTAAACAAGAACAAAGCCGAGCGCGATCAAGCCATAGACACAGCCGAGCGCAACGCCGCTCACCAACTGCTGAACGAAGTCCAGCATTGCCAACATCCCTCCCCCAGATACGCGGCGACTCTAACGGTCCCGTTCTGCGTATCTTGCGCCGACTTACCGGGCGCCCTCGCGTTCCTCTCGGAAGTCGAAATTCCGGCCGCGACAAAATGTGCCGAGGCCGAAATCCGGACCGCCGGTGGAAAGCCTACTTTAATAAATCGACTGCATCCAGACGGGGATGATCGTGTTGCGCCGCGAGATAGTTCAGGCGCAGACCTGACTGCGCTGCGATCGGGGCGGCACACGCCGCATATCCAATCAAAACGGCTTATTTGTTTTCGAGTTTCCACGACCCGTCCCACCCCTCAGCAGGCGGATGCGTCAAGAAGCCCTGAATTCGTTCGAAGAATGTTTGTGAGGCGCCGTCATTACGTTCAATAGCCATTGCTGACTTGAAAGATTTGAGAGCCGCGTCCCATTGCCGATGACGATAGGCCGACAATCCTTCTGCGAACAGAGTGCGGAATTCGATCTGAGCGGAATTCAACGTTCCCTTGCGGCCCAAAATTTCAAAGACCGTTTCCGCGCGTGTTTGACCCGCAACGACGATCTTGTCGATCTCGCGCACTTCGATGGTGTCGCCCGCGGACTTCACCGTTTCTTCCGAGGCAAGGATTCTGCACCCGTAGATCTTGTTGGCACCCTCCAGCCGCGATGCCAGATTCACTGTGTCGCCGATCACTGTGTAGTTCATCATAAGTTCGGAGCCGATACTCCCAACCACGACCTTTCCGGTCGCTATCCCGATGCGCATGTCCAGCGGCACCGGCAATCGGCGAACGTCCAGTTGCTCAAGAAGATCGTCGTTCAGAGCGCCGATCCGGTCGATCATGTCGAGCGCGGCAAAGCTCGCGAGCCTCGCATGTTGTCCTTCCTCGTTGAACGGAGGGCCCCAGTAAGCCATGATGCCGTCGCCGATATATTTGTCGATGATGCCGCTTTGTGCGTGAATCGGCTCCGACATGATCGTCAGATAACGATTGACGACCTTGACCAGGGCCCTGTGGCGACAGGTCTTCGCTGTTGCTGCTGAATCCTTTGATATCGCAGAACAGAATCGTCATCGTTCGGCGCTGCCCTTCGGAGGCCAGCGCCTGCGGTTCGATCAGGCCTTCAACGACACGCGGGTCGATATACTTACCGAATGTCTCATAGATGCGCTGCTTCAACCGCAGCTGTTCGACCATGCGATTGAAGGCGACTGTGAGATGACCGATTTCGTCCTCCGACGAAACCGCGATCGTTTCGTCAAGCCTTCTTGCTTCGACGGCGCGCGCACCCTCAAGCAGCCGTCTGACCGGACGGGTTACGCCATCGCTCACCAAAGCCGAAAAGACAAAGCCCAGTATCGCGGCCAAAGCCGTCGTCAGTGCGGCGATCAATGTGGCCTGATATTGTTTGCGAGCGGCAATGTCCGATTCGCTGCGCAGAACAACGAGCATATCGGCGCGAACCGAATCCAGCCTGTTGTTCAACTCGTTTCTAAGACTGTCGACACGGGCAAGGCCGTCGTTGATTTCATCCTTGTTGCCGGTGTCGATCGCCCGCAAAAGGTGCTCGATCTCGGCATTGAGATAGCGCCGCGAGTCGCTCATCGCCGCCTGGAGACGGTCTTGCAGCCTTGTCAACGACAGCACATTCTCCACAGCGCCATCGTCTCTCAATAGCGCATCGATCGACGCAGCCGCAGCAGCCGACTCGCGCTCGACGTCTGCGCCTTTTTCTTCAAACATTTTCCGAATTGCCGCGACATCGTCCTGACCGGCTCCCTGCATCTTCGCAATCAAAATACGGCGAAGCTCCAAAGCCCTTTCAACGGAACGAAGATTTGTTCGCGCAAGAGCGCCGTATGCGGGAATGTATTTTTGATTGATGTCATCCAGACGGTAGCCGATGCGTACCGCAGAAATCATCGAAAGCGAGGCGGTGATCACCATCAAGACAATGAGAGTCAGTGCGATTCCCATAATCTTACGTCTGATCGACGACAGCATCGAATGTACCCGGCAGTTGACCGGCGACAGCGTATCAAAACCGGAAAATAATGGCCAACGGGTCGATGTCCGATCCCTGGCGGCTGGCGGGCGGACCACGTAGGGGGGCCTTTCTTCCCTGTTCGCAACTTCCGCCGGGTGCTTTCCTTCTCGTGCTTTTGCGTGAATATCGCGCCTCTTTCGGAATCATAAGAGGCACACATGCAGATGTCGAAATCTCAGCTGATCGAGAAGATCGCTGAAGAAACGGAAATCACCAAGAAACAGGTCAAGAGCGTTTTCGATACGCTCGCGACCGTTGGTTACAAGGAACTGAAGAAAAGCGGCGTCTTTCTTCTGCCGGGCTTTGCCAAATTCGTCGTCATCAAGAAGCCCGCGACCAAGGCGCGCAAGGGAACGAACCCGTTCACCGGCGAAGAGATGATGTTCAAGGCCAAACCCGCACGCAAGATTGTGCGCGCGCGTCCGGTTAAAGCCGCCAAAGACGCCGTGTAAATCGGCCGGCTTCTAGATTTTTGGACCCGCCCTGCTGAAGGGCGGGTCTTTTTTAATCGCTGAGAGAATTCCATTGCTTCTATACATGCCGGGCGAAATTTTCCGGCATACTGGCCGAGGCCACAAAGCGAAACGACCGGGCCTGCGCAACACCCGACTGCGTGGCTGCCTTGAGAGGGGTCGAACTCGCGCATACCCAATCGAACCGATCTCCAAGACTGGGCGGCGGGCATTTCGGAAAACCCCCTGAAATCTGACATTTCGGTCCGTCAAACTACCGACCTGGGGTGATAGCTGCCACGGTGCGAGCAAGCGGAGCGGTTGGATCGATTAAAACATCTTCGCCCCCGAATTTCAGCCCCAGCCGCGACCAGAGCGCGCCCAAATCCGGTCGCACGGGTTTACTTCCCATCGAGTCGTGAAGACCGGTCAATACGTTGAGACCAGTTGCGGCGTCTGCAACTGACAGCACTTTTTCGATCGACCAATCGACCTCATGGTTTCCTCCAGCAGCCAAAACCGCGCGCATTGCATCTTGCAGCCCCACGCGATTGTTCGTTCGTTCTCGAATTTCAACGTCGGCCAAAAGACAGAAGAGTGCGCCGCCCCAATATTTGCTGGCCCACGTCGATGTGTTGTCGAGTCCATTC
>JAFKKP010000033.1 GCA_017305515.1 Hyphomicrobiales bacterium
CGCGCTGCACGATCAGCGACGGCAGCGTGATCGCATTGCCCACCGTAAATCCGAACACGGCGGACGCCGCGAACAGTGCATATTCGTTGCGCGTGTTGATCGCGAGCAGGAGTGCGCACGCCTGGCTTGTAAACAGAATCGCGGACGCAATGCGCTGATCGAAGCGGTCGATCACGGTACCGAGCAGCACACGCCCGATCACCGCGAACGCCGTCATCAGCGCCACCGCGATGCTCGCCTTGTCGCGGCCCATGATCGGATCGAGAAACGAAATCTGGTGAACGATGAAGCCGACCTGCGCCAGCAAGACCGACGCGAACGGAATGACAATGGTCCAGAACGGCAGCGCGCGGAATGCCTCGCCGCGAATCTGCGCGGCGGATTGCGCGACCGGCGGTTTGGGATCGAGCGCATCGGGCGGCGGCAAAGTCTTCTTCGGCGGCGTGCCCACCCACAGCAGAATAACCGGGATCGCAATCGCGACCATCACCATGCCTGCGACAAGCTGCGTGCCGGCGAATCCGAACTTGCCGATGGCTGCGACCAGTAGCGGCACGCCGATCACACCGCCCATGCTCGCGCCGTTGAGCGCGTAGCTGATCGCCATGCCGCGCCTCTTGTCGAACCAAAGGCCGAGCGTGTTGTTGATCGCGGCGAGACTCGTGCCTGCCCAGCCGAACGAAATCAGCCCGTACACCGCATAGAGCTGCCATATCGATTTGATTTGACCCACTAGCGCGATGCCGGTCGCCATACAGAGAACGCCGTTGACGAGAAGCAGTTTTGGCCCGAGTTTGCGGATCGCCTCCGAGACGAACACGACAAGCACCGAACTGAACAGATAATAGCCGGTGGTCGCGGTCGAGATCAGCGATGCGGGCCAGTTATTCGCGCGCTGCAATTCCACGAGATAGACGCCAAGCCCGTAGAAGCCTGCGCCCCATGCGAAGGTCGCCACGATGAAACAGACGGCGACGACCAGCCAACCCTCGTAGCGGAATGAGGTTTCGTCGGCACTTCCGGGTTGAATCATGCGGCGGGCTTGCCCGTATCGTAGAAGAACCGTTCGCGGAAAATCCTGTCGCCGCGCCATTCCTGCACGGCCACTTCGTCGAAATGCCGCGTGCGGCCTGCCTTGTTGGTCATGTCGAAATTCCAGTGGATCATCACGCGATCGCCCTCGACCACCGAGACCAGAGCGCGCGATTCAACCTTGCTCATCTGCGCGAGGATATTCTTCTCGAATGCGACAAGCGTGTCGCGGCCGACGCGCGGCGGCGACGTGTTTTCCTGCATGCTAGCGTCTTCGGTGTAATAACGCTCGATGGCGCCAGCATGGTCGCCGCTGACGACGACGGCTATGAATTCATCGACGCGCGCGCGTGTCGGCATGGCGAATGTCTCCCGGCAGAAACAGCCGGAAGAGAATCACAAATGCGATGCGATGCAAAGCCGCGACTCTCCAAGCATCCGGTCATTTTGTCATGACCGCATGACGGAAATCGGGTTGTAACAAGTTCAGACGTACAGATAGCCCACGGGCGCGCCTTCGGTGCGCAATGGGCGAACGTCTTTCCGCGTGATGATCTTGCCGGCCAGACCGTCGATCTCGTCGCGTTGAGAAGGCGTCCACGAGCGGAGCCTGTCCATGCCGCTCAAGAGTCCCAGCCGGAGGATCTGGGTATTTTCTCCGATACCGGTGATTTCGATTGTACCCTTGCCCGCCGTGACGACATCGCCCACCGCAAGCTCAAACGTTTTGGCGCCGTCTTCCCTGAATTCTGCCGAGCCACGGATCACGCGGTAGATTTCCACCTCGCCCTTGGCGAAGTCGGACATCGTCGTGCTCGCCGAAGAAGTTTTCGGTAGCAGCGAGTGTCCGGACGGATCGGTTGCGATGATATGACCGGTGACGAGATGGCCTGATGGCACTTCGATGCCGATGTCGCGCACATAGACCTGCGACGGCGATTTGATGCCGTCGTCCGCGAGCGGCTTGTAGAGCGCGTCCAGCGCCAGCGGATCCTGTAGCCAAAAGCCTGCATCTGCGGGACGGTCGTGCAGCGGATGCGTCCATGCAACGCGCGGCGTTTCCGCCTCAACGATCTGATCCGGGCCGACGATGGTCGGATTGGGAAACGTCGTCGGATCGGTGATGAAGGCTTCGAGAAATTTTCCCGAATAACCCATCGACATCGGATCTGGCACCACGGTCTGCGGCGTCTTCAGGTTCTCTTCGGTCGACAGGCCCGACCATGTGTAGAAAAGCTGGCGATGCACGATCGCGCTTTGCAGCATCACGGCGCCCGGACCGACGTTATAGAAACGACCGTCATAATCGAACGTGAACATGCCCGACGTGACCAGCACGAGCTGGAATCCGCCCGGCGGCAGATGAAGGTGAAAGTCGGTCGGGCCGGTGTCCTCGCGATAGATCGGAAGATTGGTCGCGACTTCATGCAGCAGAAACGCTTCGTTGTTTTCGTGAAAGCCTGCGTTGGCGCGGTTGTAGAGCGCCTGCGGGCGATAGGTCGCCTCGAATTTCGCTTCCTTGTCGCGGTCGATGGCGACGAACTTTTTCTTGTTGAGACCGATGGGTTTGCCGTTGGGATGCGTGAGGCCCGGCCATTTGAAATCGGTGGGGACGTGGACATTCATTGCAACCTCCAAGCAGGCGCGACGACCGCGCCCGGTTGTTTCTGCAATGCACCATGCGAATCCCGCGCCACGCAGCGGCGAATCCAGTGGGATGCCAGAACAAGTTTTGAGCAATGCAAGTTGTGGCTGAAACCAAAGGGCGGCCTGCATTTTTGCCGGGGCAGGTTTTGCTACTCGCCCGATAAATTCGCCACCCGCAACCTCACGAAGTAACGCGGCTTGCCGGCACGAATAACAAACGGCACAGCGATCGGGCGTTCACTGCCTAATATTCGACCTCAAGCTCTTCGATCTCCGCAGGCTCCGCGCGCGCGGCGGCAACCCATTCCGCCATTTCAGGCAATGCCATCACCCGCTTTCCATAGGCCGCAAGCGTGGAGTTGATCTGCACGTCATAGGTCAGAAAGCGCGTGACGACCGGCGCATACATCGCGTCCGCCATCGAGCGATGCCCGAAAAGAAACGGCCCGCCGGATTTTTCCAGACAATCGCTCCAGATCGCGCAGACGCGATCGATGTCCGCCTGTGCGCGCGACCAGATTTTGAATCCGGGAAAATGCCCGCGAATGTTCACCGGCAGCGACGAACGAAGCGTGGCAAAGCCGGAATGAATCTCGCCGCAGATCGAGCGGCAATGTGCCCTTGGAATGCGCTCTTTCGGCAATAGGCCTGCTTCGGGAAAGAGATCGTTGAGATACTCGCCAATGGCCAGAGTATCCCAAACCGTCGCGCCGTCGTGCCGCAGACACGGCACCAATATGGACGACGACAGCAGCAGCATTTCCGCCTTGATGCTCGGATCGTCGGCGGCGACGAGAATTTCGTCGAACTCAAGACCCGAAAACTTCGTCATCAGCCAGCCGCGCAACGACCACGACGAATAGTTCTTACTGCTGATCGTGAGTGTCGCCTTCGCCATAAGTTTGAGCCTCCGCACGCCGAACAGATGCGCATGCGCCTACACAACGGGCGAAGTCTGCCCGCGATTTAAGCGCCTGCGTCCCGTTCAACTCAGCAAACCACATGCCAATTCGCGGCGCCGATTGACGGCGCTTTGGCTTCGATGTTGCATGGCACAAAGGCAGGAATGAATCGGATGTCGCCTATGATGTATCAGGCCTATCAGAACACGATGGACATGCTGGCACCGTTCCGAAACAGCGCCGCATCCGGCAAGGCCGCGATCAAACTGCTGCCCGAAGGCCTGTCCGACAGGGTGTTCGGTCGGCTTGCTGCTGCGCTCGAACTGATCTCGCGCACAACGCTGACCTATGCGCGGCCGGACTACGACATCAATCCGGTGCTGGTCGGCAACGGCAAATATCCCATCATTGAAGAAGTCACCTGGTCGACACCGTTCGGTTCGCTTTTGCATTTCAAGAAGGACGGCGCGCCTGAACAGCCGAAGGTACTTCTCGTCGCGCCGATGTCGGGACATTTCGCGACGCTGCTGCGCGGCACGGTGCAGACACTGCTGCAGGATCACGACGTCTACATCACCGACTGGCACAATCCGCGCGACATTCCGGTGGAGGCGGGCAAATTCGGTCTCGACGAATATACCGAGCATCTGATCGCGTTCATGGGCAAGATCGGGCCGAAGTCGCACATGATTGCGATCTGCCAGCCGTCGGTGTCGGCGCTCGCCGCCTGCGCGATCATGTCGGAAGACAATCATCCGGCGCGGCCCGCGAGCCTCACATTGATGGCGGGGCCGATCGACACCCGTATCTCGCCGACCAAGGTCAATGAATTCGCGGTATCAAAGCCGCTGAAATGGTTCGAGGACAATCTCATCAACTACGTGCCGATGCAGTGCAAGGGCGCGTGGCGCAAGGTCTATCCGGGTTTCATTCAGGTCACGGCTTTCATGTCGATGAATCTCGAACGTCACATCAAGTCGCACAAGGATCTGTACGAGCATCTCGCCAACGGTAACATCGAGAAAGCCGAAACCATCAAGACATTCTACGACGAGTATTTCGCGGTGATGGATCTGCCCGCAGACTTTTATATCGACACCATCCGCGACGTGTTCCAGGAGCATCTCTTGCCGCAGGGCAAGCTGATGTACAAAGGCCGCCCGGTGAAGCCGGGCTCGATCAAGAAGATGGGCCTGATGACCGTGGAAGGCGAGAAGGACGACATCTGCTCCATCGGGCAGACGCTGGCGGCGCAGGACCTCTGCACCGGCGTGCGCGCCTATCGCAAGGTCCATCACATGCAGGCCGGTGTCGGCCATTATGGAGTCTTCAGCGGCAAAAAATGGAACAACGAAATCTATCCGCTGCTGCGCGATTTCATTCACATCAACTCGTGACGCGGCCGCCCAATCGCTGAAACAAAAAGGCCGATAATCGCGAACGATTATCGGCCAAGTCTTTGGGTAGAAACGTACAGGTGCCGCCCATCACGCGATGGACAGCGCCTGTTGGCAAAATTCGTCAGACGCCCGGCGGATTGCCGCCGCAGGCAATGGCTGCGGCGATGTCGTCGGCGGTGTATTGCGGCTTTGGCGAAGCAAAAATGTTCGACAGATAGTAGGCGATCAGAGCCGTCAGCGTTGGCTGCTGCGCTTGCTTCATCGTGCTCATGCTTATCCCTTCCCATCGATGACTTGCCTTTGAAGGTAGGCCGACGCATAGTTTTGGCAAACGAATAATTATGTACTTTAATATCGGTTTCTTCGATATATCAAAATCCGCCCAAAACGGTGCTGCGAGGGGAGATCATGGACACCGAGCTCGCGCGTACATTTTTGACCGTGGTTGCGGAGGGCAATTTTATCTCCGCAGCGGACAAGCTGCACGTCAGCCAGTCCACGGTGAGCACGCGTATCCACACGCTGGAGGACCAGCTCGGCTGCGTGCTGTTCGTCCGCAACAAGGCGGGCACAACGCTGACGCCGGCAGGCCGCCAGTTTCAGAAACATGCAACGGCCCTGGTCCGCACCGTCGAACGGGCGCGGCACGACATCGGAGTTCCGAAAGGCTTCAGCGGCACGCTCAACATCGGCGGACGCATCGGCCTTTGGGAAGAATTTCTTTTGCACTGGCTGCCGCTGATGCAGACCAGCAATCCCAACATCTCGATCCGCGCCGACAGCGCGCTCGAATCCGAATTAATGCAAGGTCTGATCGAGGGCCGCACCGACATCGGCGTGATGTATACGCCGCAGAGCCGCCCCGGCCTCAAGGTCGAGCAGCTCTTTGAAGAACGGCTGGTGATGGTTTCGACCGACCCGAACAGCGCGCCTGAGCCGCAGCCGGGTTACGTCTATGTCGATTGGGGACCGGAATTCTACACGCGCCACAGCGCATTCTTTCCGAACTTCACCGGACCTTCGCTCACCGCGAACATCGGCTGGCTCGGATTGCAGCATGTGATGAGCAACGGGGGCTCCGGCTATTTCCCGCTTCGCATCGTGCGGCCCCAGATCGAGGCGAAGCGTCTGCATATCGTGAACGGCGCACCCGAATTCTCGATGCCGGCCTATGTCGTCTATCCGATCGAACATGACGAGGCGATCATTGGCAGCGCGCTGATGTCGATGCACCACGTCGCGGATTCGATTGCGCGCGCCAACAAGAGCCTTCCACGCGCGAATGAAAAGAAGATCGCGGCCGTCAAGCGACGCAGATAGGAAATGGCAAGGCGCATCAATTGACCGTGTGTTGCCGCGCATGCGGCGGCTTGATAGCGTCCGGCATTCCCACGCTGCCATTGCCGCGCTTTCCGCGCCGCCAAAAATAACATCGAGGATCGCCCATGAAATACCGCCCGCTCGGCCGCACCGGCATGTTCGTCTCCGAAATCTGCCTCGGCACCATGACCTTCGGCGGCCAGGGCGAGATGTGGAAGAAAATGGGCGAGGTCGATCAGGCGGGATCGAACGCGCTGGTGGATGCCGCACTGAAAGCCGGCGTCAATTTCATCGACACGGCAAACGTCTACTCGGAAGGACTGTCAGAGATCATTCTCGGTCAGGCGCTGCGTGACCTCAAAGTGAAGCGCGACGAAGTCATCATCGCCACAAAAGTGCGGGTGCGTACCGGCCCCGGACCGAATTCGGTCGGCCTGTCGCGTGGACACATCATGGACGCGGTCGAGGCCAGCCTGAAGCGGCTGCAACTCGATCACATCGACCTCTACCAGATTCACAGCGCCGATCTTGCAACTCCGATCGACGAGACGCTGCGCGCGCTTGACGACCTCGTGCGGCAGGGCAAGGTCCGTTACATCGGCTGCTCGAACATGCCGGCATGGCGGGCGATGAAGGCGCTCGGCGTTTCCGCCCAGCATGATTACGCGCG
>JAFKKP010000034.1 GCA_017305515.1 Hyphomicrobiales bacterium
AAGCGCGCGCAGGTCTGCCGCCGTCATGCGGTCGAAATCCACCGGCTGCGTCGTCGCTGCTTCACTCACCCAAAGTCTCCACGAATTTTATTTTTATTCCGGCGGTCAGAACGGGCTGACCGAAAAATAGCGCAACCATAAATCCGTGTAGCGCCCTTTTTCCCAAAGCCGGAACATCGCCCAATTCAACGCCTGACGCAGCGTGTCGTTGCCGCGTTTGACGCCGATGCCGATACCTTCGCCGAAATAGCGGCCCTCCACAAACGGCCCTCCGCTGAATGCACAGCAATCGGCGGAATCAGTCCCGTTGATCCAGAACGCGAGCGAGATCGCATCGCCGAATATCAGGTCCACCTCGCTTCGCCGCAACGCCAGCCGCAGCGTCTCATCGTTGGGGAAGCTGACAATCTGCGCGTCCGTAAACTGCGATTTCAGGTAAGCCTCATGCGCCGAACCCGCAATCGCGCCGACCTTCTTGCCTTCAAGCAATTCGGGGCGCACCTCGGCCATGACATTATCGCGCCGGGACACGAAACGCGCAGGCGCGCGGTAGTACGGATCGCTGAAATCGAGCTTGGAGCGAAGCTGCGGCGTCACGGCCATCGAGGCTATTATCGCGTCACCCCGATTTCCGTTGATCGCATCCACCAGCGTCTCGAATCGCCGCATCTGGATCGTGCACGTCACCTTGATCTCTTCGCAGATCAGGCGCGCCAGATCGACGTTAAAGCCCGCAGGATTGCCGTCAGGGCCGGTGAAATTGAACGGCGGATAGTCGGTCTCGGTGAGAAAGCGGATCAAAGTCACGCGTGAAAGGTCCGGCCGGTCCGGCCGGCGGCGAGGATCCCAAAATCCGGGCACGGCCTGCGGCGCTGAAGCCTGCGGCGCGGGCGCGGTCTGCGCCGCAGCCGGCATTGGCGAAAGCGCCAGCATCAGGATCGCAACACGCAGAACCGCGGTTGCAGGCAGCGCGGCTCGCAATCGCTTATTGTGGGTCGAAACAATCTGTGGTTGCATTATCGCAGGCTTTCGGGTGGTGGGTCTTATAGACCATCCCAAGCCCGAGGCGAGTGCCGTTTGTTGCGTGGGGTAGCGGTCGAATGGCCGTGGGGGACCGGGCATTTGGGCGGATTGCGAAACCTGTCGAGCCGCCCGGACGCGGGCGCGCGGCGAGGCGCGCGCGTTCTCTCTCATCAATCGTAAGCGGCTTCCTCGGACTTTCGCGGCCTAACAACAACGATCCTGCGCGCCACCGCGAACCCAGCCCCGCAGTCGAACTCGATTGCCTGAAGAATGTATTTGCCCCGGACGTCTTGCGCGCAGCGGAACGGCGAGGCCTCGATATTGGAATCGGCGCCGATCAGGTGCTCATTCGATGGGGCGCGATTTCGGAGGAGCAGTACCTTCGATTTTTCGCGCGTCACACCGGACTGAATTTCGAGACGCTTGCCGAACTCGACCGATCCGACTGTCTGCTGCATGACGACGAGCTACCGAACGCTGCGTGTCACGGAATTCTGCCGATCGAATATCGCGGGAAGCGCAATTTTATTTTCGCGCCCACGGGCTATACAGCGCGCCGTATTGCGAGGCTGATTGCCCGCTATCCGTCGGTCGCCGATCGGACACGCGTGACAACGCAGGCACGCCTGCGCGAATTTCTGACAAATCATACGGACAATACTCTCGGCCGTCTGGCTTCGGACGGGCTTGCGGAGAAATTTTTCGATCTCTCGGCCGCGCCGATTCCTGTCTGGCGCTCGCCATTCATGTCATTCATGCGCCTCGCCACGAGATATCTGTTCTTCACGGCGCTTTTCGCGATCGCGCCCGGATTTACTTTTGACGCAACGAGCATCGTTCTCGCGTTCTGGTTTTTGCTGTTTACGAGCCTGCGCCTAGCCGGAAGTTTTGCTCCCCGAAAGCGCAGCAAGCGCCTTCCACATCTGAGCGACAATCAACTGCCGGTCTATACCGTTGTCGCCGCGCTTTACAGGGAAGCAAAATCAGTCCGGGCGCTGATGCGATCCATAGATGCACTCGACTATCCGCGTGAAAAACTCGATATTAAAATCGTCATCGAGCCGAACGATCTGCAAACACGCGCCGCAATTTCAAAGCTCGGTCCGTTACCCCATGTGCAGGTTCTGATCGCGCCCGATGTCGGTCCGCGGACAAAACCGAAAGCACTGAACTACGCTCTGCAATTTGCGCGCGGAACATTCATTACCATATTCGACGCCGAAGACCGGCCCGAACCAAATCAGCTACGCAAGGCGCTCGATACATTCCGCTCCCACCACGACGATGTCGCCTGCGCTCAGGCAAGCCTTTGCATCGACAACACGTCCGATAGCTGGCTAGCACGTATGTTCACAGCGGAGTATGCCGGGCAATTCGACGTCTTTCTCCAAGGGTTCTCGACATTTGAAATGCCTCTGCCGCTCGGCGGCTCGTCCAATCACTTCCGCACGTCGGTACTGCGAGAATGCGGTGGTTGGGATGCTTACAATGTTACCGAGGATGCAGACCTCGGCTTCCGGCTTGCACGATTCGGCTATCGCAGCGTGATGTTTCAATCGACGACTTATGAGGAAGCGCCCGCGCGATTTGAAGCGTGGTTGCGGCAACGCTCGCGGTGGATGAAAGGCTGGATGCAGACGTGGAGTGTGCATATGCGCTCACCGCTGCAACTATGGCGGGATACCGGTGCGCGCGGATTTTTCACGCTTAGTATTGTAGTCGGAGGGAATGTCCTGACGGCGCTTGCCCACCCTATTCTGCTGAGCGAAGTCGCACTGCAATCGATTATGGCGATCTTCGACAGCGACACGCCGTCATTCCTGCAAAGCCAGTTTGCCGGGCTTCACATCGCAACGATTGCTGCCGGATACCTGTCGACCGTCGTCGTAGGTCTGCACGGATTGTCGCGGCGAGGGTTACTGCATGAAGCCTGGGTTCTGGCGCTCACGCCGATCTACTGGATTTTTCTGTCGCTTGCCGCATGGCGCGCGCTCATCCAATTGCTGCACGAACCCTACCGCTGGGAGAAAACAGAACACGGCCTCGCGCGCAGTTCACGCATATCATCGAGAATGGCAGCCAAAGCAGCGAGGGCAGATCGCGTGCCGTTCAGAGGTATCGCTTAAGCTCTGCGGCGGCTTCTTCCGGCTTGCGCTTGAGATCGAACGGTTTGACGAATTTGCCGTTGCGATCCATCAGATAGATCAGCGCGGTGTGGTCCATCGTGTAGTCGCCGTCCTTCAACGGCACCTTCTTCGCGTAAACACGATAGCCGGAAACCACCTGCGCGATCTGCTCCGGCGTGCCTGTCAACCCTTTCAGGCTCGGATCGAAGCTCGATAGATAGTCTTTCATCGCCGCCACCGTGTCGCGTTCTGGATCGACGGAGATAAAATAGGCGTTGAGCTTGGCGGCGTCCGGTCCCATCGCGCGCAGCACTTCCGACATTTCAAACAGCGATGTGGGGCAGACGTCGGGACAGTGCGTGAAACCGAAGAAGATGATGGTCGGCTTGCCGAGAAGACTCTTCTCGGTGACGGTCTGGCCGGACTGATCGGTCAGCTGAAACGCCCCGCCGATTGAGGCCGGCGCCGTGACGGTTTTAAAACCGCCAACCAGCCAGAATGTCACCAGCAGGCCGACGACCAGACTTGCGCCGAAGGCGGCGATGACGGCGAGCGGTCTTGTCGTTTTGTCCATTGGGTATCCGGCGTCCGACATTGGACCCGCACGATCACGGGAATAAGCACCGGTGAGTTAAATCGGGACTGGTCCGCGCGCAAGCGGTGACGCAATCGCGGAGATCACGTCGTGCTGAGCAAATCTCGTGAAATTGGACTATCGTGATCCGAGCGAATGAGCAGATGCCTGAGCATCCATGAAGCACGGACGGTAAAAGCTCATAAGTTCGCGCCCACGCAGAAAAATCATCTGCGTTTTAAGACCGCCGCGCTTGGCGATCCAGCTTCGGATCGAGGTCGGGTACATCTCATACAGCATTTGGGTCGCTTCGAGATTGGTCACGGGACGCCCGCTCGAGCCGAAATCCCATGCCGCGTGAAATCCGAGATTGGCGCGCGCGGTCACGCAAATCTTGTCGTGCGGCACGGCACCGAGCACAATGGTACAGGCCGACGCGCAAAGCCCGTCGATCATGACGGTTTCGCCGGAGCTTTTAAGACCCTGATATTTATCCACATAGGTTCCGATGCGGCCGCCGCGGTCTTCTGCGATCCGAACGACCGCCTGGCTTGTCGCCACACCCGACAGCAGCAGAATTGCCGCGAAAATCCCCCTCACAATCTTCATTGCCGGCCCCATGTCGCCCTGAGTCGTTGTGTCCGTCAGGGCACCTTGAGCGTGTTGCCAGTCCGTGTTTTTGTCCAGATCGCGCAACGGGATGGGCGCGGATTCTGTCCTAGTGTTGCTACGTTGCTGCACTTGCGTTAACGCCATCCCGATTTGGAACAGAAACCGTCATTGGTCTGGGAAGAGGTCTCACTCCTTGCCGCAATTTCCATTGACCTGCGTTTGCGCGGCGCGGTTCACTCCGCACGGGTGGGGAACATAGAAAATGGCAAACGATGCAGATGTGATTGTCGTCGGTGCAGGGCTTGCGGGCCTTGTCGCAGCGACTGAAGCCGCCGACGCCGGACGCCGCGTGATCGTGGTCGATCAGGAAGGCGAGCAGAATCTCGGCGGTCAGGCGTTCTGGTCGCTTGGCGGCCTGTTTATTGTCGATAGTCCCGAACAGCGGCGCCTCGGAATCAAGGATTCCTACGATCTCGCGCTACAGGATTGGATGGGAACCGCGGCGTTCGACCGCGAAGAGGATCACTGGCCGAAGAAATGGGCGGAGGCCTACGTTGCGTTCGCTGCCGGAGAAAAGCGCGGCTGGCTGCGCGACATGGGACATCGCATTTTCCCGATCGTCGGGTGGGCGGAACGCGGCGGCTATGACGCCATGGGCCACGGCAATTCGGTTCCGAGATTTCATTTAAGCTGGGGTACCGGGCCCGGCGTCGTCGAACCGTTCGAGCGGCGCGCGCGCGAACACGCAAACACCGGCCGCATCGTTTTCAATTTCCGCCATCGCGTCGATGCATTGGAAAAGAGCGGCAACGCGATTACCGGCGTCAGCGGGAAACTTCTCGCTCCCTCGAACGAACCGCGCGGCGAAAGCTCGAACCGCAATGCTACCGGAGACTTCTCTCTCAAGGGTCAGGCGGTGATCGTCGCGTCCGGCGGGATCGGCGGCAATCACGACCTCGTCCGGCAGAATTGGCCGAAGCGTCTCGGTACGCCGCCGAAGCACATGGTCAGCGGCGTGCCCGGTCATGTCGACGGACGCATGATCGGAATCACGGTAAACGCCGGCGGACATCTCATCAACCGCGACCGGATGTGGCACTATGTCGAAGGCGTGCACAACTGGAATCCGATCTGGCCCGGTCACGGCATTCGTATTCTGCCGGGTCCGTCATCGCTGTGGTTCGATGCAACCGGCAAACGCCTGCCTTCGCCCCTCTATCCCGGCTACGACACGCTCGGCCAGCTCGAATACATCATGAAGACGGGCTACGAATATACGTGGTTCATCCTCACGCAGAGCATCATCAAAAAAGAATTCGGACTTTCAGGCTCCGAACAGAATCCCGATCTCACCGGCAAGAGCTGGCGTCAGGTTATCCGGCGCGCAGGCACCAAGGGCGGACCGCCGCCGGTTCAGGCCTTCCGCGACAAGGGCGAAGACTTCATCGTTCGTGAAAACCTCGAAGACCTTGTCGCCGCGATGAACAAACTAAGCGGAACGAACCTGCTCGATCCTGCCTTCATCCGAAAACAGATCGAAGCGCGCGACCGGCAGATCGACAATCCTTATGTCAAGGACACGCAGGTGATGGGTCTGCACAATGCGCGGCGCTATTTCGGCGACAAGGCGATCCGCACCGCAAAGCCGCACAAGATTCTCGATCCCGCGCATGGTCCGCTGATTGCGGTCAAGCTCAATATTCTGACACGCAAGACGCTCGGCGGTTTCGAGACCAATCTCGACTCGCAGGTGTTCGGCAGCGACGGCCAGATCATCCCGGGTCTTTATGCGGCGGGCGAAGCAGCGGGATTCGGCGGCGGCGGCGTGCACGGCTATCGCGCGCTGGAGGGAACATTCCTTGGCGGTTGCCTGTTCTCCGGGCGCAACGCAGGTCGAGCGGCCGCGAAAGCTATCGTCTAGCGGGATTGCCCGGCGGTAAACGCGCGCTCGAAGGCTTCGATATCCTCGTTCGGCAGATCCGAGACCGCGACATAGGTAAAATCGCGGTCACTCCAGCTGCGGACATTGTATCCGGCAATGGCGACAGGCCAGAACGATTGGCCGGGACGAAGCGTGGTGAGACTGATCGCGTGCTGCGCGCGTTTATAAACGATCGTCGCCACCGGATCGCGGCCGATCACATCGACCCGTCCGCCCGCAAGCGTAAATCCCTGCGAGGCAAGATCGACAACCTGAGGCGATTCCGGAACGCGCGTCGTGAACCACGGCTTGACGGTGTGACGGTCGGACGATGCGACATCGAAGGGCTGCGGCGCCAGAAGCGCGCGAATGTGATTTGCGACGACGCGGCTCGCCACTTCCTGATGGGCGTTATAGCGGTCGAACGCCAGCATCGCCCCGCTCGTCAATATGATCCCCGTCAGAAGTGCCGCTGCCATCGCGCGCCAGGGCCAGCCGTGTCCGGCCGAACTTTCCGCATCGACCGCAGATGTCACGCGCGCCAGCAAATCTCTCGGCGGATTGTCCGCCGGCAAGGAACGCAAGGCACGGCGCAGCGCCATGATCCGATCGTGTCGCGCCCGAAGCGCAGCGTCGCCGGTCATGCGCCGCTCGAACTCAGCCGCCGCCACAGGATCGAGAGCGCCGTCGCAATAGGCCTG
>JAFKKP010000035.1 GCA_017305515.1 Hyphomicrobiales bacterium
GGCCGCTATCTCGCCGAGTCGAACGCGATCCTGTGGTATGTCGCCATCGGCACGCAACTCGCGCCTGAAAACCGCGTCGATCGCGCCGAGGCATTGCAGTGGATGTTCTTCGAGCAGCATGCGCTCGAACCGAGCGTCGGCGCTGCCTATTTCTGGCTGGTGCTGGTGAAGGGCGGACGCGACCTGCAAACGCATTCGCTCGAAGACTGGATGGAGCGCGGCTATGCGGCGCTGCGCGTGATGGAAAACCATCTCAAGACGCGCGACTATTTCGCGGCGGGCCATCTGACGGTGGCGGACATTGCGATGTACGGCTACACGCATGTCGCCAATCAGTGCGATTTCGATCTGTCCGGCTTTCCGTCCGTGCGGGCGTGGCTGAAACGCGTCGAGCAGGAGCCGCGTTTCGTCTCGATGATGGCGAGCGCCGACATTCCCGAACACGAAGCCAACGCCGCTCAGTGAGGCTGCGAGTCCGAAAAGCCACAGCGTCGCGAAATTCCACGCGTTAAGACATCCTTAACCCTTTTGCCGCGCTTCCGCCATTTTGCACGCGCGCGCCGCCGCAATCCTGACAGCGAGGTCTGCCACATTTGATTCGCGCGGTGATTCGCCGCGAACGAAGGATTGACGGCCATGAGTGGCTCGCACGAGACGAACATCGGATTTCAGAACCGTTCGGCGCGTATTGCCGCGTTCAATTTGACCAATGCCGCAGCGGCCTCGCTCGCGGTGGCGACGCTGTCGCTGTGCCTCGTCGTGGCGTTGACCGCGCTGTCGATCAAGGTGATGGCGGCGGTACCGATCGCCGGCTGATCCGCCGCGACCAAATTCAGGCATCACGTCCGGACTGCGGCATCGCGCCGTGAGCGAAGGCTCGCGGGCTGGAGACTGTCAATGAAATCGCCGACCGTCGTTGTGACTGTCTCTCTCACCGCGGCCATCGTCGTGCTCGCGGCGCTGCTGATCGTTCAGCTCCATTTGTGAAAGATGAAGAACGCGCCTGCCGCGATGAGGGCGAAGCCGAGCGCGTGATTCCAGCCCAGCGGCTCTTTCAGATACAGCACCGAGAATCCGGCGAACACGATGAGTGTAATCACTTCCTGCATCGTCTTGAGTTGCGCCGCCGTGTAGACCGCGCTGCCCCAGCGGTTGGCGGGCACAGCCAGCCAGTATTCAAAGAACGCGATGCCCCAGCTCACCATGGTGACGAGCGGCAGCGAGTAATCCTTGAACTTCAGATGGCCATACCAGGCGAAGGTCATGAAAATGTTGGACGCCACCAGCATAAGGAACGGCAGCAGATACGGCGACACGAAGGTGGGCATTTGCATCCTCTCTGAAATCCAAATCGTCCGGCCCGCTCCGGAAACATCGCAACGCGCCATTTACACCATAGTTGCGGTGCGGCGACCTCCACTGTGGACGAATTAAGGCCTGTCATACTTCTGTTAAAAGCCGCACCTAGCCTGCCGGCGCATCCGATCCGCAGCACCCGTCGCGGAGCGGACAGCCCTCGCGGTCCCAGCCGCTGAAATATCGCGCGAACCCCTTTGCGCAGTTTCGGCCGGGGCCGCATTTTTTTTGGCGTTACGGCCTTTTGACGTGATAAGCAGCCGCCGCAATCCAATTCGACAAGACATTTCATGATCCGCGCCGCCCTCGTTCTACTCTCGCTTGTCGTCATCGCGCTCGTGCTGCTGCCGTTTCATCTGATCGGCCTCATCACGGGCACGCGGCTGCAACGCGACGTGCCGGTGCTGTTTCATCGGCTGTATTGCGCCGTCATCGGCATCCGCATCACGCAGGTCGGCCAATTGACGAGGGACAAGCCCGTACTCATTTTATCCAATCACGTCTCGTGGTCGGACATTTCGGTGCTCGGCGCCGTCGCGCCGGTGACGTTCGTCGCCAAGTCGGAAGTGAAATCGTGGCCGGTGTTCGGATGGCTGGCGCGGCTCCAGCGCACGATCTTCATCGAGCGCGAGCGCCGCAACAGGACCGGCGATCATGCGCGCGCGATGGCGGATCGTCTGCTCGGCGGCGATGCCGTGCTGCTGTTTCCCGAAGGCACGTCCAGCGACGGCATCCGCATCCTGCCGTTTCGCTCCGCGCTGATCGGCGCTGTGCATCACGTCATCGGAGATGCCACGCATCATGATCGCGTGACGGTGCAGCCGGTGTCGCTGGCTTATGTGCGTTATGGCGGACTGCCGGTCGGCCGCGCGCTGCGCGAGAAAGTCGCGTGGTACGGCGACATGGACCTCGTGCCGCATCTTCTGAACGTTCTCGCCAACGGCGCAGTCGATGTCACGGTGAGCTGGGGCGAGGCCATCGCCTATGACATGAATACCGACCGCAAGCAGATTGCGCGCGATGCGGAAGCCTCCGTGCGGCGAATGACAGCGCGGGCGTTGCGCGGAACCGCACCTGCGATTGAGACCAAGCCTACTGTTACAGACGAGCTGCCTGCCGCCGTCGAAGCCGCGCGAACCTAGTTCAACTCCGCGAGTAATCCAGCCATCAGCCTTCCGCGTTCTGCGAGACTCTCAACAAAGATGTGTTCGTTGAGCGTGTGCAATCCCTCGCCGCGCACGCCGAGACCGTCGAGCGTCGCAATGCCCATCGCGCCGGTGAAATTTCCGTCCGATCCGCCGCCGGCGCTGGAATGTTTCAGATCGACGCCGAGCGTGGCGGCAATGCGCTTCGCCGTTTCGTAAAGCGCCATCGTCTTGCCGTCCGGCTCCCACACCGGCCGCGTCACGCCGCGCGTGACGATGAACTCGCCGCCCTGCGCGTCCTTCTTGCTGAGAGCGAGCATGCGTTTCACGCCGTCGTCGAGATCGCTTTGTTTCTTGGCCATCGACAGCGCCTGACCCGTGCACGAACTCGCGACGCAGTTCACCCACTGCCCGCCATGCACGACGCCGACGCTGAACGTGCAGTCGCTGGTGGTCATCGCGTCAATGACAGGTATCATGTCGGCCATGACGCGAATTGCAGAGCGGCCATCGGCAAGCAACGCGCCCGCGTGACTCGGTCGCCCAATCGCTTCGAGATTGAATCGCGCAATCGCATAACGTCCCGTCACCACGCCGCCTTCGGACCGCGCAGGCTCCGGCACCAGCACATATTTATGTTTGGCTGCTTCCGCCTCGATCATCTCGCGCGTCGAGGCGCTGCCGATTTCCTCGTCGCTCGTGAAAAGAAACGTCACCGGCAGATGCGTCTCGATCTTCGCGCGCTGCAACTGGCGCAACGCTTCGAGCGCGGCGTAGTTGCCGCCCTTCATGTCCATGATGCCGGGGCCGAAACATTTATCGCCGTCGCGGCGGAACGGGAGTTTTTGCAGCGTGCCGACCGGATGCACGGTGTCGAAATGACCCATCACCAGAATGCCGGGCGTCTTCTTCGCGTGCGGAAACGTGCCGCGCACGCAATCGCCAAATCCTAAGCGCCCCGCGATGCGCTCGACCTTCGCGCCGCTTGCTGCCAGTTCTTTCGACGCAAGATCCATCATACGGTTGACGGCATGCGGATCGTAGGTCGGGCTTTCGCATTCGATCCACGGCTTGAGGCCGCTCAGCATTTTCTCGGAGTCGAACGGCAATGCGTTGAGATCGATCATGCGGCTCTCCCGTTTTTCTTAGAAGCCGAGCGCGACGCCGTCCTTGCGGTGATCGGTGGCGCCGAGCAGAACGCCGCGCTCGCGATCGATCCAGATCGCCTGACAGCCGCCCAGCGCAACTTCCGACCACTTCACTTCGTGGCCGCGCGAAGCAAGATCGTCGCCGATTGCCTTGCCGAATGTCGGCTCCAGCGACAGCACGCCATCGAACGCAAACGAGCGCGGCGATTCGCTTGCTGCCTGAATGTCCATGCCGAGATCGAACACGTTGGAGAGAAAATTGCCGTGGCCGGTCGCCTGATAGTGCCCGCCCATCACGCCGAACGGCATCACGCATTTGCCGCCCTTCATCACCATGCCGGGAATGATGGTGTGCACCGGCCGCTTGTTCGGCGCGAGCGCATTCGGATGACCGGCTTTCAGCCTGAAACCATAACCGCGATTGTGCAGCAGTACGCCTGACTTCGGCGCATAGATCCCGCTGCCGAACGGATTGAACAATGAATTGATAAACGACACCGCGTTAAGGTCGCGATCCACCACCGTCACATACACAGTGTCGGTGTGCTCGATCTCGTCCCAATCGACCTTTGCGGTCGCGCGCTTCATGTCGATCTTGCCGCGCAGCTTGCCGATATAATTGTCGGAAAGGAAATGCTTGGCGTCGATCTTGCCGAACGCCGGATCGCAGAAGAACGCATCGCGCGCGCGATAGGCCGCTTTGCTCGCCTCCGCCAGCACATGCACGCGGTCGGCTTCCGACAACGACTTCATCTCGAAGCCTTCGAGAATCCGCAGGATCATCAGCGCCGCGAGGCCCTGCCCGTTCGGCGGACATTCGAGAATGTCGTGACCGCCGTAAGTCGTGGAGATCGGCGTGACATCCTCACCCTTGTGCGCGGCGAAGTCGGATGCCTGATGCACGCCGCCGAGCGTCTGCAACACCGAAGCCAATTCTTCCGCCACTTCGCCTTCGTAAAAAGCCTTGCGACCGTCGCGTGCGATTTTCCGCAGCGTCTTGCCAAGTGCCGGCTGATCGCGGCGATCCCCAATGTTCGCGACTGCGCCGCCTGGAAGATACTGCGCCTTGGCGTTCGCGTTGCTCTCAAGGCGCGGACGATTGCGGCTCCAGTCGGCGGAGACGCGCGGCGTGATGCGAAATCCGTTTTCGGCGGCCTCGATGGCGGGCTTGAAAATTTCGTCCAGCGATTTCGATCCGTGCGCCTTGTTCAAAGTGCACCACGCATCGACCGCGCCCGGTATCGTCACGCCTTCCGGTGCTGTCGGCGGAATGTCCTTCATGCGCGCAGCGACTGACGCCAGATCGGTTTTCGCAGGCGTGCGCCCCGAGCCGTTGAACGACACCGGCGCGCCGCCCTTCTTCGAGTAAAGAACGAAGCAATCGCCGCCGACACCCGTCATCTGCGGCTCGACGACTCCTTGCAGCGCGACGGCGGCAATCGCCGCGTCCATCGCATTGCCGCCGGCCTTCAATATGTCGAGCGCCGCAAGCGTCGCCTGCGGATGCGAGGTCGCGACCATGCCGCGTTCGCCCACCGCGATGGAGCGGGACGGAGTGATGAAGTTGCGCATGAAGTGCCTTCCGAAAGGAGCCGCACCCTAGCTTCTGGCGCGATGCGAATCCAGCGCACCACACGCCGAATTGTTTTTGCACGCGCTAAGAAAACTGCCGCCATCGGGAATAGCGGGAACCCAAGCGGCCTTCGGCCGTTGAACGCGCAGCAATCACGCTTCGGAGAAAAGAGTCATGGACAAGGATCGAGTTGCAGGCGCGGCCAACGACATCGCAGGAAAAGCCGAAAGCGCATTCGGACAGGCAACCGGAAATGCTGCGCGCGACGCATCGGGCCGCGCACGCGAAGCGTCGGGAACCGTGCAGAACATCTACGGTCAGGCGAAGGATGCCGCGCGCGATCTCGGCGATAACGCAAGCAGCTACGCCAAGGATGCGCTGGATGCGGGCGAAAAATATTATCGTCAGGGCAACAAGGCCGTTGCTTCGGCGGTGAAGGATCAGCCGCTCGGCGCGCTGCTGATCGCAGGTGCGGTCGGCTTCACGCTCGCGATGCTGATGCGACCGGCGCCGCGCCCGCGTTCGTTTCGCGACTACTATCGGTAAATAAAAAAGCGGCTCGGCAACAGCGAGCCGCTTATTTCTTCTCAAGCATGCGGTTGGCGCGTTCGCGGATCATCGCCTGCGCGCCATGCGCGATGCCGGCGAGCAGCCACGGCAACGTCACTTCCAGCTTCACATGATCGTCGGCGACATCGATGGTGCCGCTGGCGTTCTGCTTGAGCGCGGTAATGCTGAAGGCGAGACGATCGCCGCTCCAGATCTCTTCGTTGACCTGCACTATCTGGCTGTATTGATTTTTGACGCTGCCTAAACCGGCCTTCAGCCGGCGGACGGCTTCGTCCTTGCCGAGCTTGTGCGGAATGGAAACGATGAACGGCTGCGCCATCGGCCTGCCTTACGCAAAGTTCGCGCGGCGACAGCTCTTACGCGCAGCGGCTGAGCTGGTCTTCGGTGACGACGCGCTCGATATTTTCCGTCTTGCTCTTGATGCGATAGCGCGGACGTCCGTCGCCTTCGAGCGGCAGGCGGCTGACGATGGTGTAGATATTCAATTGCCCACTTCCAACGCGGCCCTGCGGACCCTGCATCTGGTGTCGAACGTCTTCATTCACGGAAAATGTGTGGGCCATCTTGTCCTCGAAGTTGATGGGTCGCTTTTATCGGATCGCGTCATTTTCCGCAATAAAAGAACCGCTTAGAACAGGCGAATGCTTAACGCTGAACGCTGAATTTTGCAGCAAAATGACCCAAATGCATGGGCGGATTGCGCTTGTGACAGTGCCGGATGGCCCATATCAGCCCGGCAATTCGCAGCGAGGACACTCATGAACAAGGTCATCAGGCAGCCGGACGCCGGCCATCCGATCGCGATTCAGCCGAGCAAGGCTCGTATCGTCGTAACGGCGGGCGGCAAAATCGTCGCCGATACGCGCGCCTCGCTGACGCTGCGCGAAGCCTCCTATCCTCCGGTGCATTACATTCCGCGCAAGGACGTCGACATGACGCAGCTTTCGCGCACCGATCATGCGACCTACTGCCCCTACAAGGGCGACTGCGCCTATTACAGCATCGCATCGAGCGAACGCGGCAAGAACGCGGTGTGGACCTACGAGGCGCCCTATCCCGCCGTCGCGCAGATCAGGGATAACGTCGCGTTCTATCCAGACCGCGTCGATGCGATTAAGGTCGAAGAGTAACGCCTTCGGTCCCCCGCATCGGAATT
>JAFKKP010000036.1 GCA_017305515.1 Hyphomicrobiales bacterium
TCGCGCGATTTGGTGCGGAAGCGAATCTGTGTGGTGTCGATGGTGATGCCCTGGTCGCGCTCGGTCTGCAAAGCATCGAGCAGAAACGACCATTCGAACGGCATGCCGCGCCGCGCGCTGACGGCTTGAAGCATTTCGAGTTTGCCGTCCGGCAGACTGCCGGTTTCGTGCAGCAGACGGCCGACCAGCGTGGACTTGCCGTGATCGACATGGCCGACGATGACGATACGCACCTGGGGGCGCGTTGTGCCGTTTGGCGTGGTAAGGGCCGCGGCATGGGGAAGGATCATGTTCATCGCGGTGCTCACGTCATTTTCGCTTAGAGATAACCGGCGACACGAAGCCGCTCGAACGCGTCCTCGGTCTCGTGATCGAGCGCGCGGCCGGCGCGTTCCGGAATTTTCGTCTCGTTCAGTTCGGCGAGAATTTCGTCGATATTCGACGCATTCGATTCGACCGGGTTCGTAATGTCCTGATCGCCGAGCGAGCGATAGCGTTTGCCGTTGTTCGACAGATAGAGTGGGATGATCGGAATATTCTCGCGCTGGGTGTAGGCCCAGATGTCCGCCTCGGTCCAATGCAGGATCGGGTGCACGCGGAGATGCGCGCCCTGAGGCACCGATGCGTTGAAGTGATCCCAGAACTCCGGCGGTTGGTCGCGCACGTCCCATCCGCCTTCAAGGCCGCGCGGCGAAAACACGCGCTCCTTGGCGCGGGTGGCTTCCTCGTCGCGGCGAATACCGGCGATCAATCCGTCGAAGCCATATTTTGCGAGTGCGAGTTTCAGTCCTTCAGTCTTGCGTGCAGCCGAGCGTGCGGCTGGCGGCAAAGTCGGGTCGACTGCTTCCACCGGCGGGCAATAATCGACGCGCAGATCGAGACCCCATTCCTTTGCGTAGCGTTCGCGAAACGCATACATCTCGGGAAATTTCTTCTGCGTATCGACATGAAGTGCTGGGAACGGCACCTTGCCGAAAAAGGCCTTGCGCGCGAGCCAGATCATCACATTGGAGTCTTTGCCGAGCGACCAGAGCAGCGCGAGCTTTTTCAGCCGCGCGAAGGCTTCGCGGAAAATATAGATGCTCTGTGCCTCAAGTTCGTCGAGATGATCCATCGACGGAGCGAGCGACACGGGTTCAAGCGAACGAGGCTTGTATGCGGACATGCATCACTCCGTGCCGGGAGCAAGGGTCAGGCGCATGCCGTCCATTTCTGGCGTGACGAGGAGTTGGCAAGCGAGGCGGGAATTGGATTCGACAAAGAATGCCCCGTCGAGACGATCTATCTCTTCATCATTCGGGGGAACGAGCTTGGGAAGCCATTCGTTGTCGACATAGACATGGCACGTCGCACATGAGCACGCGCCGCCGCACTCCGCTTTGATAGGCAAGCCCCAATCACGGATGACTTCCATGACGCGCCAGCCCTCCAGGGCCTCGAGTTTGTGCTCTTGGCCGTCATGATCCGTAACGAGAAGATGCATCTCTTTTGATTGCATTTCGTGGTACTTATTTCCAGCGTTGCGGTGCAGCAGAGAAAGAATTTTTTTCTCTTTATTCGGTGTGTGTGATACATATATAGAAAATAATTCCAGTCAACCCGGAAATCCGGGGCGCGGAGTTTCGGTATGCGATTCCTGCCTATCTTTCTCGATCTCAAAGCCGGACCGATACTTCTGGTCGGGCAGGGCGAGCTTGCGCAGGCAAAATTGCGATTGCTGCTGGCGGCGGGTGCGCAGGTGCGCTGGTTCGCGACGGACGGCAATCACGATCTGAAAAATTTTTCTCCCGATGAATCGGCGCGCGTCGAACGCGCGAGCGGCGATCCGCTGACTGCCGATCTGTCCAACGTGATCGCGGTTCTGTGCGCGGGCGCGGGCGACACCGGCCACGCGATGGCAGCGCGCGCGAAGGCCGCAGGCATTCCCGTCAATGTGATGGACGAAGTCTCTCACTCGACTTTCATTTTCCCCGCCATCGTCGATCGCGGCGATGTCGTCGTTGCCGTCGGCACCGGAGGATCGGCTCCCGTGCTGGCGCGGCGCATTCGCGAAAACATCGAGAAGGTTTTGCCCGCGCGCATCGGCGAGTTGTCGGCGCTGATCGGTTCATGGCGCGAGCGCGTGAAAATGAAATTGCCCGACATGGCCTCGCGCCGAAAGTTCTGGGAGCGCGTCGTGGATGGCCCCATCGGCACTTTGGCGCTCGCCGGGAAATCGGATGACGCCAATCGTCTGCTCGACAATATTTCGGATCATGAAGCGTTCGCATCTTCAAAGAGCAACGGCTTTGTCTCACTCGTCGGTGCGGGTCCGGGCGATCCCGATTTGCTGACGATCAAGGCGCTGCGCGCGCTACAGGACGCGGACATCGTTTTTTACGATGATCTCGTCTCGGCTGAAATTTTGGATCGTGTGCGTCGCGATGCAGCGCGGGTTTCGGTCGGTCGACGCATCGGCAAACCGGGAATCGGTCAGGACGCGACCAATGCGCTGATGATCGAGGCCGCGCGCGACGGCAAGCGCGTGGTGCGATTGAAAGGCGGCGATCCGTTCGTGTTCGGGCGCGGCGGCGAAGAGGTCGCGGCGCTGCGCGATGCAGGCGTTGCTTACGCGATCATTCCCGGCATCACCGCGGGCGTCGGCGCCGCCGCCGAATTTGAAGTGCCGCTGACATTCCGCAAGCAGGCGCTGCGCATCACGTTTCTCACGGCGCATAAGGCCGAGGACGCCGGCAATGTTGACTGGACGGCGCTGACCGACACCAGGATGACGGTCGTCGTCTACATGGGCATCAGCGCGGCTTCAGCCATTCGCGACGGCCTGCTCAAAGCGGGGCGCCCGATGCAAACGCCGGTCGGCGTGTTCGCGCGGGTCTCGCGGCCGGACTCGAAAGCTGTCGTTGGAACGCTCGACGATCTGCCGTCGCTCGTGACGCAGATCGGGAACGGCCCGGCGATTCTTGTGATCGGCGACGTGGTTTCTCACTCGCTACCTTGGAAAAATTCAAACCCGCAACAGTTTCTCACTCAACTCATGATGGCTGCCGAATGACATCCCCTCTGCAACAGAAAATCAAAATCAACGGTCCCTCTGTCGTCACCGCCAATCGCACGCGCGATGGCATTGTGATCTGGCGCACGGCGCACGGCTGGTCCGGCAATATTTCCGACGCAAAGGTCGTAAGCACCGCCGACGATGCGCGCAAACTGCTGTCAGAAGCGGTCGCCGACGATCTGGGTGCGGTCGGCGCCTACATCGCGCCAGTGCGCGTCAATGGAAGCGTCGTCACCCCCGGCAATCTGCGCGAGGAAATCCGTGTCAAGGGCACGAGCTTCCCGCTTCCGCTCTCCGCATAAGGCAAACAAGAAAAACAGTACCATGTACGCTTACGACGAACTCGATCGCACCATTGTCAACGAACGTGTCACGGAATTTCGCGATCAGGTCGCCCGACGTCTTTCCGGCGAACTGACCGAGGACGAATTCAAGTCGTTACGATTGATGAACGGCGTCTATCTTCAGTTGCATGCCTACATGCTGCGGATCGCCATTCCCTACGGCACGATGTCGTCGAAGCAGATGAGCGCGCTGGCGCATGTCGCGCGCAAATACGACCGCGGCTACGGCCATTTCACGACGCGTCAGAACATCCAGTTCAACTGGATCAAGCTCGCCGAATTGCCGGACGCGCTGGCCGATCTTGCCGAGGTTGGCATCCATGCGATGCAGACGAGCGGCAATTGCATCCGCAACATCACCGCCGATCAATGGGCCGGCGTTGCGCCCGGCGAAGTGGAAGACCCGCGCATCTGGGCGGAAATCCTGCGGCAATATTCGACGCTGCATCCGGAATTCACGTTCTTGCCGCGCAAGTTCAAATTCGCCATCACTGCGTCCGAGCATGACCGCGCTGCGATCAAGGTGCATGACATCGGCCTGCGCATTCATAAGAACGCGGCGGGCGAAACCGGATTTGAAGTGCTGGTCGGCGGCGGATTGGGCCGCACGCCGTTCATCGGCAAAACGATCAATGAGTTCGTCTCACACCACGACATCCTCAGTTACGTCGAGGCGATTCTGCGCGTCTACAATCAGTACGGCCGCCGCGACAATATCTACAAGGCGCGGATCAAGATTCTCGTCCACGAACTCGGCGTCGGGAAATTCAAACAGGAAGTCGAGGAGGAATGGGCGCAGATGCGCGACGGTGCGCTGACGCTCGACGACGCGGAGGTCGAGGATATTCGTTCGCGCTTTTCCTATCCGGCCTATGAGACAAATCTCCCGAATTTGCCTGACGAATTGAAGAAGGCGGCGCACGATCCGAAATTCGAGGCGTGGCGCAGGAATTCGACCTTCGCCCATAAAGTGCCGGGCTATTCCATCGTTACGCTGTCGCTCAAGCCGACCGGCGCACCTCCGGGCGACGCGACCGCCGAACAGATGGACGCGATTGCCGATCTTGCCGAGAAATATTCCTTCGGCGAAATTCGTGTCGGCCATGAACAAAATCTGGCCTTCCCGAACGTCGCAAAGCGCGATCTACCTGCATTGTGGCGCGAGCTCGACAAGATCGGCGTCGCGACACCGAACGTGAATCTCGTGTCGGACATCATCTCATGTCCGGGTCTCGATTATTGTTCGCTTGCCAATGCGCGTTCGATCCCGGTCGCACAGGAAATCACGCGCCGCTTCGCCAATCTTGAGACGGCAAATCTCATCGGTCGTCTGCACATCAATATTTCAGGCTGCATCAATGCCTGCGGTCATCATCACGTCGGCCACATCGGCATTCTCGGCGTCGAAAAGAACGGCCAGGAAGTTTACCAGATCACCATCGGGGGGCGCGCGGACGAGAACGCAAAGCTCGGCGATCTGATCGGACCGGCTGTGCCTTACGATCAGGTTGCGGATGTGGTGGAGGATATTGTCGAAGCATATCTCGCGCTGCGCCAGCGGCCCGATGAACTGTTCATCGACGCGGTGAAGCGGCTCGGCGTTGAGCCTTTTCGGGAGCGCGTCTATGCCACTCGTTAAGGGCAGCGCCATCGTCGCGGACGATTTCGTGCATCTCGTGGACGATGCGCCGATACCGGCAGAGGTCGCGGTGCTGATCTCAGCCGCGCGCTTCATCGCCAATCCGGATGCGGCCTTGTCGCGCGATGGCAAGGTCGGGGTTCTTTGGCCCAACAATCGCGACATCGACGAACTGGTGCCACATCTGCCGAAGCTGGCGGCGGTCGCGCTTATCTTTCCGACGTTCCGCGATGGCCGCGCTTACACGCAGGCGCGCCTGTTGCGTGAACGCTTCAAGTTCAAAGGCGAACTGCGCGCTACGGGACAAGTGCTGCGCGACCAGTTCATGTTCATGCTGCGCGCCGGCTTCGATTCCTTCGAGGTGAAAAAGGATTCCGATGCGAAGGTTTTTGTCGAAGCATCGCATCGTTTCTCGGTGTTTTACCAGCCGACAGGCGACGGCCGCGTCACGGCGTTTCATCGCCGTCTGATGCGCATGCCGGAAGGGGCGCGATCGTGAACAGCATCTCGCGTCCGTTTCCAGCCGAGCCGCCGGCGCAACCTGTATCTGCGCTGACGATGGCGCGGGCGGCGGCGCTGGATCGCGATCTCAGCCGGGCTTCTCCTCGTGAGATTATCGCCACCGCGTTGCACGAGGTTGGCCGCGACAGGCTCGCGGTGGTGTCGTCGTTCGGATCTGAGTCGGCGGCACTTCTCAAATTCGCCTCCGATGTCGATCCGGCCATTCCGGTGGTATTTCTCGACACAGGATGGATGTTCGAGGAAACGCTGTCCTATCGCGATACGCTGACCGGGCTGTTCGGACTGAGAGACGTTCGTACCATTCATCCGCTCGATGACAATCTGGAGCGTGACGACAAGGATCGTGATCTCTGGTTTTCGAATCCCGACCGATGCTGCTTTATCCGCAAGGTCGAGCCGCTGGCCCGCGCGCTGAAACCGTTCGAGGCCTGGATCAACGGCCGCAAGCGTTTTCAGGGCGGGCTTCGCGCGACGATTCCGGTGGTGGAGGCGGAAGGGGAAAGATTGAAATTCAATCCGCTCGCCAATGTCTCGCCCGAAGAACTGAAAGCTCTTTATTCAAAATTGAATCTGCCGCCGCATCCTTTGGTCGCATCGGGATTTACGTCGATCGGCTGTATGCCTTGCACGACACGCACCAAGCCCGGCGAAGACCCGCGCGCAGGCCGCTGGCGCGACAGGGACAAGATCGAATGCGGCATTCATGTTTCGTCCGAAGCCGCAGATTCGCACTGAGACCGATATTTTCCGAGAACCAAGTTTTCACAAGAACGTTTACGTCTTCGAGTCTCAAAGAATGAAATCTGGTTTCGTTGACTTGGGCATGCTTTCTCACGATTTTCGGCGCTTCCAGATGGCAATGAAGCCATCACGCTGAATGGAGACTAAAATGTTTCGTCGCGCACGCCGCGTTGTCGCGGGTTTGCTCATTGCAAGCTCTGTTTCCCTGACGAGCGCCGCGCTCGCAGCCGATGTCACGCTGCTGAACGTGTCCTACGATCCGACGCGCGAACTTTACGTCGACTTCAACAAGTCGTTCGCCACCGCCTATCAAAAGGACACCGGCAAAAGCATCGAGATCAAGCAGTCGCATGGCGGCTCAGGTTCGCAGGCGCGCTCAGTGATCGACGGGCTTCAGGCCGATGTCGTCACGCTCGCGCTCGCCTACGACATCGACGCCATCGCCAGCAAGGAATTGCTGGTGAAGGATTGGCAGACACGTCTGCCGCAGAAT